>NZ_CAWMPM010000016.1:0-168852 GCF_963869435.1 Nocardia violaceofusca NBRC 14427
CGGTTTGGAAGATCCGCATGCATTCGTCGTCGGTGTAGACCGCGCGGGCCAGGCCGTAATATTCCGGTTCACGTTCGAGCACCAGCACACTTACCCCACGTCGGCCGAGCAGATTGGCGAGGGTCAGGCCGGTCGGCCCGAGGCCGACGACCACGACGTCGTAGTCGGTGGTGCTCATCGTGAAAACCCTTCTGCGAGCTCGGGAACGGTGATCTCCGGAGTTCTGATCGACTGCAGCGCCTGCCGGAACTGAGCGAATTTGCCCAGTACGGTCTCTCCCACCGGAGTGTGACCCCAGGTGCTGATGCCCTGATAGGTGGTCGGTTCCCAGGTGGATTCGAGTTCCGGGCCGACCACGATCGGGTTCCAGCCGACCTCCAGCTCGAAACCGGAGGGAGTCACGCAGTAGAACGACAGTTCCCGGTCGTTGGTGTGCTGGCCGACCGACCATTGCATCCGGAAGCCGAGCGCGGTGACTCGCTCGAACGCGGCGAGCATGTCGTCCAGCGATGCGGACTGAATATTGATGTGCTGCACCGAGGTTCGAATCGGATCGATCTTCACACCGCGAATGTTGGCGACGGCGATCGAGTGATGACGCTCGTTGACCCGCAGGAACCGGATCTTCATCGTCAAGCCCGACACATTCTCGTCGATGTAGTCCGACAAGCGGGAGTCGAAGACGGTCTCGTAGTAGCCGCGCACCGCCTCCGGCTCGCGGGAGATCATCGCCACATGCCCGAGACCGGCCTCCCCGGTTACCCAGCCGGAGCTGATCATCCGCAACGGCTCCGCGGTCGTGACCGGCGTTGTGAAGATCTCCTGTGCGATGCCTTTCGGGCCGGCGAAGCGCCACAACCGCTCCACACCCCGCAGCGCCGCTTCCTCTGGTGTCGCCTCGATGATCGGGACCCCACGCTCGGTGACACGGGCGAGGATGCGGTCGAAGGTCTCGTGATCGTCGACCTGCCAGCCCAGCGCGATGACATCCTCGGCCGAGCCCCGCCGGATCAGGAAACGGCAGGAGCGATCGTCCAGGCGGAAGCGCACTGTATTGCTGTCGAGATCGTCGACGTGCAGCCCGATCGCGTCGGCGCCGAAGCGCCGCCAATCGGTGAGCCGATTCGATTGCACGACAACGTATCCCAGGTGCACCGAACCGAACACCGAATCATCGGTGTTCGGACGCAGGAAATCGCTCATCGATCCGTCTCGAGAAACGCGGTGGCCAGGGTGTTGAACAGCTCCGCTCGTTCCCACTGCACCCAGTGGCCGACATTCGCCGCCATATACAGGTCGCAATTGGGCATGGCGTCGGCCAGCATGCGCCCGCCGGAGGGCCGATTGACCTTGTCGTCGGTTCCCCACACGACCAGCGTCGGATGAGCGACCTTCCCCAGGCGGGAGTCGCGGGTGAAGTCCATTCGCCACAGCGTGCGCAGCGCCAGCGGTCCCGACGGCCGGCGCAACGGCGGACTCGCCACCACCTCCGCGTCGAGACTGGCCTGATAACGGGCCTCGATGAGCTCCTGTGGCACCGTTTCTCCGTCGTACACCAGGTACTGCCGAACGAACTCGGTGATCTTCTCCCGGCTCGGCCCAGTCCCGGTGTAGTAATTGAGCAGCCGCTGCAAACCCGCAGTCGGCAAGGCTCGAGTGGTTCCGACACCACCAGGGCCCATGAGAACCATCCGGTCCACCTTCTCCGGGCGGTCCATGGCCAGCCGCAGGGCCGCGGCGCCACCGTACGAGTTGCCGACCAAGTGCGCCTTCACGATATCCAGCGCGTCCAGCAACCCGCCTGTCGCGCAACCCAGATCACCGAACGGATCCGACCGGTCCACCCACTTCGACGAACGGCCGTAGCCGGGCATATCCGGCACGATCACCCGGAACCGCTGCGCCAGTACCTCGATATTGCGCGAATAGTTGGACACCCCGGAAGCCCCGGGGCCACCTCCGTGCAGCAGAACCACCACGGGGCCCGACCCCGCTTCCACGAAGAAGATCTCACGATCGCCGACCCGAACCGTCCGTTCGGTCCCGACACCCTTGTCGATGCTCGTCACAGCTACCTCCACACGTTTATTGACTAAATCATCAGTTCCGATGGTATGCGTTGTCAAGAGAAAATGATGAAATACTCACAAAATGTTCTCGTGCCGAGACCGACGCAACCTGACGGGCCGTCGCCGACGGCAGGCCTACCCGAGGCGTGAAAACAGGGCCTCGGCGTTCTTGCGGTCGATCCCGGCGCGCAGGGTGTCGTCGATGTCGGCGGCGTCGAGCATGTCGGTCATCTGCTTGCTCGTCGGCGCGAACGGGAAATCGCTGCCGAAGGTGATGTGCGTCGGATCGGCGAAGGCCAGGAGCGAGGGCATCGCGGCGGGCGTCGAGGACAGGGCGGTATCGAAGTAGAACCGTCGCAGGTCGGTGAATGCCTGTTCGGGCGTGATCGCCTCGTTGAACATCGACACACCGGTGAACCGGTAGGCCGCGTACGGCAGGAAGCCGCCGGCATGAGACAGCACGACCTTCATGTCGGTGTAGCGACTCATGACACCATTGGCCACCATGTGCACCGCCGACCGGGTGGTGTCGAAGGGAAAGTCCAGCAACGGCGACGGCATACCCGGCAGCATTGCCATCGGCGGCGAGTCCGGATGGACGAATACGACAGCAGAGCGGCGGTTCAGCTCCTCCCAGACCGGTTCATAAGCCCGGTCACCGAGGTAGATGCCGTCGACGTTGGAGAGCAGCACCACGCCGTCAGCGTGCAATTCGTCATATACGTAGGCGATTTCGGCCAACGCGCCGTCGACATCGGGCAGCGGCAGGCTGGCGAACAAGCCGAACCGATCGGGCCGGTCCTTGACGAGTTCGGCGCCGAACTCGTTCACCCGCCGGGCCACCGCGCGGCTCGTCTCGTCGTCGTCGAATCGCACACCCGGCGAACTCAGCGAGACGACTCCGGTGGCGATCTCGAGGTCGTCCATGAGGGCCAGGGCGGCCTCGAGACTCCAGTCGGGAGTGGGCCATCCACCGGCGTCCATCCCGTGACTGTCGAGCAGATCGCGGTAGAACCGCGGCAGGTAGTGCTGGTGGGTGTCGATCCGTGCGTGACCGCTCATGACATGCCTTTCTGTGAATCGGTCAGGATGTGACCGCCTGCGCCAGGCGAGGGAGCTGCCGCAGCGGATTGTGATGCTCGACCTCCATGCGCGCGTCGGCATCGAAGATGTCGCTGAGTCCGGGCGCCGGGTCGTGACTACCGGACTGCGGGAGGGTGAGCGCGCTGAAGGGCCAATCGGAACCGAACACGATGTGATCGCGACTCGTGACCGCGAGCGCACTGGACATGGCCGCGGCCGACCCACTGAGCGCGGTATCGACGTAGAAGTTCGAAATCTGCCGCTGAATATCGAGGATCGAGGGTTTGGGCAGATCCTGCGGCCACAACTGCCCGATGACGGTTTGCGAGGCGACACTGATCCGATGCGACAGGAACGGCACCGTTCCGCCGGCGTGCGCGAGCTGGAAGCGGATGTTCGGATAACGCTGTGTCATCCCGGTCATCATCATCATGGTCGCCGCTCGAGTGGTGTCGAAGGTGAATTCCTCGAGGAAATCCGGCAGGGGGAGTTTCGGTTTCGCGTCGTCCGGGATCGCCGCCGGATGGACGAAGACGTATGCGTTGCGCTGATTCAGGGCAGCCATCAGCGGCTCGAACCGTGGATCACCGAGGTACACGCCGTTATAGGCCGACAGCAGAATCACACCGTCGAGGTGGAGCTGGTCGAGGGCGAAGATCGCCTCGTCGATCGAAGCCGGAATGTCCGGCATCGGCAGCACCGCGAACGCGCCGAACCGGGTCGGGTTGGACTTGAACAAGCCGGCGGCATAGGTATTGCAGTAACGGGCCATATCGTTGGCCTCCTTGCCGGACAAAAAGGACACGCCCGGGTCGGAAACGGACAACGCCTGAGCCTGGATGCCGTAATAGTCCATGAACGCGAGCGCCTGCTCCGGCGACCAGTCCGGCGTCGGGTAACCACCGATGGTGAGATGCCGTGCTCGATCAGTGCGGCACGGTAGTCCGGCGGCAAGAAATGCGCGTGGAGATCGATTCGGTAGGTGCCCGAAGGCGCGGGCTGCTGGGTCCGAGCAGGGGCCGCTTGCACGATCGGGACCGCGGCGACCGTCGCGGCGACGCCCAGTGCACCGGCCACCGCGCCCCCCAACGCGCGGCGGCGATTCAACGTGATCCGGGAATTGGGGATGTTTGCGGACACCGAGATCCTCACTCTTCTGATTGGGGCGACAATGCGCGAGCAGAACGAATCCGCCCGGACGGAACTGCGTTCGAAGCCGATCGGCATTCTCATCGCAGCGCTCACCATAACTGATGGGTTGATCAGATGCGATCGTATGCTCCGACCGAGTCGGCGTGGCTAAATTTTCAGTAAAAAAGCGCTGTGATCGGGCTTCCGAAGCGGTCGGCGCTGTAGCTCTGATGGATCGGATCCGCCACGTTGCACAGGTGATTCATGGCGGCGTGCGCGTCACGCCAGTAACGCTGGTAGGGCAGGTCCGAGCGCAGCGCCCCACCGCCGGCATGGACGAACAAGCTGTCGACCGCATCCACGGCTCGCCGAGCGGCCCGGACCTGGTCGTTACGGAAAGCTATCCGGTCGCTCTCGGTGAGCCGTCCGCCGGCCGAGGTGATGTCGAACATCCGGTGCGCGTTCGACATCAGGACGGTACGGCCGGCGTTGATGTCAGCGGTGGCCGCACCCAGCGCGGACAACTGGTGGGCATGCCGACTGGCTCGCGACCCGTCCAGCGATATCCTCCCCTCGGTGTAGGCGACGAACGCCGCCAGTGCGCCCTCGCTGATCCCGATCGTCGCGGCGGAGATCGCGTACGAGAAGAGCACCCCGAAAGGCAAGGCATACAACGGATCTCCCGGCCTGTTCGCCTGAGCCAGTGAACCGTCGACAAGCGCGGCCACATCGATGGTGCGATAGTCGGGAACGAAGGCCTCACCGACGGTGAGATCCTTGCTTCCTGTCCCCTTCAGGCCGACGACCTGCCAGGAGTCATCGACGATTCGGTAGTCACCACGAGGCAGGACGAAATGCCGCATGCCGGTGTGCCCACCCTGTTCGTCGGTGACCAGTCCGCCGATCACCACCCACTCGCAGTGGTCGGTACCGGAGGAGAAACTCCATCGTCCTGAGAGGCGGTAACCACCGTCGACGGGCGCGGCGCGGCCCATCGGCGCATACGGCGAGGCGATCCAGATGTCCGCGTCCGTACCCCAGAGTTCTTGCTGCAGTGCGGTATCGGTCATCGACAGCTCCCATGGATGCACGCCGACAACACCGGCCACCCACCCTGCCGACGGGGCGATCGCGGCCGTCTTCATCACCGCATCGAGGAATTCGGCCGGATGAGTCTGTTATCCGCCCCGGTCCTGGGCTTGGAGCATGCGGACGATCCCCGCGGAGCGCAGCAGCGCCGCGGTCTCGTCGGTCAGGCGGCCCACATCGTCGCTGGGGGCGGCTTGCTCATCCAAGTTTCGTGGCGAGCGCCTCGATGCGCTCGGTGACTTCGTGCACGGCACAGGCTCTTTCTGTAGTTGCTCAGTTGTTGTGGATGAAGTCGGCGACCAGGCGATTGAATTCTTCGGCGTGCTCGTTCTGCGCCCAATGGCCGCAGCGGTTGAGCAGCACCAGACGCGAGTTCGGAATGGTCGCGACCAGTGCGAGCGAGTTCTCGAAATGCACCACACGGTCGTCACGCCCGTGAATGAGCAGGGCGGGTGTCCGGATACCGGCGACAGCTCGACCGTGGGCCACTTGGGGATCGGCCCTTTGCGCTGGGCGGCCAGGCTCAGGAAATTGGTCAGGTGTTCCGGGTGGGCCTGGGTGTCGGCGGTGCGTCGCTGCACGAGCTCCTCGGTGATGGTGGCGTGGTCGTAGGTCATCACCTCGACCAGCTGTCGGATATTCGCTTCGGACGGATCCTGGTAGCCGCGGAGCAGTACCTTGATCCCTTCGCTGAGTCCACCGGGGCCGAACAGGCCCGGGCGTGGGCCGCTGGGCGCACCCATGGTGACGAGGTGAGAAATCCGATCGGGATGCTCGGCGGCGAACCGGATGGCAGTGGCACCGCCCATCGAATTGCCCACGACCGCTGCCTTTTCGATGTCGAGTGCATCGAGAAACTGGAGCAGGGTCTCGACGTGATCGAAGTTGCCGGCGTGGACCGGATCGGAACCCCCAACCCGGCATGTCGACAGCGAGCACTCGGAAATGCTGCGCGAGAGGGCCGATATTGCGCTGGTAGTTACTCCAGCCCGTCGCACCCGGCCCACTGCCGTGGAGCAGGATCACCAGATGACCTCCGCCTGCCTCGTAGTAGCGCAGATGCCATCCCGGAGTATCGATCGTGCGGCCCGCGCTCTGCGCGGTCAGGGGGCCGATGGTCGTACCCGTCATTGTTTGCTCCTTGTCCGAAAGCTGGCAATTCGTATTTCATTGCGGTGTAAGGTTTTACGGCTTCATACGTATGATTCCCGGCGGCAGTGAGGCCGCGGCGGCCAGCTGTCGGTGGCCCCAGATACTCATCCGCTCGAACGTGCGAGGGGCCCACAGGTCGTCGTCGACGGTGAGGCCACCCCAGCCGTATTCGATATCGAAACTCGACGGGGTGCGCACTGGTAGCGGTCAGGCTTGTCGGCGCCCCGCCCGGCAGCAATTCTCGCAGCAGTGCGTGGAGCTGGTTGACCGATCGAGTTCTCTTCTCGGACAGGTTCTGTCGCCCGTTCATCGAGAAGGGCCAGCGAATCGGTATGGGTTTCGGCACGCACCGGACGGGCGTCGCCGTGCAACGCTGCGACACACGCCGCCGCAGCCGCGTCGATACGGTCGTTCTTCCGGCGGCCGCCACGCGAAAGCTGCCGCACCCGCGCGGTCGCGGCCGGCGCAACGTCAACGACTGCCTCGCCCATGGCGACCGGCCACAGCGCCAGATGGTGCCCGAGGCCTTCCGCGTTTTCCACCACCCACCGACGTTTCGGCCACTGTCGTGCCCATGCCAGCAGCTGGCGATATCCGTTGTTGCTGGCATCGATACGGATCGAGCCGAGATCAGAATTCGTCGACGGTTCGATCACCGTCGCGGTATGGCTGGACTTGTGCGGGTCGATGCCGATCAGCATCATCAGGTAATCGTCCTTGTCGTCGCCGGGCAGAGAATCCACGGCCGACCTGTCGACTTCCAGAACTACACACAGCGGGTCGTCGTCACACCTCTATCAAGTCAGACCGTGAACGGAGACCGGGCGGGGCGACACATCACGGGCAAGTCAACCTGCGACGGCGACAGACGGTTCACGAGCCAGCCCACCCAGCCTCCTGCGGCACGTTACGAGGCAGCCGACCCCGACCGCGAACCGCTGACTCCAGATAAGTCGACGGTTCACTCATCGAAGCCGAAGAAACTATTCGCGATTGCCACGATGACTGGTAGCCGCCAGCAGGGTCTGCGTGCTCCGAGGTATTTCGGAGGCCAACCTTGTCCTTTCCCGACACGACAAGCGGTTTGCCAACGTGTGCCGAACTGGCCTCCGCATCCGGACTGGTAGCTACCTCGATTCGTCAGCAAGTAGGACTGGCGAGCCCCCGACTATTCCGCCGAATCGCAGGCGGCACCCAAGGTGCGGGCACAAGCCGCTGCGGAGCTGACGTCGCATGAAGCCGCCCTCGCGATGGTTCTCCGAATTCTGCGCTGGCGGCCATCACCGACGACCAGGCCCGTACAAACGCAATCACCGCCGTGTCCCGCTTCGACGCGCCGGCATCGCCGTAGCGCCCATCACGGCTACCAAGAGAGCAGAACAGTGTTGCCGAAATTTGTTGCCACCCAAATCTATTTCCGCTACAGTGTAGCCGATACATTCTGGACCTGGTTCGCTTCGACATAGCTCTGCTCGCTCTACTTGCTTCGGTTAGTCGACTCCCGGGTTCCATTCGCCGACACGACATCACACCCGCCTGGAGACCAGCGATGAACTCTCCGCTCCGCGCCGTCCTAACCGCCTGCGCCACGGCGCTGCTCACCGCAAGTTGCGCGTGGGGCGCGAATCCGATAGCTCACAAGACACACATCACCGCCGACTTCCGCAGTATCGCAGGCGTATTCGAGGGCAACCCGATCACAGTGCTGGGGCTCGAGGTCGGCAAGGTGGACAAATTGGTCCCACATAGTCAATACGTGGAAGTACACCTTACCGTCGACAACGACGTGCAAATCCCGAAAGACGTTACTGCCGTACTGGTGTCGCCTTCCATAGTGACCAACCGACATATCGAGCTGACACCGCGATACACGGGCGGGCCCACCCTTCTGGATAATGCACACCTCCCCCTGGAGGCTACTCGCACGCCAGTCGAATTGGACACGATGATCAAGACCATCGATGAATTCGCCGCTGCACTCAAACCTTTCGACGGCACGAAGGTCGGGCCAGTATCGGGCACCCTACTCCACGACATGGTCGCCGGCCAGGGCACCAAGATTCACGAAACGCTCGAGGCGCTG
Source organism: Nocardia violaceofusca NBRC 14427 (assembly GCF_963869435.1). Taxonomy (NCBI): domain Bacteria; kingdom Bacillati; phylum Actinomycetota; class Actinomycetes; order Mycobacteriales; family Nocardiaceae; genus Nocardia; species Nocardia violaceofusca. Next base: position 8,608 of record NZ_CAWMPM010000016.1, read on the forward strand.
TCCGGCGCACTCAAGGTCGGAATGACGAACAAGGACGCGATCTCGCAGATCATCATCAAGCTCAATGAACTGACCTCCATGCTTGCCGATAACGACCAGCAAGTACGCGACTTCAGCGACAAGATGACTCAAATGACTCAGCTGCTCGCCCAGCAGGCGCCCGGCCTGCAGGCGACCCTCGATCAGATGAACGCATTCTTGTCCAACACCTCCGGCACATTCAGTCAGTATCAGAGCCAGCTGGCCTCGAGTTTGACCGGACTGAAGGCGGTAACCGATCAGTTGCGAGCCAATGCCGCAGGCGTCACCGAGGTCGTCGACGTCGCACCGCTTCTGTTGCAGAATCTTTCGCGCACGATGGACACACAAGGCGGCTACTTCCGCTCCCATCTAGTCCTTGGCACAGCATTGTCTGGTGAAGTCGTCAGTCTCTTCTGCAATCGAATCCAGATGCACGCCGACGGGTGCCGCACCGGTCGAGTCGAAGACTTCGGCCCCGACCTCGGATTGTCCGCAGCTCTACTCGGACTTACGAAATAGCGCTTGCACCATTTTCGCAAGTCAGGCCGTCACGAGCCCTGGCAGCCTGGTCCACGTCGACGTCAAGAAGCTCGGCAAGACCGCCGACGGCGGCAGGTGGCGCGCGACCGGCCACAGTACCGGTACCCACGCACCACCGGGCGAAAAGTATTGCCCGACAATGGTTCCTGCTACCGATCAGTTGCTTTCGGTGCAGCACTAGCCTCGGTCGTACACCGACGCTCCCGCCCCCATCGCCCACAAACCGGCAGCAAGGTCTTCCGCCCCACCCACCAGCATGCCCCCATCCTCTCAGGTCGGCACAGTCAGCCTCGCGAGAAGCAGCGCCCATGCCCGTGCGCAAGCGAAAGGGCAGTAGACAAGGCGCGCATCCGCAGCACACCTCGATGTCGACGCCTCGACAATGCTCCATGCTGTGTCGATCTCCGATCCGATCCTTAGCAGTAGCTAGCACCGGCTGCAGGAACAAGAAGGCCCACCTCAGGCGCAGCGGCTTCACTCCTTCCGCTATCGAATACGTCGTTGCCGAAACTATTGACTAGACGCGAGCATTTCGGAGACACTGTTGCCCATATGGATGGATCGAAAGCAGCTTCCGGCACCATGCGTCCGCTCGCGAGCCTGTTGGCCGCGCTGCGATCCACGCCGCCGGACCTGGTCGGAGACTCTCTCGGGACAGTAAGACGAGGCTTTCGGCGAGTCGCCGAAAGGGTGCAATTTTCGTTCAGTAAGGGGGTTCTGCTGCAGCCTGAACGCCGAAGGGGCCTCCGTCGGCGAGATCAGGGCCGCCCCCACCTTCGCGAACGCCGAAATTCTCTGCATCGAGACATTCACCCGCCTACACCGCCCCCTCCAAAATTAACCAAGCCGCCGACCCTCCCCGATACTCGAGCCGTACACGCAATGACCGCTTTGGGATTCTTCCTATCAGATGGCGATGTTCACTTGCGTATCTGGTTGCAAGACATGGCCTTCGACTACGTCGCCACCGCCCCCGCGGCCCTCACCTTCATTCACGACTGGAGCCGAAACCCCACGCATACGATCGAACTCGTCCTCACCCCCCTCGGCTACGGTCGTCTATTGCCCCGCCTGCCAAACGAACGGTTGTTCTATGGTCCGTGAACCGTCGGCGGCGCGACTACACCGCGCCGGCACGCTGGCACCGCGAAATCGGACCACATTCACGACAGTTCGAAACTATGACAACGTCAGAGGGCGTTTCGCAACCTCACCAACATCTGTTCTGTTTGCTTCAACTTGGTGTCATATAGTCGCAAACTGTCCGTGGCGACCAACCACTGATAGAGGTTGACCGCTTCGCCGGCCGCGGCCAACGCCTTCTCCTGATGCCCGGCTGCACTCAGATGGCGCGCGTTGTCGTACACGCTTGAAGCGAGCTCATGGAGGTAAGTACTCGAGTGCCGCGTGGCCATCCGACGCCACAGCTCGACAGCTTCGCCAGCCGCGGTTACCGCTTCCTCTCGCTGATCGAACTCGCCCAGCCGATCCGCGAGATTGCTCAAGCTCTTGGCGAGGGACGGAAAAGTGATGCGCCGTGTTGGTCGCCGCATTCTCGCCATTTCTCGACGGCTTCGCGGGCTGCGGTCACCGCTTCCACCCGCCGCCCGACCTTGCTCTGCGCGGCGACAGTCAGTCGACGACGTCGCTATCGAGGGTCTTACGGAGGAAGGTCGCGATTTCCCTGCGGCATGCAGCGGCTTCGGGGATGTCGGGTTGGTCGCAGAAGCTGTGCCACATGCCTTCCCACACGCGCAGATGGCTCGGCGCCTCGGCCGCACGCAGCGCCCAGTACATACGAACGCAGTTGCTCAGGAACAGGTCTCGGGTTCCGGTGGTGATCATGCTGGGTGGGAAGCCGTGCAAATTGGTGGAATAAACCGGTGAAAGCGACGGATCGGCCAGGCTTGTTCCAGCCGCATAGGCGCGGGCCGCTTTGTCGAGCTGCCCGCGCCACCTGATGAGCGGGTCGCGTCCTTCGAGGCTGTGATGACTGGTGCCGACGCGGGAGAGATCGGTCCACGGCGTTATCAATCCCAGCCCCGACGGTTCGGGGAGGCCGAGTTCGCGGATGCGATGCATCAGTGCCAGTGCCAGCCCACCACCAGCCGAGAGGCCGAGCAGGACGAACTTCGACGGTCGTTGCGCGACCATCTCCGCATATGCGGCCACCGCGTCATCGAGCGCCGCCGGGAACGGCGCCTCCGGCGCGAGACTGTATTGGATGGACACCAACGGGATCTCGAGCTCGTCGGCCATCAATACGGCCAGAGCATCACGCGCGTCGCCGAGCACGTAAGCCCCGCCGTGCAGATAGATCGCATAGGCATCCCCGCCGCTCACCTGGCGTGGGGTCATGGTGCAAATCTCGACACCACCGGCCGTGCCGGTAGTGACTTGAACACCGCACCTGGCCTCCAACTCGACGATCGAGGGCCGACTGCGGCTATACACCCTGCGGACAATGCGCGCGGTATGCGATGTGAGCGGCACCGGAACTCTGGCCGCACGATGGGAGGCCAAGAACGCCTTGGCCTCGTCGCTGACGGGAAGGCGTCTGATTTCGTGACGACGCCTGATCACCGCGGCTGCCCTTGAACCGCGATCACCTGGTCGTCAATAGTGAACGATTCCGACGCCGGTGGCAACAACATTGCGATCCGCCTTCTGTTGGTTTGGAGCCCACGCGCCCTACAGTAATATCGGACACAGTGTTGCCTTTATGATCGGGGGTGTCAAGGCGATCGCCCTGCGTGAACGAGTCCTGGCCATGCCGCTCGCCGGCGGCTTCGCCGCCATGCCGCAGCTCGGCCTGCCCGAGGCCGGATACGCCACCGCCGCGACAGTGGTTGGTCTGGAGAACGTTCTCGACCAAGGTGAAGGCCGGCAGGCCCGCTGGGCCAGGCAACGGGGCCGCGTGTGATGAGACAGGCGCAACTTCGCGCAGACCGAGTGAAAGAAGACACCACGACGAGCAGACCGACACCAAGCGCGAGAGCCGAACAAGCGGTTCACGCGGCGCCTACCCGTCAACGAGGCGATCTGCAGGTGCTCCTGTCCGCTCGGTGGCCATGTCGAAGCGACGGAATCTGTGAGCTCTACGTCATCAGCAACCGGAGGGCGGCGATACTGCCGACCACCACGATCGCCGTGCGCAAGACGGTGGGCTGCATTCGCCTGCCCATCTTCGCACCCAACTGCCCGCCGATGATCGAGCCGACGGGCAATCAATGCCGCCACCCGCCCGTCGACATCGGCGGTCAGTGTGAAGATCACCGCGGGGCGCTGTCGGTTAAGTATTCGGTTTCTTCCGCGGAAGCTGCTGCGATGGTGCGTCTTTCGTGGCTGTCAGTCGTGTGATGACGTCGAGACTTCGGGTGAGGTGCGGTTCGGACCTTCCGGCGCGATAGGCGAGGGAGAGTCCGACGGTGGTGGTCGGTCGTAGTGGGCGGTAGACCACCCCGCGGAGACCGAGCGCGGACACCGGTTCGGGCACGATCGCCACACCGAGGCCACCGGCCACGAGGGTGACCAGCGTCGAGGTTTCGCCGACCTGATATCGGATCCGCGGCTGGACACCGGCATCGCGCAGCAGGCGTATCACGACGCCGTACATGACCGAGGCGCGGTCGGCGGAGTGCACGATGAGGTCGGTATCGCCAAGGTCGCTGGGGTCTACCTGGACGTATGAGGCGAGCGGGTGGTCGGCGGGCGTGGCGAGCACGAGCTCGTCGTCGCGGAGCAGCTCCATGACCAGGGAACGGTCGGTGACCGGCGGGCGCAGCAACGCGATGTCGACCGCGCCGGTGCGCAGCGCCTCGATCTGGTCACCCACCAGCATGTCGCCGCGAAAAGCGAATTCGACTCCGGGCAGTTCGGTGGCGAGGTGACGCGACAGGGTCGGCAACAAGGACGCCGTCGCGGAGCCGACGCAGCCGATGGTCAGGTGACCGACGGAGCCGGCCGCCACGAGCCGCGCCTCGCGTGCGGCGTCGTCGAGCGAGGCGAGGATCTGCCGGGCGCGCGCGAGGTATGCGACCCCGGCCGCGGTGAGCTCCACCTTGCGGGTCGTGCGTTCGAACAGCGGCACGCCCAGCTCCGCCTCGAGCCGGCGAATCTGCTGCGACAGCGGCGGCTGAGCCATGTGCAAGCGCTGAGCGGCACGTCCGAAGTGCTGCTCCTCGGCGACGGCGACGAAGTAGCGCAGGTGCCGAACATCCATATCGAAAACGTCCTAATCGCGCGCGGAATGGATACTTCACGATATCAACGCGGGACTCTAGCGTCGAAGCGGTGACCGAAGCTCTCCTCTACACCGCGGTGCGGACCCCGTTCGGCCGCTTCAACGGCGCATTGGCCGGAACCAGGCCCGACGACCTCGCCGCCACCGTCATCCACGCCGCGCTCGCGACAACGCCCCGGCTGGATCCGGCCGCTATCGATGAGATCGTGTGGGGCAACGCCAACGGCGCCGGTGAGGACAACCGCAACGTCGGCCGAATGGCCGCATTGCTGGCCGGAGTTCCGGTCGGCGTTCCCGCCACCACCGTCAACCGGCTGTGCGGATCCGGGCTCGACGCGGCGATGATCGGTTCCCGGCAGATCGAAACCGGCGACGCGACCCTCGTCTTGACCGGCGGTGTCGAGTCGATGACGCGCGCGCGCCGTGGGTTCTGCCGAAGCCGGGCCGCGCCTTCCCCGCCGGTGACGCCACGCTGGTGTCCACCACGCTGGGCTGGCGGCTGGTCAACCCGCGTATGCCGGCGGAGTGGACGGTCAGCCTCGGCGAGTCCAACGAGCAACTCGCGGAACAGTTTTCGATCAGTCGCGAACGTCAGGACACCTTCGCGGTCCGCTCCCACACGCTCGCGGCCGACGCGTGGGCCGACGGCTTCTACGACGATCTCGTCGTGCCGGTGCCGGGCGTGGAATTGCTGCGCGACGAGGGCATCCGCACGGACGCGACCGTCGAGAAGGTGGCCGGGCTGAAGCCGAGTTTCCGCCCCGACGGCACGATCACCGCCGGCAACGCCTCACCGCTCAGCGATGGCGCTTCGGCTGTCCTGCTGGGTAGTTCGGCCGCCGCCGAGCTGGTCGGGGTGGCGCCGGTGGCCAGGATCGCGGGCCGCGGCGCGCATGCGGTCGAGCCGCAGGCGTTCGGTTACGCACCGGTCGAGGCCGCCAACCGGGCGCTGGCGCGGGCGGGTATCGGCTGGGACCAGGTCGGTGCCGTCGAACTCAACGAAGCGTTCGCGGTGCAGACGCTGGCGTGTATCGACGCCTGGAAGATCGACCCCGAGATCGTCAACACCCGAGGTGGTGCGATCGCCCTCGGCCACCCGCTCGGCGCCTCGGGCGGCAGAATCCTCGGCACGCTGGCCAAGGTGCTGCGCGAACGCCACGAGCGGTGGGGCGTCGCCGCGATCTGCATCGGCGTCGGCCAAGGCCTGGCCGTCGTACTCGAGAATTTGGAGGCCACCCGATGAGCGCCGCCATCTGTCCCAGCACCGACGACGCGGTCACCGGAATCGCCGACGGCGCAACGGTATTGATCGGTGGATTCGGTTTGGCGGGCATGCCGTTCGACCTCATCGACGCACTCATCCGCCACGGCGCCACCGACCTCACGCTCGTGTCCAACAACGCCGGAAACGGCGACGTCGGCGTCGCCGCGCTGCTGGCGGCCGGCCGCGTGCGCAAGGTGATCTGCTCGTTCCCACGCCAAAGCGACTCCTACGTCTTCGACCGCCTCTACCGCGCAGGCGAGGTCGAACTCGAGGTCGTTCCACAAGGCACACTCGCCGAACGAATGCGCGCCGCGGGTGCGGGCATCGGCGGCTTCTACTGCCCCACCGGCGTCGGCACGATCCTGGCCGAAGGCAAGGAAACCCGCACCATCGACGGCCGCGACCACGTCCTGGAAATGCCCCTGCGCGGCGACATCGCCCTGATCGCCGCACACCGCGCCGACACGCTCGGCAACCTCGTCTACCGCAAAACCGCCCGCAACTTCGGACCCGTCATGGCAACCGCGGCCACCACCACCATCGTCCAGGTCGCCGAGATCGTCCCCGCCGGCACCCTCGATCCCGAAGCGGTCGTCACACCCGGCATCTACATCGACCGCCTCGTGGCGACCCAGGCCCGCCACTACACCGTCCGAGGAGCGCGCTGACATGGCCCTGACCTCCGACCAACTCGCCGCCCGGATCGCGCGGGACATCCCGCGCGGCGCCTACGTCAACCTCGGCATCGGCCAACCCACCAAGATCGCCGACCACCTGAACCCCGGCCTCGGCGTCATCCTGCACACCGAGAACGGCATGCTCGGCATGGGCCCCGCCGCCGCGGGCGAGGACATCGACGCCGACCTCACCAACGCCGGCAAGGTACCGGTCACCGAACTACCCGGCGCCGCCTACTTCCACCATGCCGACTCCTTCGCCATGATGCGCGGCGGCCACCTCGACGTCTGCGTTCTCGGCGCCTTCCAAGTCAGCGCGACCGGCGATCTCGCCAACTGGCACACCGGCCAACCCGACGCCATCCCAGCCGTGGGCGGTGCGATGGACCTCGCCATCGGCGCCAAACGCGTCGTCGTCATGATGAGCCTGTTCGACAAAGCCGGACGCCCCAAACTCGTCCCCGCATGCACCTACCCCCTCACCGGCGTCGGCTGCGTCAGCCGCGTCTACACCCACCACGCGATCTTCGACATCACCGATCACGGCGTCGAGGTGCGCGAGAGCTTCGGTGTAGATCTGGACGACCTCGCCGAACGCCTCGAGCTGCCCGTCGAAATCCGCTACTGAAATCAGCACTCGGGAAACACCGTTGCTGTGTCTCGGATGTCCGGGTCGCGCCACCTTCGCTTCGACCGCTCAACCAATTTCTCAGGAGGCCAAGGGTGCACATACCCACACACTTTTTCCGGTACGTCGCGCTCGGCGACAGCCAGAGTGAGGGACTCGGCGACGGCGACGACCATACGGGGCTGATCGGCCTGGCCGACCGGCTCGCCGCGACAATAGCCAGATCCAACCCGTCGTTGCTGTACGCCAATCTGGCAGTACGGGGAAAGCTCGCACGCCAAGTCCGCTACGAACAGCTCGACGCCGCACTGGCATTACAGCCCGATGTCGCCACGGTGATTGCCGGCGGAAACGACCTTCTGCGACCGGAATTCGACGCCGGGGCGGTCGGCGAGCATCTCGAAGCGACATTCGCGGCGCTGACGGCTCAGGGCGCGGTAGTGGTGACACTGACATTTCCCGACGTCGCTCGCGTCATACCGTTGGCCCGGCTGCTCGGTCCGCGCACGGCCGCGCTCAACGAGGTGATCAGGGACGCGGCGGCTCGCCATGGAGTGCTGGTGGCCGAAACCGGCGACCACGAGGTGATGACCGATCCGCGAATGTGGTCCTGGGACCGATTGCATGCCACTCCGCTGGGACACCAGAGTTTCGCGGACGCGTTGGCGCATGCGCTGCGCTTGCCGGGATCCGACAGCAGCTGGACCGCACCACTTCCGTCCGCTGCACCGAAACTCGGCGCCGTCGCGGCCGGAGCCGCCGAATTGCGCTGGGTAGCAGGGTTTTTGACTCCGTGGCTGTTTCGCCGCATCACCGGCAGATCCTCCGGCGACGGACGCGTCGCCAAACGGCCACATCTGACCTCGGTCGGTTCGATCCCCAGCGCATCGGTCTGAACCAGGCAAGCCCCGCCCGGCTCTGCAGTGATCGCCGCGGGTGGGGCCGACCCGCACATCGGAGAACCCGGCACGGAATCGGGCTCACGCTCCGCGCATCTACGGATTCGGGGCTGCCGCCGATGCGGCGTTGGTCACCGAGTTGTCGGCTCGATTCTCAATGAGCCAGTGACCACTCGAACTCACCTGGATCGCGGTATCGAACTGGTCGGCGACCCAGTCGGCGATGAAGTCGACTGTGGCCGACATGTTGTCTGCGGCGCAGTGTTCGACTCCCCCATCGTCGAGTGTCATGATTTTCAGCTGACGGTGAGGCGAATTGACGGCCGCGTCGTACTGCTTCTGCGCCATGGCCGGCGACACCTGGCGATCGTTCGCACCGTGGACCACCAGGAACGGGACCTCGATCTTCGCGCTGGCCTCGGCCATCGTCAACGAAGCGGCGAACTCGTCCATCGAGCTCTTCCCGAAGACCCACATCACGTGTTCCCAGAAATGCGGGACCGACGGCTCGGCGGTTCCTCTGCGTTCGCGCTCGCGGCGGGTGCGCTGCAACTCGCCCCAGTCGTAGATGGCACCCCATGCGGCGCAGAGTCCGAATCGCGGTTCGAAGGCGGCGCCGCGGGGCGCGAAGTAGCCGCCGAGCGACCAGCCGCCGACTCCGATCCGTTCCGCGTCGCAATCGGATCGCGCGGCAAGGTAGTCGACGCAGGCGGATCCGTATCGCTCGGCCTCGGCGATGCCGGTTATCCCGCGTAGTCGCAGTGTTTCCCCGCTGCTGGGCTGATCGATGATGAGCGTGGAGATGCCGCGCTTGCGATACTCCCGGGCCAGGCCGGTGCCGTAGAAACCGGTCGGCCCGGCAAATCAGCGAAGGGTGGCTCGACCTAAGCTTGCCAGTTAGTTAGTTCCGCAACGTGTTTCGACAAAGTATGGAGGACTGCCGCGTGGCAAAGAAGGTCATCGTCGAGCTGATCGACGACTTCGACGGCAAATCGAAAGCCGAAGAGACGGTCTCGTTCAGCCTCGACGGCGTCGAATACGAGATCGATCTCTCGAACAAGAACGCCCGCAAGCTCCGTAGCGCGTTCGAGCAGTGGACAGGCCCCGCCCGCAAGGTCGGCCGAATTCCCCGCGGCAAGGCGAAGACGACTACGCGGGCCACGGCCGACAAGCAGAAGACGGGCGCAATTCGCGAATGGGCGAAAAACAACGGCTACAACGTTTCCAGCCGCGGACGAATCCAAGCCGACATCATCGAGGCATACAACAAGGCAAGCTAGGCCTGGCACGGCACGCCTCCCGACCGCCCCTCCTCCCGCCTCGACCCGCTCGGTGACGCCGGCGTGCACATGCCTTCCGCCAGCGCAACCTTCGAAGAGCACGATCTGGCAAACCACGGAATACCGAGGTCCACTGGACTCGCACAAACCCGGTGTGCTGTCACGTCGATCTATGAAGAGAACTGATTTGCAGTTTGGTTGCTGGTCAAAAATTCGGTCGGCGTGTCGCGATTCGACACGCCGACCAGTCCACGCGCAATCACGAGTCCAGGGGTCCGGCAAAGTCTGCCTGCGAAGGCTGACCTGTGGTTTGTATGGGTTTTGCCCGACACGCCCTGGAAAGAATTGGATGGCGGTCACGGCGGCACTCGAGAAGATCGACTCTTCCACAAGTGCGTCATCCGGAGTGTCCGCCGTGCCCGTGCCATCATCCCCCATTGCCGTTCCGGCCGTCGACTTGCCTTGCGAGGGGGGGTGAATCGGACCGTTTGCCTGCTGCGGTGAGTTTGCTGGAGGTGTTGGGCGAGGTCACCGATCCGCGGGCTCGTCGCGGTGTGCGGTATTCGGCGCAGGCGATTCTGGCGGCCGCGCTGGCGGCCGTTGTCGCGGGTGCTCGCTCGTTGACCGCGATCGGTCAATGGGTCGGCGAAGCGCCCGCGGCGGTGTTGTCGGAGTTGGGGTTCGGCGCCTCGGTGCCGGTGGAATCGACGATCCGCCGGTTGCTTCAAGCGGTGGATGCCGACGCGTTGGACAAGGCGATCGGGGCATGGATGTGGCAGCAGACCGCCACCGTGCACGGTCGCCGCGTGGTGTCCTTCGATGGCAAATCACTGCGCGGTTCCCGCGACGGCCAGGGCGGCCGGGCCAGACACCTGCTGTCCGGGGTCTGCCAACACCTCGGAGTGATCCTGGGACAGATGGAAGTCGACGGCAAGACCAACGAAATCCCTTTGCTGCGTGAACTTCTCGCCGGCATCGACATCGACGGGATGCTCGTCACCGCCGACGCTCTGCACACCAACCGCGACACCGCCACCTACATCACCGATCTCGGCGGCCACTATCTGCTCACGGTCAAGGACAACCAGCCGAAACTGCGCAAGACGCTCAAGCGGCTGCCGTGGCACTCGGTGCGCACCGGCGATCGCGCACGCTCACGCGGGCACGGCCGTCACGAAACCCGCACTCTCAAAGCCCTCGAGATCGGTCCGGACATCGGGTTCCCCGGCGCACGGCTGGCATTGAAGATCACGCGTCGGCGCGTCGATGCCCGGACACGGAAATTCGCGAGCGCGACGATCTACGCGATCACCAGCCTGTCCGCCGCCGAGGCCACGCCCCGCCAGTTAGCCGCCTGGTTGCAAGGACATTGGCATATCGAGAACCGGGTGCACTGCGTCCGCGACGTCACCTTCGACGAGGACCGCAGCCGGGTCCGCACCGGCGCCAGCCCACAAGTGATGGCCACTCTGCGAAACACGGCAATCGGTCTGTTACGGATCCAGGGCCACCACAACATAGCCGGAGGACTCCGCTACCACTCCTACCAGCACGAACGCCCACTCAAACTGCTCAAAAGTTGCTAAAACAGACTTTGCCGGAGCCCTGTCACGAGTCGCCCGACCGCGGTCCACCATGGTCGACGCGTGTTCTGCACGCCTTGGTGGCCGCGCCCTAACCCGCGACACCGCTTGCGACGCGTGGCCCCGACGAGTGTTCATCGTCGAGCGTTTCGATGCCTCTAGTAGGGAGCAGATCGCCATAGTACCCCGTAGGGGTATCTACGCCGTCCCGTCATTCTCTCGTAACTCAATGGGACGCGATGGGAATCACCAGGTCAAGACGGGGATCGTCTCAGGCCGGATTTCAGGCGATAGCAGACTCGAAACCGCCTCTCACCAGGCATTTCTTCGAAGCTCGCCAAGCATGAAGCTGATTATCGGGCGTAGCTTGTAGAACGCCTGGTGAGAGGTTGTTTTCGGGGTCAGGAGACGGCCGCTGTCCCGTCTCCGTCCCGTCTCTCACCGAAATCGGGGTCGATTTTTCCCGGTACCCCGGGGGGTTACCGTTCTCCGAGGTGAAGATGTCGTCGATCGCGGAGACGGTGTGGAGTCGTGGTCGGGCCACAGATGCGTGTAGACCTGGAGAGTCACGTTCGCGCTCGCGTGGCCCAAGCGCATCTGCACGGTCTTGACCGACGCGCCCTTGGCGATCAGCGCCGAGGCGTAGAAGTGCCGCAAATCGTGCCAGGTGAACCCTTTCGGAACGCCTGCCTTAACGGCGATCTCGCGAAATCGCAGCCCCATTCCGTCGGCAGACCACGGGCGCCCCACTCTGGTGTAGAACAGCAGATCGTTCCTGCCTCGCTCAACCGTGGCGAGGAAGGAACTGAGTTCACGATGCGCTTCCGCGGGCAATGGCACGCTGCGCTTGCTCCGCGGAGTCTTCAACCGCGCCGTCGGTGCCTTTCCACGAAAGTGGTTGGCCTGCTGGACCACATACACCTTCCTGCCCAGGAAGTCGATGTCGCACACTCTCAGTCCAGCAACCTCACTCGGGCGCAGGCCAGTTTGGGCGGTCAGCAGCATCATGCATCCGGTCTGCCGATTCGAGCACTGAATCAGCGAGCGGATCTGCTCGACCGTCAACACTTCAGCGGGCGTCTTCTCCGCGTCGGGGCGAGCCGGTCGCTCCACTGGCCAGTCCCCGATAATGCGACCACCCGGTAGTAGAGCCCGGGTTGTTTCCTCGGTTCAGTTGATCCCGCAGTCCACCGGGTGGTGGGTGTGGTTGCAGGCCGCAGCGCACTCGGCCGGCGTCCGGTAGCCCAGCGCTGAATGCCGGTGCCGAAGGTTGTGGTCGGATTTGAAGTCACCGATAACCACGCGGGCCTCGAGCAGGGAGGTCCAGTGGTTGCGGTTGAGGCACTCGGCGCGCAACCGGCGGTTGAACGATTCGATGTAGCCGTTGTTCCAGGGTGTGCCGGGTGGGATGTAGGTGATTCCGATCCTGTTGGCGCAAAAGCGGTGCAGCGCTGTGGAAATCATTTCCGGGCCGTTGTCGCATCGCAGCACCTTCGGGACGCCCCGAGCAGCGAACACCCGCGCGAGTTCGGCGAGGAGTCTCTCCCCGGTGATCGAACGTTCCACCAGGTGCAGCAGCGACTCCCGGGTGTGTTCATCGACCATCGACGCGATCTTCACCGCCCGACCATCGACCGTGGAATCGAACTGGAAATCCAACGCCCACACCGTCTTCGGTGCGTCAGCGACAACCGCCGGCACCGATGAGGACCCGACGCGTTTGCGCCGGTGATGCGTTCGCACCTGCAGGCCCTCCTGTTTCCACAACCTGTGGACCCGTTTGCGGTTGACCCGGTGGCCTTCGTCGAACCGCAACGCCGCCCACGCCCGACGGAACCCGTGACAGGGGTTCTTGCGCGCGTACTCGCGCAGCCAAGCCCTGGCACCGGCATCGGGATCATCCGGGGTTTGGCCGAGTGGCAGCCGCCGGAACGTGGACCGATGGACCCCGACGACCTTGCAGGCGAATCGTTCGGACATGCCCTTGACCTGCAAGAGCATGTCCACCGCCCGCCGCTTGGCCGCCGGGCCTCGAAGTTTCCCCGCGCGATCTCCCGCAACGCGTCTTTCTCGAGTTCGGCATCGGCCAGCAGCCGCTCGAGCCTCGCGTTCTGCGCGCGCAGTTCCTTGAGCTCTTTGGCGGCGTCGGTGTCCATCCCGCCGTACTGGCGCCGCCAGTTGTACAACGTCGCTGCCGAGATCCCCAGGTCGGCGGCGATCTCCTCACCCGAGGCGCCCGCGGCGGCCAGTTCGTCGGCGCGGCGCAGCTTCCGCACGATCTCTTCGGCGGAATGCCGCTTACGTCCTGCCATGGTTCTCAGTGTCCCTTCTGGCCCCTTACCAGGGCCAACAGGACTCTAAATCCGGGCGGTCGCATTCACCGGGGACGGGCCAGCTGTTCTGCAATCCCGTCGACTACACGGGGGTCCCAATCGTCGAGCACCGCGGTGAAGTGATGCAGGAAAACAACCGGGACTCCCGATTGGGGCCCAAGTTCACGGTAGGCGAACGATACGCCGCCGACGTCGAGAAGTTGGGTCGGCGCGTTCTTCCAGGTCGTCATGATGTCTTCCTTTCGTGAAGGGCGACTGGGTGGTCATTGCATTATGCTCGTACTTTCATTTTTACGTAAACAAGACTCGGTCGAACGCGGTGTTCGTTCGAGCCGCTCATATGTGCCGCAAGGGCACGCGATTCCAGCATCGACTCCGAATGCGACCGCACCAGAACACTTTTCACCATGCATGCAGCGAGCAGAACGCCTTCGCAGGAATCCCGCTCAGCCCCATCAGCCAGAGGTCACACCCAAAGGAACAATCGTTCGTACGGCAGGCGTCGCAGCGGCAAGCGCTCCTCGATTGCATCGTGAATGATGAATTCGATTGCACACCAACGCTTTCGCACCAATCGCCACCAATGGGCATGCCGCCGCGGTCGTGGCCGCATAGTCGAAGGCCATGTCGCCCAGCCAACCTCAGTCGAGGGTCACGACGACCTTGCCGGCCTTGGCTTTGCCGCTCTCGACATAGGCGAGTGCTTCGGGGGTCCTGTCGAACGGGAAGGTCGAGTCGAGGACCGGACGCAGATGGCCGGCGTCGTAGAGGGCGGCAAGCTCGCGCAGCTGCGCACCGTCGGCTCGCATGAAGAAGAACGAGTAGCCCACACCGAGCTTGAACGCGGCACGCCGGACCTTGCGGCTCAAAATCCACGTCACGAGCTCGAAGGGTTTGGGGGCGCCCAGCTGCCGGGGGAATCCGGCGTCGGGCGGTCCGGCGACGCCGATCGCCCGGGCTCCGGGCCGGAGCACGGTGAGCGACTTCATGAGGTTCTCACCACCGAGGGAGTCCACAACGAGGTCGTAGTCGGAGAGAACCTGGGAGAAGTCCTGTTCGGTGTAGTCGACGACGATGTCGGCTCCGAGGCTGCGGACGAGCTTTTCATTGGCTCCGTTTGCGGTGGTCGCGACATGTGCGCCGAGGTATTTGGCCAGCTGGATCACGGTGGATCCGAGCCCGCCCGCGCCGGCGTGCACGAGAACCTTCTGCCCTGGCTTCACCTTCGCCTTCTCGACCAAGATCTGCCACGCTGCCAGCGCGACCAGTGGAACCGCCGCAGCCTCGTGCAGGGTCAGTGAGGCGGGCTTGAGTGCGACGTCGTCCTGGTCGATCGCGATGTATTCGGCGAAGGTGCCGATCCGCAGGTCTCGGGGGCGCGCATACACCTGGTCGCCAACCGTGAAGTCGCGGACACCCGCACCGACCCGGGTCACCACTCCGGCGACGTCGTGGCCGAGCACGAACGGGCGTTTGTACTTCAGGAGCTGTTCGAACTCTCCGTCGCGGACCATCTTGTCCAGCGGATTGATACTGGCGGCAGCGACTTCGACCAGGACATCACCGTCGCCGACTTTCGGCACGGGTACCTCGGCGGCGCGAAGACCGTCCTTGCCGTAACGCTCTACTACGAATGCCTTCATGCCTGCTCACTTTCATCGGATATTCGACTGGAGGCATCGGACCCGCCGAGGAGAAGACACCGATGCTCGGCACCCAACAGATCAACCATAACTTCGTTATCTTCCGGTCGCAAGGTCGGCCGCGAAGCACCCCTTCACTCGCGGCAGACGTCGGAGACAATCCTTGCCAGGTAGCTATAACGAAGTTATCGTATGCGGATGCAACGAAGCTTGGCAGGTCGACGACTGGTGGTAACCGGAGCCGCACGAGGCATCGGAGAGAAGGTGGCGCGCATTGCCGCCGCCCGGGGCGCCCGAGTGGCGCTGATCGGACTCGAGCCCGACCGCTTGCGCGCGATCGCCGGCGACCTCGGGCCCACAGCATCCTGGCGTGAGGCCGACGTGCGCGACAGCGCGGCGCTGCGGTCGGCGATCGACGACTGCGCCGAAATCATGGGCGGTATCGATTACCTGGTCGCCAATGCCGGAATCGCCGCGTACGGGACGGTGCGGCAACTGGATGAAACAATGTTCGACCGCGTCGTCGACATCAACCTCAACGGCGTGTTCCGCACTCTCAAGCATGCGACGCCGCATCTGGAACGCACCCGCGGGCACGTGCTGGTGGTGGCCTCCGCGCTGTCGTTTCTCCCATTACCCGCCATGGCTTCCTACAGCGCGAGCAAGGCAGGCGTCGAAATGCTCGCCCTGGCCTACCGGCAGGAGGTGGCGCACCTCGGTATCACCGCCGGCGTCGTCCATCCGTCGTGGATCGACACCGACCTCGTCCGAGGGGCGGACGCGGATCTTCCGTCGTTCATGGAAATGCGCAGCCGGCTGCCTTATCCGGGCAACGTCACCACGAGCGTCGACGATGCGGCCGGCGCGATCGTCGACGCGCTCGCGCGGCGCCGCAGCCGGGTGTATGTCCCGCGCGCGGTCGGCGTGGCCAATTGGGCCAAGGGCGTGGTGAATTCGCCACTTGCCTGGCCTTGGGCCCGACGCTTCGCAGCCAAAGCCGTTCCGACGCTGGAGCAGGAGATCGACGCACTGGGCAGGCAGAATCAACTGGTGCCCGGTCTCGGCAAGAAGCCGCCTGCCACGACGAAGTAGGAGCACGCACACCGCTGCTTCGCGCCGGCGGGCCCGGCACGGGTCATGCCGCCGGCGGCGCGATCACTACGCTGCCGCTATCTCGGTTCGCCCCACCACGGCAGATCCCAGGTAGCCGCAGCACACCCCGGCCCGCCGAATCCGCTCATCGAGAGGAAGCAGAGTCGGTCGCGCCGTAGAGCCGCAGGGCCCTTTCATGTGAAGCCTGGGCGGTGGCCCGGTCGTCTCCGAGGCCGACGACGAGATTCACACCCATCGGTGCCATCACCTGCCTCACCGCGTCGTCGAAGTCGGCGAAATGCTCGCCCAGCTCGAGCGTGATGTAACCGTGGACGAAACTCCACAGTTGAGCAGCGATGACTTCGGGGTCCTGCGCATCGATCCGGCCCGACTCGACCAGCCGGGCACACGACTCGATCATGTGCGCGTGGGCCTCGCGGAACGCCGGCAAGCGGCCACTGAGGCGAAGGTCGGCCTCCCCCATGGGCCTATATGTCGCCCGGGTGGACAGACCGAACATCAGATCGTAGAGGTGCGGATTCTGCCGTGCGACCCGACGGCACGCCAATGCCATCGCAAACAGATCAGCGACCGCGTCGTCGGTCACCGGCAGGCGAGAAAACGCTCCGTCGAGTTCCTTGAAACCCCGGTCGACGACTGCGCGAACGAGTTCGGGAATGCCGCCGAAGTGGCTGTACACCACCATGGTCGACAGGCCGGCCGCGGTGGCCACCGTCCGCGCCTTGACGGCGGACGGCCCCTGCTCGGCGAGCAGCTCGATGGTCACGTTGATCAGCCGCTCCGGCACGGTTTCCGCGGTCGTATCCGCTGACATCTCGCTCATGTCCCTCACTCGACTCCACGGGCGCCCGGCGACTCGCAGGAGCATTGCCCCGCTGCGATAGCCCTTGCCACACACTCGGTAACTTCGTTATGCTAGCTGATAACTTCGTTATTCAGCTGCGGTCCAGCGTCCGTCCAGCACGCCGACTCACCCCCACCACGGAAGCAGAATCCGATGCGACTTCACAGCAAAGGCCATTTAGAGATCGAGGACCGGGGCCCCGTTCTGATTGCAAGGGTCGACGGCGGCCCGCACGGTTTGTTCGGTCTGGAGATCTCCAACCAACTGGAGCAGTTGGTAGACCGGGCCGATCACGATCCGAACGTCCACGCCGTCGTATTCACCGGAACCCACCCCGACCGGTTCGTCAGTCACGCCGATGTGCGGTGGCTGCAAGAAGGCGGCGCCGCGGTGCCCGCGGTCAACCGACTCGGCGCCTCCGTCCTCGCACGTACCGCCAAGAATGTGGACCGGGCCCGCCTGGGCCCCTTGGTGAACCGTACCCCGATGGGGCCCGCGGTCGAACTCGAGCGCCTGCACTCGACATTCCTTCGAATGAACCGCAGCGGGGTCATCTACGTCGCCGCCCTCAACGGCTCGGCTCTCGGTCTCGGCGCGGAATTCGCGTGGGCCAACGACCTTCGCGTGATGGCCGACGGCGACTTCTGCATCGGCCAACCCGAGGTACTGCTCGGCATCATGCCCGGCGGCGGCGGCAGCCAGCGGTTGACTCGACTGATCGGCACCCACAAGTCCCTGGTCGCGATTCTCGAGGGCAAACCGTTCACCCCCGCCCAGGCTCTGGCCAACGGGGCCGTCGACGAGGTGGTCCCCCAGGACGAAGTCGTCACCAGGGCAGTGGAACTCGCGACACATTTCGGGGCACGAACGAAGAAATCGGTCGAGGCCATCAAACGCGCGGTGTATTTCGGCGGCTCGATGTCACTGACCGACGGACTCCACGTCGAGCGCACCGAGTTCCTCGGCACCGCGCTGTCGAAGCAGGGACAACAGCTGATGCTCGACTACATGGACAGCACCGAAGCTACCGGCGAACTCCCCCTCTACAACCCCGATATCTACCAGCAAGCGCTGAAGCTGGGTACTGTGCCCGGACCTCGCTCGACGAGTGGACGGTGAGATCCGCGATGGCCGCAAAAAAGTCCTTCACCCGCCAAGACGTCTATTTCTCCTCCGGAGACACCACCTGTGCGGCATGGCTCTACCTTCCGACCGGCGTTACCTCGCCTCCGGTCGCCGTCCTCGGCCACGGCCTCGGCGCGACGCGGGAGATGCGCCTGGACGCCTTCGCCGAACGCTTCGCCACGGCCGGAATCGCCTGTCTGGTCTTCACGTACCGGCACTTCGGCGACAGCGGCGGCCAACCCCGCCAACTCCTGTCGATCACACGACAGCTCGCGGATTGGGATGCCGCCATCGAGTACGTGAAAGCTCGCCGGGACCTCGACACCACACGAATCGCGGTGTGGGGCAGCTCCTTCGGCGGCGGCCACGCGATCACGGTGGCATCGCGACACCCCGAACTGCGAGCGGCCGTGGCCCAGTGCCCGTTCACCGACGGGTTGGCCTCCGCTCTCGCGCTGGGCCCGATCGCCTCGCTGGAGCTGATGCCGGTCCTCGCGCGAGACCTGGCCGCCGCGGCCACCGGACGCGCACCGGTGACGTTGCCGCTGGCCGCACCCCCCGGATCGCCGGCCTTGATGAGCGCCCCGGACGCCCTCCCCGGCTATCGAGCCCTGATCCCCGAGGGAACGACCTTTGTCAACGAGGCCGCGGCGCGGGTGATTCCGAGCATCGCCGCCTATCGGCCCGGCCGTTCGGCGAAAAAGGTCACGATGCCGATCTTGTTCTGTGTCAGCAACAACGACACCGTCACCCCACCCGCGCAGACCCTCCGATACGCGAAGACCGCGCCGCGAGGCGAAGTCAAGACCTACGACGCCGGTCATTTCGACTTCTACCTCGGCGACGCATTCGAGGCGTTGGTCACCGACCAAATCGAATTCCTGACCCGGCACCTCGGTGCGCAACCGGCCCCCTCGTCTCCCGCATCGGACCGTCTCACATCGAAATAGATAGGCCCGCGATGAATTTTGCCTCACTACCCGACCGCCGCGCTGAACTGGCTCCGGACGGTCCCGCGATCGCCGATGGGTCGCAGTCGCTCACCAACGCTCAACTGCTGGATCGTGTCCGCGCGGCGGCCCACCACCTTCGCAGGCTCGGGATAGGCCAGGATGATGTCGTCGCGCTGCGGTTGAGAAACCGCGCGGAGTTCGTCGTGCTGTTGTTCGCGGCCTGGCGGCTGGGCGCCACGATCACTCCGGTCAATCCGAGCCTGACCGATATCGAAGTTGTTCGACAGCTCGATGACTGCGGCGCTCGGCTGGTGGTGGTCGACGAGGGCGTAGCTGCTGCAGGCGACGCCCCAACCCTCGCCGTCGGCGACCTCGAGAGCGCCTCATCGGGTCTTCCTGGCACACAACGACGTTCGGCCACGCTGGACCGTTTCTATCGAACTGTGGTCGAACGGATCGAACAGCCGCGAGTGGACTCCTCCACCCTGGCCTTGCTCATCTACACCAGCGGCACGACCGGGGTGCCGAAAGGGGTGATGCTCGATCACGCCAACCTCGACGCCATGGCGGCCATGGGAGTGCAAGCCCTGCAACTGGAACCAGCAGACCGATGCTTGCTGATCCTGCCGCTGTTCCACGTCAACGGCATCGTGGTCAGCATCCTCGCGCCGCTGCTCGCCGGCGCCGCAGTCGTGATCGCCGGCCGGTTCGATCCCCGCTCGTTCTTCGACATCGTGGAACGCGAGCGACCCACCTTCTTCAGCGCGGTACCGACGATCTACAGCATGCTCGCCGCGCTCCCCGACCACGTCCGGCCCGATACCTCGTCGCTGCGTTTCGGAATCTGCGGCGCGGCACCGGCTTCGGCCGAACTGCTGACCCGCTTCGAAGCACGCTACGGGTTCCCACTGATCGAAGGCTACGGCCTGTCCGAAGGAACTTGCGGCTCCACCCTCAATCCCCTCTCAGGACCTCGGCGCCCCGGCATCGCGGGAATTCCCTTCCCGGGGCAGGAGATTCGGATCATCGACGACTCCGGCGCAGAGGTGGCGCCAGGGGTGAACGGGGAAATCACCGTGCGCGGCCGCAACGTCATGCGTGGCTATCTCGGGCGGCCGGACGATACCGCGCGCGCTATCGTCGACGGCTGGCTGCACACCGGCGACATCGGTCATGTCGACGAAGACGGCTACCTGACCCTGGTCGGACGCTCCAAGGACATGATCATCCGCGGCGGAGAAAACATCTACCCCAAGGAAATCGAAGACGTCCTGACCCGCGACCCTTCGGTGCTCGAAGCGGCCGTAATCGGCATACCAGACGAAAAGTGGGGAGAAGTCGTCGTCGCCTACGTCCAGCCACGACCGGGCTCGACCATCGACCCCACCGCGTTGAAAGCCGTCTGCGACCGCCACCTCACCCCGTACAAACGCCCGACCTCGTTCATCGTGGCGGTCACCATCCCCAAGAACGCTGTCGGCAAGATCGACAAGGTCGCGCTCCGGAACGCCCACACCTCCGAAGGACTACGCCGCAACCACGTTGCACAGTCGTGAGGACGGGCCCCATCCCTCACACAGCGCTCGCGGCGCGAAGGCATTTTCGATATCTATCAGTTGTGTCGTCGATCGGCATTCACGATCGCCAGTACGTCTCGAACAGCCCGTTCCAGTACCTCGTCCGCGAGTTGTCGATCGCTGAGGGCGCGCGACAGTTGCAGTGCGCCCACCATCATCGCAAAGACGCTGAGCACCTGGACGCGTACCGATGCCGGATCGTGTGGGGCGAGCAGAACAGCGATGTCATCGGCAATCGCCAGCATCCCGGTGGTGTAGGCCTGCTTTGTCCGATCCGCGCAGCGTCCGATCTCGTCGAGTAGAGCGGCCGACGGGCAGCCGTCTTCGGGGGTGTCGCGATGCGCCGGCGACAGATAGGAACGCACGAACCGTTCGAGTCCGTCCCGATCGCGAACCTCGGCATCTACGGCGGCGCGTTGCTCATCCAGCTGAGCTGCGACCGCGTTCGCGATCAGGTCCTCCTTCGATTCGAAGTGAGCGTAGAACGCGCCGTTGGTCAGCCCGGCGTCTTTCATCAGCGTGGCGACGCCGGAGCCGTCGAGCCCGTCCCGCTTGAACCGGCGACCGGCGGCCTCGACGATCCGGCGCCTGGTCGCCGCCTTGTGCTCGCTTGCGTATCTCATCTGACAACTCCTTTACCGCGGCAAGGCCGTCAACCGCCGAGCGTTCCCGATCCATGATATTATGATCGTAATTCAATTTGCCGGTCGGTCCGGCGCTCACGATATCCAGCGGCATCCGACACACCGGTCCGCACGCTCGCGGAATCTCGTTCCGAGCGATCCTGAGCGCGGCCTGTAGACAACCCATATTCGCACCAGGCCAGTACAGTTAGGAGTCGGTAATGACCGCAATCGAAGGTGCCGTCGTCTTTGTCACCGGAGGCAGCCGAGGAATCGGCAAAGCGCTGGTGGAGAACCTCTACCAGCGCGGTGCGAGCAAGGTCTACGCCACCGCCCGCAACCCGCGGACCGTGACCCATCCCGACGCCGTCCCGGTCGCCCTCGAAGTCACCGACCTCGCCTCGGTCACCGCCGCCGCCGACCTGGCCCCCGACGTCACGATCCTGATCAACAACGCCGGCGTCTCGGTCGGCGCCTCCTTCCTCGGATCTCCGATCGACGACATCCGCCGCGAATTCGACACCAATTTCTACGGCCCACTACTCGTCACCCGCGCCTTCGCACCCACCATCGAACGCAACGGCGGCGGGCACATCCTCAATGTCCACTCGGTACTTTCCTGGCTCGCCGTCGGCGGCTCCTACAGCGCGTCCAAAGCCGCGCTGTGGTCGCAAACCAACTCCCTGCGCCTGGAATTGCAGCCACACGGCATCGCGGTCACCGGACTACATGTCGGCTATGTCGACACCGACCTCACCGCAGGCATCCAAGCACCCAAAACCAGCGCAGCCGAAGTCGCCGCACTCGCACTCGACGGCATCGAAACCGGAGCCCACGAGGTGCTCGCCGACGATATCTCCCGCCACGTCAAGGCCGGGCTCGCCGCCGACATCACCACCCAATACCCACAACTGGCCAACTGAGCCCGGCACCGGCTACCGCGTCCCCCCACGCCATCAGGTGCGCGAAACCCTCGAGGAGAAACCGTGAACGCACCCTACAAAGACACACCGACCAGGTTCGTCGACGTCGACGGCAGGACCTTCGCCTACCGGCGACTCGGACCCGACACCGGCGTGCCGGTGATCTTCCTCAACCACCTGGCAGCGGTTCTGGACAACTGGGATCCCCGAGTCGTCGACGGAATCGCCGCCCGGCACCGGGTCATCACCTTCGACAACGCGGGCGTGGGGGCGTCGAAAGGCGCCACACCAACCTCGGTCACCGCCATGGCCCACGATGCGGTCGCGTTCATCCGAGCACTCGGATTCACACAGGTGGATCTCCTCGGCTTCTCCCTGGGCGGATTCGTTTCGCAGGTGATCGCCCAGCACAACCCGCAACTCGTCCGAAAGATCATCCTCGCCGGCACCGGACCGGCCGGCGGCACCGGCATCGACAAGGTCACACGAGTCACATTGTTCGATATCGCAAGAGCCACAATGACTTTCAAAGACCCGAAGGAATACCTGTTCTTCACCCGGACCGCGAACGGGAAAGCAGCAGCCCGGCAATTCGTGCAACGACTGAAGGAACGCAAGCACGATCGAGACAAGTCGATCTCGCCACTGGCTTTCCGGGCTCAGCTCAAAGCCATCCACGCGTGGGGCCGACAAGAGCCTTCCAACCTGTCCACGATCCACCAGGCCGTCCTGGTGGTCAACGGCGACCACGACCGGATGGTCCCCAGCAACAACACCGTCGACCTGGCGCACCGACTTCCCAACAGCCGGCTCCGACTGTACGAGGACGCCGGACACGGCGGCATCTTCCAATACCACGACCAATTCGTCACACACGCGCTCGAGTTCCTGGAACAGTAGACCCGCCGTGGACCTCGGCGTCGAAGAGTCCGTTGATCCACGCCTTGGCCGCCAACTGATGCGAACGCAGCGCGAACTCGTCCGGTTCGGCGCGGGAAATGTCGCCGAGCACGTCGGTCTTGTAGCCTGCGTGCGAACCGGGCAACAAGTGCGGCGCCCGCTCATCGACCCCATGTCCCCGGCAACCACCTCACACGCCCCGGACCGGACGAACTGGTCGGCCAGGACGATCACCTCGATCCCCGACAGGCACACCTTGTTGACATTCAACGCCGGCGTGCTCATCGGAATCCCCGCACCGGCGGCCGCCAGCCGCGCCGGTATCTGTCCGGGGAAGTGTGGACGCTGGTGGTGGTGACGTTGAGGAAGGCACTCACTTTGTCGATGCCGCCGGATTCGGAGGTGACGACGGTCGATGGGGTGGCGTGGGAGGTCCACTGCAGCGGCTGGTAGCGGTCGATCGGTCTCGACCGCCGCAGCCTGTGCGCGAATTTCCCGGGGGTGATGTCAGGCGTCGTGCTTCCAGCTGACCAGGGCGTCCAGAGCTTCCACCACGGCGCCTGCCACTCGCAAGGGATTGATCTCCAATGATTCGAAGTTCTCCCCCAATGTCTCGGCGAGCGCACCGATTCGGGAGATCACCTCGGCGAGGGCGTCGAGATCGGCGGGTTCCGCGCCGCGCGCACCCTGCAGCAGCGGTAGGCCACGCAACTCCCCGAGGAGACGACGGGCCTTCGCCGGGGTGACGGGTAGGGGTGTCAGGGCCGAGTCGCGTAGGACTTCGACGAACACTCCGCCGAGTGCGACCGCGAGCATCGGGCCCCAGTGTGGGTCACGCACCACGCCGACGAGCAGTTCCACACCGCCCGAACGCATCGGCGATACCAGCACACCCTCGATCCGGGCATCCGGAACCGCTTCGGCCGCCGCGACAACCGCCCGGTATGCCTTACGGACCTCCGCGTCGCCGATCACTCCGAGGCGCACGCCGCCAATGTCGCTCTTGTGCAAGATATCCGGCGACACGATCTTCACCGCCACAGCTCCGTCGAACTCGGCCGCCGCGGCGACGGCGTCGTCCGGGGAGTCGACCAGACGGCCCGGGACCACCGGAATGCCTGCGTCGGAGAGCAATCGGCGGGCCGATTCTTCCGACCACGGTCCCCGCCTGTCTCGGATCGTTGGCACTACCGGCGGCGCGTCGAGTGTTCGCGGGCCGTTCAGATCCCTGGTCGTCTCCGACCACCAGCCGATGTTGCGCAACGCGACCACGGCCTGCTTCAGTCCTGGCACGGCATAAGGAATCCCGGCCTCGGCCATGACTCGACGGGTGTAGTCGGTGATCGGCTGGACCACCTGGCTGACATAGACGACGGGTCCGGCGGCCTTGCCGATGCCGGCACCGATGGCGTTGGCCGCCACCTGGGCCGAGTACGGCTTGTCACCGCCCTGCCAGGGCAGGCTGTTGATCACCGCGACCACCCCGACGGACGGGTCGGTGGACATGGCCTCGATGCAGTGGGTGAACATGCCGGGATCGATGATCGCCGCGCCAGTGACGTCCAGCGGATTCTGCACGGTCCCGTACTCGGGCAGGATCTCGGTCAGCCGCGCCACCGTGGTCTCGGCGATGGCGGGCAGCGGCGCGCCGATCTCTTCGGCGCGGTCGGCCAGAATGTCGCATGCCCCACCGGAAATCGACACCACACCGATCCCCGGCCGCGCCAAGCGTCCGAGGTGCGCGGCGGCGCCGGCGGTGATGAGCATGTCCTCGACAGAGTCGACCCGGATGACGCCGAGGTCGCCGAATATCGCATCGATCGTGGCGTCGTCCCCGACCAGCGCGCCGGTGTGCGCCGCCGCAGTCCGTGCGGAGAGTTCGCTGCTGCCCGCCTTGAGCACCACCACAGCCTTGCCGGCTTCGGCGGCCCGGCGGGCGGCTGCGCGGAACACCTCCGGATCGCGGATGGCCTCCATGAAGATCGCCACCGCCCGGGTGTGCTCATCGTCCACGAGGTAGTCCAGCACATGTCCGGCCGTGATCATCGCCTCGTTGCCGAGGGTGACCAGGTAGGACAGTCCGATATTGGTCATGGTCGCGAAGTCCACCATGGCGCTGCAACTGGCCCCGCTCTGTGACAGCAGCGCCACCGGCCCGGACTCACGCGGCAGGCCGGGGATCGACGCGACCGGCACCTGATCGGCGAAGTTGGCGAAGCCGAGGTGGTTCGGCCCCAGCAACAGCATGTCCAGGGATTCGGCGTGGGCGACGAGTTCGGTCTGCGCGCGCCGACCGGCGGCACCCGCCTCCCCATAACCGGACGAAAGCACTACCGCGTTGCGGATCCCGGCCGCGGCCGCATCGGTGAGCGCATCCAGCATGCCTGCCTGCGGCACCATCATGAACGCGACATCGACAGGTTCGCCGATCGCGGCGCACGAGGTGACCGTGGGGCGCCGATGTGTTTCCACGCCGCGACGGTTGACCAGGAACACACGGTCGCCGTGGCCGGCCTTCAGCAGATTGCGGTACGCCGTATGGGAGAACCCCGACTTGTCCGACGCACCGACCAGCGCGACGCTGCTCGGCCGGAACAACGACGCCAGCCGTTCGGGTGTGATTTGTGGGGTCATCTCGATTCCTTCGTCGGAAGTACAAGGCGTGCGGGGACGCCATCGATCGGGATCCTCTGAGCCATCTGCGATCTCAAAGCCCGTAGGACTTGGCGATGATGTCGCGCTGAACCTCGGAGACGCCGCCGCCGATCGTGATCGCGATCGCCTGTCGAACCTGGCGCTCCATTCCGAACTCGACGGCATATCCGGCGCCGCCCATCAGCTGCATCGCTTCGAGGGTGGCGCGCTTGGCGAGCTCCGCAGCCTGCACCTTGGCCATCGAAGCCTCACGCGGCAAGGGCTTTTCCGGGTTCTCGTCAACGATGTGCGCGATTCCGTAGACCAGGTGCCGGGTCGATTCGATCGCGGTGGCGAGATCCGCGATGCGGTGGCGCACGGCTTGGAAGCTGCCGATCGTGCGTCCGAACTGCTTGCGCTCCTTGACATATGCCAGCGCATCGTCGAAGGCGCGCTGCGCGCGGCCCAGGCCCTGCGCCGCGCAGAGCAGTCGTTCGTGATTGAGCCCCGCCATCAGCTGCCGCCAGCCGTCGCCGGGGGTACCCAGGAGTCGATCGGCCGGAACCCGGACATCGGTGAAGAAGACCTCGTTCACCTCGCTACCACCCATGGTTTCGATCGCCCGAATCGTCAGGCCGGGTGTCGAGGTCGGCACGCTGATCATGCTCAGGCCCTCGTGCCGGATGCTCGCCGGATCGGTCCGGCACACGACGAGCAGATGATCCGCGACGTGCGCCGCTGTGGTCCACATCTTTTGCCCGTTGATCACATAGTCGTCACCGGACAGCACGGCCCGTGTGGATAGATTGGCGACGTCGGATCCCGCTTCCGGCTCGCTCATGGCGATGGCCTCGACCCGGCCCGCGCAGATGCCGCCCAGGATTTCCTGCTTCTGAGCCGCGGTGCCGAACCGCTCGTAGGGACTCGCCACGATCATGCTGACGCCGAGCCCCGCGATCGGAAGCAAACCGCGGTTGACCTCCTCGATCAGCAGGCAGAGCTCGACAGCGCCCCCGCCCCCGCCGCCGTGCGCTTCCGAGATGCCGACGCCGACATATCCCAGCTCGGCGAGCTTCTCGTGGAGATCGGGATTGTGCCCGCGGAAGCGTTCGTCGGAGAGCGCGGTGAGCTGCTCCCGGGTGCCGGCCTCTCGATCGGCGAAGGCGCGAAGCGCTGTGGCGAACGCGCGCTGTTCTTCCGTCAGGATCAACGACACCTAGACCACCACCGGACTCGAACACATCGGGGCGAAAACTGGATACGAGTCGCCCTCTTCGGGATGCACGAACGCGACGGTCAGGGGTAACCCCGCACGCAACCGGTCGGGTTCGATACCGATGATGCGCGCATTGATCCAAGGCCCCTCGGATAGTTCGATCAGTCCTACCGGGAAGGGCACCTGGTCCGCGAAGGCCGGATGCGGCGGATGGTGGACCACCGACCATGAGATCAGCTCACCTGAACCGGATGCCTGGTGCCACTCCAGGTTCGAGCTTCCACACGCGCAAGTGCGTAATTCCGGCGCGAGCAGATGACCACAATCGGAGCACTCGAGGATGAGCAGACGTTCGTCCGCGGTGGCATCGAAGAACACGGCGCTGCGCTCGTCGCGCACGACCGTGGGACCGGAGATCTGTGTGGTCAAGGTTGTCACGCCCCCTTCAAGACGAGAGTCGAATGGTGATCGAGGACGCCGCCGTTGCCGCTCACCATGATCACGTCGCGTTTACCGACCTGGCGCTCGCCCGCGTGGCCGCGCCCTTGGATGACGGCTTCGGTGAGAGGCGTCATGCCCCACAGGTAGTACGACGACAACTGCCCGCCACCGGTATTCACCGGCAAGGCGCCTCCCGGCCCGAGCCGCCCGTCGGCGACGAAGGCGCCGCCCTCACCCTTCGCGCAGAACCCGTAGTCCTCCAAGGTGATCAGGACTGTGAAGGTGTAGCAGTCGTAGAGCTCGAGGAGGTCGACGTCGTCGACGCAGACCCCGGCCATCTTCAGTGCGATCGGGCCAGAAATTGTTGCGCCCGTGCGCAACCCGAACTCCGAACCCCGCTCGGCGAGCTGTCCGGGATGACCCTGACCCCAGCCGAGGATGTCGACCGGCGGCTGCGCGAGGTCTCGTGCCCGATCCGCGGTGGTGACGATCACCGCCGCCCCGCCGTTGGAGACGAGACAGCAGTCGAGCAGATGCAGGGGGTCGGCGATCCAGCGAGAATTCTGGTGATCCGCCAAGGTGATCGGATCACGCAGCTGGGCAGGTGGATTCAGTTCCGCCCAGGAACGCTGTGCGACCGCTATGTGCCCGAGCTGTGCACTGGTGGTTCCGTAGGTCTCCATGTGTCGGCGGGTGGCGAGCGCGTATCTGGCATTCGCGTTGGTGATGCCGCTGGCGATGTTGTAGCTCGCGAAGCCGGTGGCCGGTTTGCGGCCGCGTCCGGTATAGGCCGCGCCCGCAGACAGTTTGGGTTGCAATGGCGCGTCGGCGAAAACACAGGCCACGGTCTCGGCCATACCGCTCGTCACCGCGGCCGCCGCGTACGTCAGCATCGATCCCGCGGTGGCACCGTAGGCGTTCATTTCGGTGAGCAGTCGCAGATCGCGCAATCCGAGAACATTGGCCAGGGAGATACCGAGATCGCGCCGCAGACCACTGGAAACCAGCAATCCGTCGATGTCTGTCGTCCGCAATCCCGCGTCGGCGGCAGCGCGGCGCACCGCGTCGGCGGCGAAGTCGGTGGCGCTGCGGCCGTAGACCTTGCCGACCTCGGTGATGCCGAGGCCGGCAATGGACGCCCCGCTCGAATCCTTCACGTCCCACTCCTTCACGTGCCGAACACGCACGGCATCGCGCGGACGCCATGAATGAAATCGCCGACGAGATACTCGGGTGTACCGGCCTGAATGTCCGGAATATTGCGCAGCAGTTCGGAGAACAGCGCCCGCAGTTGACTCTTCGCGACATGATTGCCGAGGCAAAAGTGGTTGCCACCGCCGCCGAAACCCAAGTGGGGGTTCGGATTACGACTCAGGTCGAGCCGATCGGGCTCGGAAAAGACCGAGGTGTCCCAATTGGCGGAGGGATAGACCATGACCACCTTTTCACCGGCCTCGATCATCTGGCCGCCCAGTTCGTAGTCGGCGACGGCGGTGCGGCGGAACGTCATCACAGGCGTGGCCCAGCGCACGAATTCCTCGACGGCAGTGGGGATCCGGCCGTCGAGGTCGGCCATCAGCCACTCCCGTTGCTCCGGAAAGTCGGTCAGCGCCCGCAGGGCATGGCTGGTCGTCTGCCGGGTGGTGTCGTTGCCCGCGACGCACAGCAGAACGAAGAACGCGGCGATCTCCTTGTCGGTGAGCCGCTCCCCGTCGATCTCCGCCTGCACGAGGTTGGTCATGAGGTCGTCTTCGGGATGGACTCTCCGCTGTTCGGCCATCTCGAGCGCCAGCTGGTGCAGGTATACGGTCTGGACCATGAGCAGCGTGAGCGGGTCACGCCCGGCCAGGTGAACCTCATCTGTCAGTGATACGAGGTCGTTGGCGGCCTCGGCCGCTTCCAGACGGCGATCTTCCGGGATACCGACCATATCCGCCAGGGTGCGCAACGGCAGCAGACTGGAACAGTGGCGCACGAAATCCACCCCGCTGCCGGCCTCGGCCAGTTCGCGCACAATGGTTGCGGCATTGGTCTTGATCTGGACCTCGATGCGCTTGACCTGCCTCGGGGTGAAGGCCGCGCTGACCAGTTTGCGAATCTTGGTGTGCCGCGGCGGATCCATGGCGAGAAAGGACTGGGTGGCTTCGAGTGCTTCCTCGGGCATGTCTTCGAACATCACGCCCTTGCCGGAGATGAAGACATCATGGTTGCGGCTGACTTCGACGATGTCGCGATGACGCACGACCGCCCAGAAGCCCACGGCGTCCGGGTTCCGCAGCAGCGACTCCGGGGGGCGCTGCCAGCTGACGGGGCGTTGCTCGCGCAGGACCGCGAAGCTCCGCTCGCGATCGGCTGCGGTGGTGGACCAGAATGCGCGCGTGGACAGGTCGATCGCGTCGTACGGGCGAGTAGAGATGAGAGGGTTCATCGTGCGGTCTCCCGCGGAGATAGATAGATCGACTTCAGTTCGACATAGGCGTTCAGCCCCTCCGGGCCGAATTCCCGACCGAGTCCACTGGCTTTCACGCCGCCGAAGGGCGCACCGATATCGAGGTTGTAGAAATTCACTCCGATAGACCCGGTCTCGACCCGCCGCGCCACCTCGACCCCCTTCTCGGGGTCGGAGGTCCAAATCGTGCCGCCGAGACCGTATTCGGAGTCGTTGGCGATCGCCACGGCCTCGTCGATGTCGCCGTAGGGGATCACCGTCAGCACCGGGCCGAAGATCTCCTCGCGGGCGATCACCGAACTGTTGTCCACGTCGGCGAAGACCGTGGGCTCGACGAACCAGCCCTGGTCTCGGTCGGGTCGTCCACCCCCCGCCGCGATCCGGGCACCCGATGCCTTCCCCGCGGCGATATAGGACTCCACCCGGTCGCGCTGCCGGCTGCTCACCAACGGACCGACATGGGTGGCCGGATCCATGGGATCGCCGACGGTGAATGTGGTGGCGAGCCCGGCGACCGCATCGACGACTTCCCGATACCTGCTGTGCGGGGCGAGGATTCGGGTGGACAAGTAGCAGGTCTGCCCATTGTTGAGCAGCGAACTCGTCGCCAGGCCGGTGATCGTAGCGGCGAGATCCGCGTCGTCGAGGACGATCGCCGCGGACTTGCCGCCGAGTTCCAGGGTGACCGGCCGCAATAGGCGGCCGCATACTTCGCCGATGCGGCGGCCTGCCGCGGTGGAGCCGGTGAAGGCGACCTTGTCCACTCCCGGATGCGCGACGAGGTGCTCGCCGACGTCGACACCACCGGTAACCACGTTGAGCACCCCCGCGGGCAACCCCGCCCGCTCGGCGGCGGCCGCGAGTTCGAATGCGTCCAAGGAGGTTTCGGGCGCCGGCTTGAGCACCACGGTGCATCCCGCGGCCAAGGCGGGCGCCACCTTGGCCATGGTCAGCGCCTGCGGGAAGTTCCATGGCACGATCGCCGCGACCACGCCGACCGGCTGGCGCCGGACCAGCGTGTCGCCCAGGCCGTCGGCACGCGGCCGGCGTTCCTCGATGGCGATGGTCCGGGCCAGGGCAGCGCAGTACCGCAGCAGTCCGATCGGCCCTGCGCCTTCGGCGAAGGTCGCCACCGCGATCGGCATCCCGTTCTGCCGGGTGGTCAGCGCCGCACGATCGGCGAGAGTCTTCTGCAACTCGTCGGCCAGGCGCTCCAGCATTGCGGCCCGGTCCTCGGCGATGAGCCCGGCCCATTCGGGCGCTGCCAGCGCGCCGCGCGCCGCGGCGACCGCGCGGTCCACATCTGCGGGACCGGCGGCCGGCACGGTGCCGAAACGTTGCTCGTCGGTGGGGGAAATGACGGCGATCGGTGTGGTTTCGCCAATCGGCCGGACCCAGGTCCCGCCGATGAAGAAGGAGTCGTGTTCAGGCATGCTGAGCTTCCTTTGTGATCGAATCCGCTGTTCTGCAGTAGCTCTCAGGCGGGAATCAGTACCGGTTTGACAACGGCGCCGGACAGGGTCGCCTGTTCCGCCTCGTTGATGCGGTCGAGGGGGAAGCTCTGGATGAGCCGGTCGAACGGGAACAGGCCCTGCTCCCACAGCGCGATCAGCTGTGGGATGAAAACCTGTGGGACGGCGCTGCCCTCGATGATCCCGGTGACGGTACGGCCGACGGCCAAGTCCGACGGGTCGATCACCAGATCACCGCGCTGGATGCCCACCAGACCGCAGGTTCCGGTGGACCGCAGTGCCCGGATCGCGGTGGAGATCACCGCAGGGAGGCCGGTGGTGTCGAGGCTGTAATGCGCGCCGCCGCAGGTGGCCTCCTGTATGGCCGCAGCCAGCTTCTCATCGGCGCCGTCGAACGCATGCGTGGCGCCCAACTCCCGAGCCAGTTCCAGTCGATCAGGATTGAGGTCGACAGCGACAATGGTGGCCGCACCGGCCACCTTTGCCGCCATCACCGCGCTCAGACCGACACCGCCCGCCCCGAACACCACGATGCTCGACGCGGCCCGGACTCCGAGTGACAGCAGAACCGAACCGGCGCCGGTCTGGACGCCGCAGCCCAGTGGGCCGAGGAGTTCCAACGGCAGATCCTTGGAGACCCGCACGGCGTTGCGGGCCGATGCCAGCGCATGGGTAGCGAAGGACGACTGGCCGAACCAGCGGGACGCGACCGGCTTGTCGTCTGCGTCGGTGACGGGAGTGGAACCGTCGATGCCGAGCCCGACGAGGTTTCTGGCGAGGAAGGTGTCGCAGTAGGCGGACTGCGCGGACTGGCAGTTGGTGCACGTCCGGCAGGAGTCGAAGGACAGCACGACGTGGTCGCCGAGTTCGAGGCCGGTCACGCCGGAGCCGAGGGCCTCGACCACTCCGGAGCCTTCGTGCCCGGTGATGATCGGCGGTTTCGCGACGTAGTTCGGTACCCGCGGCAGCAGGTCGCTGTGGCACATCCCGGCACCGGCGATCCGGACGCGGATTTCACCCGGCCCCGGCTCCGCCAGTTCGAGGTCCTCGATCTGGTAAGGCTTGTCGTGGGCGCGCAGCACCGCGGCTTGGATCAGCATTTTCTCTCCTAGGGTGAGTCAGGTGGCCGGGTCTACCGGTAGAGGTCGAGAAGCTTGCCTTTGACAAGCTTTCCGGTGGGTGTGCGCGGTAGATCGCGCGTGAATTCGATGCGACGGGGCACCTTGAAACCGGCGACCCGTTCGCGGAGATAGCTCTGCAGCTCATCCGCCAGCTCCGGACCGGAGTCGGACTGCTCGACGGGTTGGACGATCGCCAGGACGGATTCGCCCATCTCCGGATCGGGTACACCGATCACGGCGACGTCGAAAACCTTGGGGTGCAAAGCGAGTGAGTTCTCTATCTCCTGCGGATAGATGTTCACCCCACCGGAGATGATCATGAATGCCCGACGGTCGGTGAGGAACAGGTAGCCCTCATCGTCCACATAGCCCAGGTCGCCAGTGGTGGTCCAGGTCGAATGAACCGGATGCCTTGTGCGCGCGGACTTCTCGGGGTCGTTGTGGTAGACGAACGGCGGTGTATCGCGCTCGAAGTAGATCGTCCCGGTATTGCCCGTCGCCAGCACGGTGCCGTCGTCGCCACAGACGCGGATGGTTCCGACGCCGGCCCGGCCGACCGAACCGCGCTTACGCAGCCACTCCTCGGTGGAGATGAAGGTGATCCCGTTCCCCTCGGTCGACGAGTAGTACTCGTACAACACCGGCCCCCACCAGTCGATCATCGCCTGCTTCACCTCGACCGGGCAGGGCGCGGCGGCGTGCACGGCGACGCGCAGGCTCGACAGGTCGTACCGGCCGCGGACGCCATCGGGCAGCTTGAGCATGCGCACGAACATCGTTGGGACCCACTGACTGTGGGTCACCCGATATCGCTCGATCATCGCCAGCGCTTCCTCGGCGTCGAAGCGCTCCATGAGCACCACGGTCCCGCCCAGCGCCTGCACCACGCCGCTGAACCGCAGCGGGGCGGCGTGGTAGATCGGGGCCGGGGACAGATACACGCTGTCCTGACCGAAGCCGTACATCTGCCCGAACACCGCGACGTAGCTGTCACCCGGCTCGTGGACCTGGCAGTCGGGCAGCGGTGGTTTGATGCCCTTCGGCCGGCCGGTCGTGCCCGAGGAATAGAGCATGTCGGATCCGCGCGGCTGATCCGGCAACGGTTCCGCCGATGACTTGTCCAGCGCCTCCTCATACGAGTCGTAGCCGCGAACGGATCCGTGATAGGCGAGGCGGACGCGGACATTGGGCGCGCCGCCGGCCACCTGCTCGGCGAGGGTGGCCAGGGACGCTGCCGCGATCAGGACAACGGCGCCGCAGTCGTCGACGATGTAAGCGGCCTCGGCGGGCGTGAGGTGCCAGTTGACGACCGTGATGTACAAGCCGGAACGCATTGCGGCCCAATATATTTCGAAGACCCGAGGATGATTGTCAGCCAAGACCGCGATGTGATCACCGCGGCGCAGCCCGACCTCGTGGAGGAAACGCGCCAACCGTGCCGAATTCTGATCGAGATCCCGATAAGTGAGTGCCTCGCCAGTGGAGGCAAGGACTGCAGCGGGCTTGTCGGGAAATTGAGAAACGTAGGCGCCGGGATACATCTGACTCCCTTGTCGATGACCGTTGAATGCCGTCGTTCTCCCGCTCGCTCACAAGCGACGTGGTGACGACGATTCGAGGTTCTTGCGGTCGCGACCCTTACGGCCACCATCGCTGGATGTGACGCTAAACCAGAATTAGACAGAGTGTCAAGACATTGTGTAAAGACAGTCAGTTTAGACAGAGTGTCCACGACCGTTCAGGTGCGCAGAGCCGATCCGGATCTATGCCGCCCTGCGTCTGGACATCACGTCCGTAGCCTGTGTCTAGGCTGGCCTGGACACCCTCGGCGATCGAGAATCGAAGATGCCGCACACAGCGATTGGAGCCACCGATGCCACCGATGACTCGCAGTTCACAGCCACGGCGACAAGAAAGGCGAGTCGCCCTCGAGGGTCGGCTGCTCGATGCGGCCGAGACCTTGATGGGCGAGCAGAACCTGACGTTCGCCGAACTGAGCGTCGATCGGCTGGCTGGCGCCGCCGGTATCTCCCGAGCGACGTTCTACCTGTACTTCGAGGACAAGGGCGAACTGCTGCGCCGCCTGGCGCAACATGCGCTCACCGAGATATCCGAAGCAGCAAAGACCTGGTGGCAGGCTGCCGAGCGGAGTGATCCCGATGATCTGCACCAGGCAATGAAGAACGTCCTCGCGACCTATCGGAACCGCCGCCTGATCCTGTCCGCGGTCGTCGAGGAATCCGCCTACGACCAGGGCATCGCCGAAGTCTTCAACGAATTGATCGATGGCGTTCGCGGCACCACCCGCAAGATCATCGAGCGCGGGCAGGCCAGCGGCCGCATCCGTCCCATGCCCACCGACGAGATCGCTGACGCCCTGACCTGGATGGTCGAACGCGTCTGCTACCAGATGGTCCGCAACACCGCCCCGGAGCACGATGACACGCTGGCCGCCGCCCTCACCCAAATCATCTGGAGCAGCCTCTATCTCGCCGATCCGACCCAGTGAACCGACTTCGAACAGGTCAGCCCCCTTGCCGTGGCCATTCCGGGATCATCGCGGGGAGATCGGCAGCGGGATCGAGTCGGAACGCGGGCTTCCGCCGTTCCAAGAACGCGGCCACGCCCTCGGCGAAATCCTTGGAGCCGATGAGCGTCCCGAGCACCTGCGATTCCAGCCGGTGCGCGATCCACGGACCGCCCTGCTCGGACATCGCCCACATCATCCGTTTGGCCGCGGCGAAAGCCACCGGAGCCACGTTCTCGGATATCTCGGCGGCGAGCGCGGTCGCCGTATCGAGCAGGGCGTCATCGGGGCATACCTGGGAGACCAGTCCGCCCGCGAGCGCTTCCGCCGCTCCGAACGTCCGCCCCGTCGTGATCCACTCCATCGCCCGTGACATGCCGACGAGCCGCGGCAGGAACCAGGTCGACGCGGCTTCGGGAACCAGACTGCGCCGAGTGAAGACGAATCCGAAACGCGCACTCTCGGAGGCGATTCGGATATCCATGGGCAGGGTCAGCGTCGAACCGATCCCGATCGCGGGGCCGTTGATCGCGCCGATCACCGGCTTCTTCATGGCCGCGATACGAAGGGACGCGTAGCCTCCGCCGTCGCGCGCGGTGCCGTCCTCGAAGACCGGAACGGTGTTTCGGGTCTGGTCGAATTCCCCCGCGTCGGGATCGAGGTCGGCGCCCGCGCAGAACGCACGCCCTCGCCCCGTCACGATCACGGCCCGCACCGAGTCGTCAGCGTCCGCCAGATCGCACGCGGCGACGATCTCACGCGCCATCTGGTACGTGTACGCGTTGAGTCTGTCGGGTCGCTGCAAGGTGATCGTTGCCGCTCCGCGTGCGACGGCATAGTCGATTTCGGTGAAATGCATGGCTGGTACCTCCTTTTCGTGCCGTGCTGGATCAGCCGGGTAGCTCAATCCACCAGTAGCAGCAGCCATTCGGCCACACAGGCCGGTTTGGCACCGCCGTCGATCTCGACGGTCACGGTGACTGTCATCTGCGTTCCCGCCGGAGTCGGAGCGACCCCGCCGAGTTCGGCACCGGCGCGGATCCGATCACCCACCCTCACCGCCGAAGGGAATCGGACCTTGTTGCAGCCATAGTTGATTCCCATCTTCAGTCCTTCGACGCGCCAGATCGGCGCGGTGAGCGAGGACACCAGCGACAGCGTCAGGAATCCGTGCGCGATCGGGGCGCCGAACGGCCCCACGGCCGCCGCCTCCGGGTCGACGTGGATCCATTGGTGGTCGCCGGTCGCATCCGCGAAGAGATTCACCCGCTGCTGGGTGACGGTCAGCCAGTCGCCGTAGCCCAGATGGGTGCCGACCGCGGATCCAAGATCGGCGACTCCGTTGAACATCATCATCTTTCGTCCTCCTGACAGATCAGTCGGTCGGGCCGCCGGCGACGTACAGGACCTGGCCGGAGATGTAACCCGCCCCTTCCCCCGCGAGGAAGGTGACCGCGTTCGCGATGTCCTCGGGCTTGCCTGCCCGGCCGACGGGGATCTGCTTCACCACCGCGTCACGGAAATCCTCGAACGACAGTCCCATGCGCGCGGCAGTCGCCGCGGTCATCTCGGTCTCGATGAAACCCGGCGCGATCGCGTTGACGGTGACGCCGAACTTGCCCAGCTCGATCGCGAGCGTCTTGGTGAAGCCCTGCAGACCGGCCTTCGCCGCGGAGTAGTTGGCTTGGCCGCGATTGCCGAGCGCCGAGGTGCTGGACAGATTGATGATCCGCCCCCACTTGGCGCTCGTCATGGCGGACTGCACGGCTCGGCTCATCAGGAACGAGCCCCGCAGATGGACGTTCATCACCGCGTCCCAGTCGTCCGCGGTCATCTTGAAAAGCATGTTGTCGCGGATGATTCCGGCATTGTTCACCAGTACGGTGGGTGCGCCGAGGTCGGCGGCGACGCGCTGCACCGCAGCGGCGACGTCGTCCTCATCGGAGACGTCAGCGGCGACCGCGAGCGCGCGGCCACCCGTCGCCGCGATCTCCTCGACGACCGTCTTGCATGCCGCCTCGTCGAGGTCGAGAACCGCGACGGCGAATCCCTCTGCAGCCAGAACCCTCGCGGTGGCCGCGCCGATGCCACGCGCGGCTCCGGTGACGATGGCGGTCCGGGCACTGGCGGTACTCATCTTCTTTGCTCCTGAACTCATTCGATTGCTCCTGAAGTTGGCTGGTGGGCCATTTGATTCGGGTCAGGCTCGCCAGATGTTCTCGCCGAGTTGTGTCGCCTGCGCGTCGAGTAGATCCGGAGAGCGCGCGCACAGTGTGAGGTCCCAGCCGTCGGCAGCCAGACGCTCGGCGATCAGGGCGACGCCCGGTCCGCGCCACATCCGTCGTCACGCTCGGTCCGGGAAGTACCGGCGCAGTTCGGCTTTGAGCACCTTGCCGCTCGGATTCCGCGGCAGGGAATCGATGAACACGATCCGCCGCGGGCGACGGAAGCCGGCTATGCGCGGGCGCGCCCAGTCGATCAGGGCGGCCTCACCGAGCTGTGCCCCTTGGCGGAGGGCCACGATCGCCGCGACGGCTTCACCCCAGGTATGGTCGGGGACACCGATGACGGCAACCTCGGCAATCTGGGGATGGGTCACCAGAACCCGCTCCACTTCGGCCGGGTAGACGTTCTCGCCGCCGGTGATGATCATGTCCTTGAGCCGGTCGGTGATGAACAGGTACCCCGAGTCATCGAAATGGCCGACATCGCCGGTGCGCAGCCAGCCGTCCGGGGTTCGTAGCTGTGCCGTTGCTTCCGGGCGCCGCCAATAACCTGTGCTGCATTGCCCGGAACGCACCCAGATCTCACCGTCACTGCCGTTGGGCAGCCGCGACTCGGTGTGGGGATCACGGATTTCGACCTCCACCCACGGGTAGGGTTTGCCGACCGAGGCCAGCAGGTCGCCGCGGTGATCCTCGGGCTCCAGTTGCACGATGGCACCGCAGGTTTCGGTCAGCCCGAACACCTGGATCAACGGCGCGTCGAAGGACTCCTGGACACGACGCAGGAGTGGCATCGATATCGGTGCGGCTCCGTAGACGATGGATCGCAAGGCCGGGAGGTCCACCTTCCCGGTGCCGCGAACGTCGACCATCATCTGCAGCATCGCCGGTGCGACAAGTACATTCGTGATCTTCGACCGTCCGATATCCGCGACCAAGGCCGCAGCATCGAATTCGGGGGCGAGGATACACTGCGCCCCACGGAACAGTGCGACGAACGCCCACGCCGAACCACCCATGTGGAACAGCGGCATCACCACGGACACAACAGATTCCGAGTCGACGCGCCAGTATCGAGCCGCGTGGAACAACTGGGCCAGGTTGCCATTGGTAATGGTGACGGCCTTCGGAAGACCGGTGGTGCCCGATGTGTAGAACTGGATGAAGACGTCGTCCGGTTTCGAAACGATCCCCGAGTCCACCGGGTCCTCGGCATCACGCCATGCCTCGTAGCCCGCACCGATGGTCAACCCGGTCGCCCCGGGTGGTACGGCAT
Organism: Nocardia violaceofusca NBRC 14427; assembly: GCF_963869435.1. Classification (NCBI taxonomy): domain Bacteria; kingdom Bacillati; phylum Actinomycetota; class Actinomycetes; order Mycobacteriales; family Nocardiaceae; genus Nocardia; species Nocardia violaceofusca. The sequence goes on from NZ_CAWMPM010000016.1 coordinate 47,138, forward strand.
CGGCGAACTCCCTGTCGGTCACGACAAAGCGCGCCTCGGCGTCCGAGATCAATTGGGCGAGATCCGCAGCGGTCAATCGCCAGTTCAACGGGGCCGGCACCGCCCCGATCTTCGCGCATCCGAACAGCACTTCGAAGAACTCCGGCCAGTTGCGACCGAGGTACGCGACGCGCTGTCCACGGGTGACGCCCGACCGCAACAGCGCTCGGCCCACCCGACCGGCCCGAACGTCCAGCTCGGCGAACGTCAGCACCGAGTCCCCGCAACGCAACGCGACGCCGCACGGACGAGTGCGGGCAAACCCCCGAATGATCTGAACGGGGTCGAAGTCGCCAGGTGCGGTCATGGCGGATTCCCTTCTACGCCTTGCATTTTCGTCTCACCCCAGGGCGACGGTGGCACTGCCGACAATGGCGCGCCGGCCATCCACAGCGGCCCACACATCGCAGTCGACCAACAAGTCGGCCCCGTCCGGAGTCACCGCGGTCACCTCGCCTCCGACGAGGACGTCGTCGCCGGCGAAGACGTTGGCCCGGAAGGAGCAGTCGATCCGACGCAGGGCGTCGCGTGCGCCGGCCCATTCGGTGAGCAGATCCAGCACGTAGGCCATGGTCGCGCCGCCCTGATTGACTTCGCGGTCGCCCAGTCCGGCACGCGCCACCGCGTCGAGGTCGAAGTGAATCGGATTCGAATCGCGCAGGACGAGCGCGACGATCTTGATGTGGTCCGGGCTCACCGCGGTGATCCGGCGTTCGGGCAGTCGGGTTCCGACCCGCATCTCGCGCACGAAAGTCACTGCGCACCTCCACGTTTGAACAGGTAGACGCTGGTCACGGCACCGACGCGAGTCCCCGATCCGTCGCGGATCTCCAGGCGCACGTCCAGGTTGTCGAGCCGGGATCCGTCGCGCGAGGTGCGCGTGCCGGTCGCGGCGATGCATGCCTGCGCGCTGTAGCGCGCACCGACGCTCAGCAGCGCCTGCTGCTCGATCTCACACCTGCCGAACAAGAGGGTGTCGTCCTCGGACTTGCCCGCCAGCTCGCACAGCTCGTTCACGGTGAGACCCGAGCAACGCAAGGAGATCACCACGAACCACATCGGATGGGCGATGCCGGGCTCTGCCCGCGGTGCGCGCACGGCGTGCTCCAGGATCGCGTTCTCGTGCGGTTCGATGACCAGGGCGCCACCGGGCAGTCGCGTTCCCTCGAGTTCGCGCAACTCGTCGAGAGTCATTGTCATGTCCCGCAACTCCTCAGTACGACCTCGGCAGGCCGAGGCCGTGCTGCGCGATGTGATTGAGGACCATTTGCGTCGACACCGGCGCGACCTGCTGCAGCCGCACGATGCCCCACAAGTCCGCCAGACCGTACTCGTGGGCCATGCCGTTGCCGCCGTGCATTTGGATGGCGACGTCGAGAGCTTTGTAGCCTGCCCGGGAGGCGAGAAATTTGGCCATGTTCGCCGTCTCGCCCGCCGGAAGCCCGGTATCGAACTCGGCTGCGGCACGCCAGATCATCGAGGCAGCCCCGGCAAGTTCGATGGCGGCCTCGGTGAGGGGGTGTTGGACGCCTTGGTACGTGCCGACCGGGACACCCCAGACATTGCGTTCCTTGACGTAGCGGACCGCCTTGTCGATCGCGTACCGCCCCACCCCGAGACAGATGACGGCGCTGAGCACTCGCTCCGGATTCAGACCGTCGAACAATGCGGAGAGACCGTTGTCGACCTCGCCGACAACGGCTTCGGCGGGCAGCCGGACATCGTCGAAGAACAGCGTGAACTGCCGCTCGGGAGCACCGAGTGCGGTGGGGATGAGCTGGCGGTTCAGGCCGGGAACGGCGGGATCGTCGACGATGAAAAGGGTGAGCCGGCCGCGTCCGGTGTGCTCGTCGGTGCCGGTGCGCGCCACCAGCAGGAAATGGGCGCAGTGGTCGATTCCGGAGATGTAGTACTTGGTGCCGCGCACGATCCAGTCATCGCCGTCGCGCTTGGCCCACGTAGCGACATTGTGCGAGTTGGAACCGGCATCCGGTTCGGTCAGAGCGAAGACGAACTTCTCTGCACCACTGGCGATTCCGGGCAAGTAGCGGCGCTTCTGCTGCTCGGTGCCGTGCCGTGCCAGCACGCTGCCCGCGATGCCCTGGGACAGCACCAGGGCCAGTTCCGGGCAGCCGCCCGCGGACAGTTCTTCCAGCACGATGGCGAGCTCGGTGAGCCCGGCACCGCTGCCGCCGTATTCCTCGGGGATGCTGACCCCCAGATATCCGCCACGACCCAATTGCTCCCACAACTCGGTCATGGGTTCCCCGGCTGCCGCCTGGGACCGGTAGTACTCATGACCGAACCGGCCGACAATTCCCGCGACGGCGGCCCGCAGCTCCTTTTCCTCATTGCTCGGCCACAAGGGCAGGCAGAGGCTGTGGATGGACATCGTGTGTCTTTATTCCTTCCAGATCCAAGGCCGACTGCTGATCAATGGTCGGCAGGCTTCGCTCAGTGATGCGACAACAGCTGCTCACAGGCGGTATCCGAGATTGAAATCATCCTGAACCACTACTGACATTTAGTCAAGAGTGCAGCGGACTGACTCATTTGATTCGAAGGAAGAGGCATATGAGCAAGACGAACTGGGCTGTGCCAGCCATATATTGACTTCATGTCAGCCAAGCTCGCGCACTCAGAAGATCGTGTAGCCGCCGTCGACAACGACCTCGTTGCCGGTGTGGAAGGTCAGCGCCGGGTCCGCGAGAAAGGCCGCGACCTCATAGAACTCCTCCGGATCGGCCCAACGGCGTGCCGGTGTGCGCGCCATGGTCGCCCGCATGAACCGTTCGTCCGCCTGCAAATCAGTGTTCATCGCGGTTCGGGTCCAGCCCGGAATCAAGATATTGCACCGAACCCGGTGGCGAGCCAGTTCCACCGCCATCGTGCGGGCGAGCCCGATGAGACCGGTCTTACTGGTCGCGTAGGCGGCCTGCCCTGCTCCCCCATAGCGACTGATCGTCGATGAGACGACGATGATCGAGCCGCCGCCCCCCTGGGCAACGAACCGGCGCGCGGCGGCACGGCCGCACAGGAAGCCTCCGTCGAGATTGGTGCGCAACACCCGATGCCAGGTGTCGAGCGACATCTCGGTGATCGGTGCAGCCTCGGCGATACCCGCGTTCGCCACGAAGCAGTCGAGCGGCCCCAGCTCTGAGACAGTGCGGCCCATCGCGGCATCCACGGACCGTTCATCCGCGATATCGCACTGCACCGCAATCGCTTTCACACCGAGTGCCTGAACTTCCTCGACCACCGACGCACTCCGGTCGGCATTGCGCGCCCACACCGCGATATCGGCGCCCGCGCGAGCCAGCCCCACCGCCAGAGCGTGCCCGATACCGCTGTTGCCCCCGGTGACGACGGCCGTGCGCCCAGCCAGCTTGCCCGCGCTCATCAGCGTGCCTCGGCATCGGGCAATGCGATGTCCACCAGTTCGGCGAGAGCCGCACGATGGCGCTCGGGTGTGCCCAGCGCGATCGCGCTGCTCTTGGCACGTTTGAGATAGAGATGGGCCGGATGCTCCCAGGTGAACCCGATTCCGCCGTGGAACTGCACACATTCCTCGGCGATCTGCTGAGAAACGGTAGAACAGTGCGCCTTGGCCAGTGCTGCCGCGACGGGCAGGTCCGGTGAATGGGTCGCAGCGCATTCCGCCGCGTACCGCGCTACCGCCCGCGCTTGGGTCAACAGCACCCACAGCTCCGCCAGCCGATGCTTGATCGCCTGGTAGGAGCCGATCACACGGCCGAACTGCCGGCGGATCCGCAGATACTCGATGGCCATTTCGAAGCAGCGCTCGGCCAGTCCCAATTGCTCCGAGGCCAGCAGTACGGCACCGATCCGCAGTGCCGCGCCGACTGCCGCGGGGATGTGCTCGCCTGACGCGAGGGGTTCGGCCTCGACACCGTCGAAGACGAGGTCCACCAGGGGGCGAGTCATATCGAGCGCCACCACCTCGGTGCGACGCAGTCCGGCCGCGGCGGCCGCGACCCGGTAGACGGCATCGCCCGCGGGGACCAGAAGGATATCGGCTGCCGCCGCATCGGCGACCGAAGCCACTGTGCCGTAAAGCCTTCCGCCCCGGACCTGTACCGCGTCGAAGGAGTCACCCGCGGCGGTGCTGAACGGGAGTGCCACCGCCGCCGTGGTCGCTCCGCCCGCCACCGCACCGAGTAGATCGGTCCGGCCGAGCTCGAGCAGCAGAGCCACCGATATACCGGCGGACCCGAGAAAGGGAACGGCGGCAACTGTCCGCCCGAGTTCCTCTGCCACGATCGCCGCCTCACGCCAACTCGCTCCCGCGCCACCGGCGGTCTCCGGCACAGCCAATGCGGCACAACCGATGTCGATCGCCAGCGCGCTCCAGAGCTCCAGATCGGTCGTCGTGTCGCTTTCGGTTCGGGCGAGCACCGCATCCCAGGGGCTGCGCTTGCCGAGCAGCGCCCGCACGCTAGCCCGCAAATCCTCCTCGACCTCCGAATAGAGCAGGTCACCGGTCGCCGGGGTCGTGATGTCGGTCATCGGGGCAGGTCCTTCCAGGGAATGTCCTTGTCCGCCCGGGCCTCGGCAGGCAGTCCGAGCACTCGCTCGGCGATGATGTTGCGCATGATGTCTGAGGTGCCGCCCTCGATCGAGTTGCCCTTGGCGCGCAGGAACCGCCACCCGGGCGACTCCTCGGCCCAGTCGGCGACGATGACGGGTCGCCGCGCGGTGTAGTCGGAGTACCGAAGCCCCTCCGCACCAAGGAGTTCCAGCTCGAACGAGGAGATCTGCTGGTTCAATCGCGCGTGGCTGAGTTTCGCCCCGGATCCCTCGGGACCCGGCAGCCCGGCCGCCTGTTGCTGACGTAGGCGCTCCGCGGTGAGCCGAGCCGCTTCGGACTCGACCCAGAACCGCACGACCTGGTCGTGGAGGCCCGCCCGCCGGAGTTCGGGTCGGTCGCGCCAGGTCTGCACCAGCGTGCCGATGGTGCCGCTCTCGCGCGGAATCGTGCCCGCGCCGATCGCGACCCGCTCGTTCGCCAGGGTGTGACCGGCGACCGTCCAGCCCTGGCCGATCTCACCGAGCAACTGACCGCCGGCGATGCGAACGTTGTCGAGATAGACCTCGTTGAACTCGCTTTCGCCGGTGATCTGCCGCAACGGCCGGACATCGACGCCGGGGGCGTGCATATCGCAGACGAAATAGGACAGTCCCCGATGCTTCGGCTGTGCGACGTCGGTGCGCACCAGCAGAATCGCCCAGTCCGCCTGGTGCGCGAGCGAGGTCCAGACCTTCTGTCCGTTGACGACCCAGCCATCACCGTCACGGACCGCGCCCGTCGCCACATTGGCCAGGTCGGAGCCCGCGCCGGGCTCGCTGAACAGCTGGCACCAGAGGTCTTCACCGGTCCACAGCGGGCGAAGCCAACGTTGTTGCTGCTCCGGCGTTCCGAAGCGCAGCAGGGTCGGCGCGGCCATATTGAGACCGATGAAGTTCAGCTCCGGCCGGTTGTCCGGCGCACCGGCGTCCGCGAGGAGAACGTTTACAACGGATTGCAACGCCGGATCCAGACCGAGCCCGCCGACGCCTTGCGGATAGTGCACCCAGGCGAGCCCGGCGTCGAAACGGGCTCGAAGGAATTCCTGCCGGTCGGTGGTGGCAGGGTCGTGCTCGCGTAGAAATTCGCGTACATAGGCTGCGAGTTCCTGCGCGTCGAGAGCGCTCTCGATGCTCACGAGTCCTCTTTTCAGAAGCTGTTCAGATCGGCGTGAAATGCGAGATGTCGAGGATCTGGCCGGTGCGGTGCCCCGCCCATACGGCCCGCACCCGCGTACCGGGAGGTAGTTGTCCGCGAACGGTATTCGGGTCGGAGAGATCGACCCCCCGCACGTAATGCATGAGCATCGTGCTCGCGCCCTCGAGCCGGATGGCCGCGATGGCGTACGGCGGGGTGGGGCCGCCGCGAAAGCTCTGCCAGGCCACTGTGAATGCTTCGACGATCCCTTCGGCCGGCAGCTCGAGCCACTCGTCGGTGCGAACGAAACAGGACTCGCAGTATGCCTGCGGTGGAACGAATACCCGCGAGCAGTCCGGACACCGGTTGGCCAGGATTTTCTGCTCGATGAGGCCCGCCATGAAACGGCCCCAGGTCGCACCCAGATGAATGTCGTAGTTCAGGTCCCAGTGGACCCGCTGCGTCGTGATGTTCACGGGCGCTCCTGTCTTTCGAGGATGGCGAGGTTCTCGAACTGGAAGAAGGTGCCGCCGGTGCCGTGCGCGAGACCGCGCCGGGCGCCGGCCACCTGCATCTCCCCCGGCGCGTCACCCATCAGTTGCAGGGCGACGTACACGTACGGGGCCAGCTCACCGGCGACTCCGGCATTGGTGCACAGTGGGCCGCCGGACAGGTTCGTCGGCAGGTCACCGTCGCATCCCGTTGCGCCGGAGCGAATCAGGTCGATTCCACCGCCCGGCGGGGCGAACCCGAGGGCCTCCAGCTGCATCGGCTGCATGGGCGCGTACGGCGAGAACAGTTCGACGACGTCGATCTCCTCGCGAGGGTTTCGAATATCGGCGATCCGATAGACCTTCCGGGCCAGGATCGAAAGGTTTTCCATGGCGGCGAAATCGTTCTTCCCGCCACCGAGATACGGGTCGCTGGACGTGGCCATCGCGCGGATGACGATCGGTGTCGGACGCAGCTCGGCAGCGTTCCGCTCGGAGGTGACGAGCAGAGCGTTGGCCGAGGTGGACACCGGGCAGACCATCGCCATCGTCATCGGGTAGGACAGCGGTTTCGCCGCCACCACATCCTCGACACTGAGGAGATTGCGCAAGTGCGCGTAGGGATTACGTGACGCGTGCTCGTGCGCCTGCACCACGCTCACCGCGAAATCCTCGACGGTCGCGCCGAAGCGCTGCTGGTACGCGCTCGGATAGAACGCTCCCATGTGATAGGCGCCCATGCCGAGCGGCTGTTCGACGATCATCGGCGAATTGGTGTTGATGGCCGACTGCAGATCCTCGGCGCCGTAGAAGGTGGGACCGCCGACACAGAGCACGCGGCGGCGGTCACCGGACCGCACCTGCCGTGCGGCAAGCTGCATCAGGTTGCCGCCCGTGGTGCCGCCGGTGTTGATGATCGACACCGGCAAGTCGGCGCCGAGACCGAGTCTGCGCACGAGATGTTTGGCGCCGAGCACGGTGCCCTCGAAGCCGTCGATATTGCCGATCACTATGCCGTCCAGTGAATTCGGCGCGGCCCCCGCGTGATCGAGAGCGGCCCATACCGCTTCCTGCACCAGCTCGAGCGATGAGCTTTCCTGCTTGCGCGGTGAGGTGGCACGGGTGATGCCCACCCCCGCGATCACGGCCCGCGTGCTCATCGAACCTCTTCCAGGACAAGGACTGTCGCGGTGTCCGCGACCGGTCCGGTCAGCAGGTCGGTGGAGTGCGAGACGACGCGCCCGCCGTGTTCTTCCAGCCACGACACCGCTTCCAGCAAACGGAGTGCGCCATTGGCCACGCCGGGGTAGGCGCTGAATGCCCCACCGGAGGGGGACAACTCGACACCGGTCTTACTCATGCCGAGCGCGTTGACGATCGGCGTGAGCAGGGCGGGGGTCGCCGCAGTGAGCTCCACCGCCTGAACTTGATCACCGGGAGCCGTCAACCCTGCCCGGTCGTAGGCTTCCTGCCCGGCGCGACGCGTGGTCGCCGCCGGATCTTCGAGCCATTGGCCGCCGGCTGTGGTGTCGCCGGTCGCCTGTCCCCAACCGGTGAGTACGGCACGCGGGTGCCGGGCCCGTCGCGCCCTGCCCAGCGATCCCAGCACCACCGCGATAGCGCCGGTACATTCGGCCGGCAGCATGAGTTCGCGCAGCACGCCGTTGACCGGCGCGGAAGCCAGGACTTCAGCGCCGCAGACCGGCGACGGACGGACCGTCCGGGCGCGTCCGGCGCCTCGGGTGATCGCCGCCGCGGCGATCGCGGCGAGCTGCTCCTCGGTGATCCGCCCGGAGTCGAGCAGGTAGCCGGCGTGCAGGCCGAACATCGTTTCCGCAGTCAAACCGATCGGCCGGTCGAAGTGTGGCTCGAAACCGAGATTGGAAATCTGCTGGAGAAACTGCCGACGATCCGGCGCCGATACCTCGGGGTTGTACACGCCGACTGCCAGAGCCAGGTCGGCATCGCCCGCGGCGATGCTCTGCGCGGCGGCGACGATCGCCTGTCCGGCGTCACCCTCGATGCGGTACGACTGCGCCAGATAGCCGCCGCTCGCGGCATTGGTCAAACCACTGGAAATGCTGCGACCGTCGTAGACGTCCAGCGACGCGGTCACCGAGAGGCCGAGCTCGTGTTTGCGAATTCCCGCTTCCCGCAACGCATTCGATACAGCCTCGAAGACCAGTTCATCGAGAACGGCGTCGCTTTCGGTGACGAGTGGCGTCGCCGCGATCCCCAGCACCGGGATCGGATCCCGAGCGGCAGCGGAGGGATTGAGTCCGCTCACGTCGCCTCCCCGAGCCGATGAACACGGATTGTCATGAGCATCAGATCCTCTCGATGATCATCGCGGTGGCGAGGCCGCCGCCTTCACACATCGTTTGCAGCCCGTATCGCTGCCCGGTGGCCTCGAGGTGGTTCACCAGGGTGGCCAGCAGGCGCACGCCCGACGCGCCGTCGGTTAGCGGCGATGAGTTGCCCGCGGTAATACTCCATGCGATGTCGGGGAACCGCGCGGCGAGTGCGTCGTCGGTGAACGACCGTTTCAGTCTGGACAGACCTTCTGCGGTGGTGTTCGCGCGGAGCGTCTCGTCGCTGCTGTGTACCCGTCCGTCGACGGTGATCGCCACGACCTCGTTCTCGAACCCCCGTGCCGCAGTGACCGCCGCCGCGCGCTGGTGCGACCGCGCCGAATACTCGTCGAGGGTCTCCCGGTCGAGCTTCCATCGGGCGGCGATCAACTCGGCCGCGACGCCCTGATTGACGAGGCCTTCGCGAAAACGTTTCGACAGCGGCTCGATCGGGTTCTGCCCGAGCGCGGCCGTGCCCATCGGCAGTCGGCTCATCGATTCGACTCCGCAAGCCACCACGATGTCGCAGGCGCCCGCCATAACACCCCGCGCGGCGAAATGGGCGGCCTGCTGGCTGGAACCACATTGCCGGTCGATCGTGGTGCCCGGAACCGAGTCCGGCCAGCCGCCGCGAGTACGGCGCTGCGAGCGATGTTGTTGGTCTGCTCGCCCACCTGCTGCACACAGCCGGCGATCACATCGTCGATCTGGGCCGGGTCGATGTCGGTGCGGGCCAGCAAGGCTTGCAACGTGTCGGCCAAAAGCCGGACCGGATGCAGGCCCGACAGCACCTGCGGGCTTACCCCGGCCCGACGCCGTACGGACGATGTCGACGATGACGGCCGATCTCATCGGGCCACCTGTGCGGCAACCGATTCCTCGGCTTCGGGCCACCGCCCGGCCTCGGCCGTCGCGATCAGACTCGCCGGCGGCTCGAACCGTGGGCCGTACTTCGCGGCCAGTTCTTCGGCTCGGGCTACGAATCCGGCGACGCCGCCCTCGTATCCGTTGATGTACTGAACGACACCGCCGGTCCAGGAGGGGTATCCGATGCCCAGGATCGAGCCGATATTGGCGTCGGCGACCGAACGGAGCACGCCCTCGTCGAAGCATTTCACGGTTTCGAGGGCTTCGATGAAGAGCATGCGCTCCTTCATGTCCTCGAACGGAATCTCGTACCCGGGCTTGCGGAAGTGCTCGTTCAGGCCGACCCATAGTCCGGCGCGTTTGCCGTCCACGTAGTCGTAGAAACCGGCTCCGCTCGAACGTCCACCGCGGCCGAACTCGTCGATCATGCGATCCACGACGGACTCCGAGCCGCTCTCGGACCACTCGCCACCCGCGGCGAGCACGGCCGCTTTGGTCTCCTCCCTGGCCTTGCGGGCCAGGGTGAGGGTCAGCTCGTCCTGCAGCTGAAGCGGCGGGGCCGGGTACCCGGCCTGGGCCCCAGCCTGCTCGATGGACGCCGGATCCAAACCCTCCCCGAGCATGGTGAGCGCCTCCGCGGCGAACTGCATGATCACCCTGCTGGTGAAGAACCCGCGCCGGTCGTTGACCACGATGGGGGTCTTGCCGATCGCGTGCGCGAGATCGATCGCCTTCGCCAGGGTCGCGTCACTGGTCTTCGCGCCGACCACGATCTCCAGCAGCGCCATCTTGTCGACCGGCGAGAAGAAGTGCATACCGATGAAATCCTCGGGCCGCGAGACACTTTCGGCCAATCCGGTGATCGGCAGGGTTGACGTGTTCGAGCCCAGGACCGCGTTCCGCGCGACCACGGGTTCGATCTCGCCGAACACTCTGCCCTTGATCGCCGGGTCTTCGAAGACCGCCTCGATCACCAGATCCGCACCGGCCGCGTCCGCATACGCGTCGGTCGGATGGATCCGGCCCAGCAACTCCTCGCCGCGCTCCCGGCTGATCTGTCCACGGCTGACTGCCTTCTCGACCAGTTCGACCGAGTAGTTCTTGCCGCGGTTCGCCGCATCCAGACTCGTGTCCTTCAACACCACCTCGATGCCCGCTCGCGCGCAGACATACGCGATACCGGCGCCCATCATGCCCGCACCGAGGACCGCGACCTTCGTGAACGAATGCTCGGGATAGCCTTCGGGACGGGAGCCACCGGATTTGATGTGCTGCATGTCGAAGAAGAACGCCTGGATCATGTTCTTCGCGACCTGACCGGTGGCCAACTCGGTGAGGTAGCGCGACTCGATGGTCGACGCGATATCGAATCCGACCTGACTGCCCTCGACCGCGGCGGCCAGGATGGCGCGCGGCGCAGGCAGATTCGCGCCTTTGAGCTGTTTGCGAAGGCCGGCCGTCACCAGCGGGAGGGTCGCGGCGAAGCTCGCCTCGGCAGGCGTGCCACCCGGGATCCGATATGCCTGCACGTCCCAGGGCTGCGCGGGGGCGGGGTTGCCGAGAATCCATTCGCGGGCGGCCGCGAGCAGCTCTTGCGGGCTCTCGACCAGTTCGTCGACCAGGCCCACCTGCAACGCCCGCGCCGGGCTCATCCGCGGCCCTTGCAGCAGCACATCGGTGAGTGCCTTGCGCACGCCCAGCATCCGCACCGTGCGTGCGATCCCGCCGCCACCAGGCAACAGCCCCAGACCAACCTCAGGCAGGCCGATCTGAACATGATTGCCCGACAGCGCGATTCGGTGATGCGTAGCCAGGGCGATCTCCAGTCCGCCACCGAGCGCGGCGCCGTTGATCGCCGCGACCACCGGCTTGCCGAGCAGCTCCAGACGACGCAGGTCGGCCTTGATCGCCTCGATGTCCGCGAAGAATTCGGCGGCATTCTCCTTGCGCGTCGCGATCAGGTCGTTGAGATCGCCACCGGCGAAGAAGGTCTTCTTTGCCGAGGTCAGAATCACGCCGGTGATCGAGTCGCGCTCGGATACCAGCCGGTCGATGGCGGTACGCATGCTGGCGATGTGGCGGTCGTTCATGGTGTTGGCGGACTGAGCCGGATCGTCCATGGTCAGCAGGACGATGCCGTCGGATCCGGACTCCCAGCGAATGGTGTTGTCGCTCATGTCGGGGTCGATCTTCCTTTTCTTGTGGAGAGTCACACTCGTTCGATGAGGGTCGCGATGCCCATACCGCCGCCGATGCACAGCGTGACGACGGCGCGACGCGCCTGGCGGCGTTCCAACTCGTCCACCATGGTTCCGAGGATCATCGCGCCAGTGGCGCCCAACGGGTGCCCCATGGCGATGGCGCCGCCGTTGACGTTGAGCTTCTCGTCCGGAATGCCCAGGTCCTTCTGATACTTGAGCGCCACGGCCGCGAAAGCCTCGTTGATTTCGAACAAGTCGATGTCGTCAACGGTCAACCCGGTGTGCGCCAGAAGCTTTCGCGTCGCCGGAGTGGGGCCCGTGAGCATGATCGTGTTGTCCGCTCCGGAGGCGGCCGCCGCCACGACACGCGCCCGAGGGACGAGCCCGTAGGTCCTGCCCGCCGCCTCGGTTCCGATCAGTACCAGCGCCGCGCCATCGACGATCCCCGAGGAGTTGCCACCGTGGTGGACGTGGTCGATCTTCTCGACCCAGTGGTACTTCTGCAATGCGACGGCGTCGAATCCCATGTCTCCCATGGCCGCGAAGGACGGACGCAGACCGGCCAGATCTTCGACCGTGGTGCCCGGACGCAAGTGCTCGTCACGATCCAGCACGGTGACGCCGTTCTGATCCAGCACGGGGAGCACCGAGTGGCCGAAGTGGCCATCGGCCCATGCCTTCGCCGCCAGCCGCTGCGAACGCACCGCGTAGGAATCGACCGTCTCTCGCGAGAAGCCCTCCATCGTGGCGATGAGATCAGCGCCGATGCCCTGCGCGACGAAGTAGGTGTCGTAGGCCGTGGTCGGGTCGTTCATCATGGCGCCACCGTCGGAGCCCATCGGCACTCGGGACATCGATTCGACGCCACCACCGATCACCAGCTTTTCGAAGCCGGATCGCACCTTCTGAGCCGCGACGTTGACGGCTTCCAGACCGGAACCGCAGAACCTGTTCAGCTGAAATCCAGGGACCGTTTCCGGTAGCCCGGCAGCCATCGCCGCCGTCCGCGCGATGCATCCACCCTGGTCACCGAGGGGGCTGACAACGCCGAGCACGACGTCCTCGATCGCTGCGGGTTCGAGGCCCGGGTGACGCTCGAGCAGTCCGTCGATCAGCCCGACCAGCAGCGAAACCGGTTTGATCCCGTGTAGCGAACCGTCCTGCTTGCCACGGCCGCGCGGCGTGCGGATGGCGTCGTAGATGAATGCCTCGGCAGTCACACCAACAACCCTTTCTGTCTTGCAGTCAGTAATCACTCCTAATTCCCACCTCACTATGGACCACTTACTGACATTTGGTCAATATAACCGTCAAGAACGGCTTGCTGCGGAGACGGAGACGGCCGACGACCACCCCCTCGTCTACGTTCAGCGCCGCAACTGCGACGGCGCCACTACTGCCTTCGTGCCAGTAGGCGATCGCGCCCGAGTAAGGTGGACAGATGGCTGCGACTCCGACGACCGATGACTCCAAATCTCGCCGCGTTCGAATGGCGAGCGACGAGCGCCGCCGACAGATCGTGGAGGTCGCCCAGCGCCTCTTCTCACAACGTCCCTACTCCGAGGTATCGACCGCGGACATCGCGGAAGCCGCCGGGATCGGGCGCCCCAACCTGCACTACCACTTCGGCACGAAGCGAGAGCTGTACGTCGAGGTAGTCCGCAACTTCGCCAGGCTTCCCCCCATACCTCGCGTACGACGGCAACATGGAACCCTGGACGAAAGGATCCACCACACGATCGACCGATGGCTCGACACGGTGTGGGAGAACCGCGGCACGTTCATGACCATCTTCGAAGGCGGGCCGATCAACAACGATCGAGAGATCGAAGACCTCCTCGAAGAAGGCCGCGAGGCATGGGCCGCGCGGCTGGCGGAACTGCTCGAGTTTCCCGGTGGCGCTACCCGCCCCGCACGTGCTCTGATTCGAGGCTTTCAGTCGATGGCGGAGACCGCGGTCGACGAATGGTTGCGCAGGGACAGGTTGTCCCGCGACGAGGCGCTGCTACTGCTCACCAAGACATTGCGGGCGGTCGCGGTGGATGTGGCACCGGACATTCTCGATCCGACGACCAGCCCGAAAGCGAAGTAGGACAACAGATCAGGTGCGGCGCACGGACACCGACAGGTGCGCTCCGACTCGATCCACTACTCGGTTGACCTCGTAGGCCGCCATTCCCAGGTCGGCGGTCTCGTCGGCGAGCAGAGCCAGCAGGCGTTGGGACCCGCCGCGGTGATGAACAGGACGGCATGGTCGAGTTCGATCATGGTCTGGCACACGTCGCCCGCCTGGAAATGCGAGCCGGCGCCACGGGCGAGGCCGTATACCGCGGAAGCCATGGCACAGAAGCGTTCCGCGTCGTCGCGGGTGAGCGCTGCTGAGCGGCCGAGGAGCAGGCCGTCGGTGGACAGCACCACCGAGTCTGGACGCCGGGTAGGCGAGTGATCGTGTCGTCGAGCAACCAGTCGAGGGTGTGGGCGGCGGTCATCGTCACCTTTCATGGGGAGGTGTGTCGGGCAAACCGTAGTTTCGCCGATGTGTGCCGCGGCGGAACCAAGGCTCGAACACCGCCGTAGTCCGACTCGCCCAGCCGGACCGAAATACCGTGCTTGGCCGCGAGCTTCGCGACCACGAACAGTCCCAGCCGGAAAGCCGCTGCCACACGCCGGATTTCGTCGCTTCCGAATTCGGGGCCTTCGACTTCCGCACGGTCGCGGTCTCATTTCGTCGGCAGCGCGTTGTCCAAACCGCCGACCTCGGTGATCTTCCACCCGGCGTTCTTGTCGATGGTGAGGGCGTAGGTGACGGTGGATTGGCCGCCCTGGGGAGTTTGGACGCTGGTGGTGGTCACATTGAGGAAGGCGCTCACCTTGTAGATGCCGCCGGATTCGGAGGTGACGACGGTGGCGATAGGGGTCGCGGTGGAGGTCCACTGCAGCGGCTGGAGGATCTGGTCGAGTTGAGCCGACGTGGCGTCGAACTTGGCGGCCAGCTGGGTTGTGGTGTCGGCCTTCAGTTTTCCGTACCACGCCTTGGTGTCGCGGTAGTCGATGGTGGAGGCGCCGACCGCGTAATCCGCAGCGACCCCCTGTGCGTGTTGTTCGTCGGACGTGCGGGCATCGCGCGCGGAAAGGTCGCCGCGCGCGGATACCAGGAAAACGGTCAGCACCGCGATGACGATGACCGCGAGAGTCGCCGCGAGCACGGCGACCATGGTGGACAGACGGATCGCCAGTTTCCGCGGTGGTGTGGGTCCCGGCTCTTTCGCTGGGGCGGTCAGGTCGGTCTTCTCGTCGGTAAGAGTGCTCATTCGTGTTCTCCTGCTGTCTATTTGAGGTTGATCTGCAGATGGACGACGCCCTCGGAGCCGACCATCGCGAGGGCTTGCGAGATGAGTGCGCCGAGGTCGACCTGACTGCCGGCCGAGGCGGTGGTGTCCATCAGTGGTCGCAGCGCGGGCGCGAGGCCGGTCAGCTGCGGACCGATCTTCCGCAGCAGGGTGTCGAGGCGCTGCAAGAACGGGACGATGCCGTCACCGGTGTTGTAGTCCGATGGCGAATTGCCGGCGGAGTACAACCCGGCCGCGGCGTCGATCAGGCGATCGAGGGAGGTGCCGAAGCTCTGCCACTGCGGCCCGGAGGTCTCCAGATCCGGTCCGGCCCAGTCCATGTCGCCGCCGAGAGTCTGCATGTCGGTAAGCAGCCGGTGGATGAGGTCGGTGCGGCTGAGGATGGTCGCGGCCAGCAGGGTCGAGGCGTGCTCGATGGCGGGCATATCGCCGCGGGTCCCGGTGATGGCGGTGTCGAGCGTCTTTACCAGCGAAGCGATGGGCTGCGGGTCGAACTGGTGCATGAGCTGGACCGCGCGCACCGCGACCTGTGGGATGGACATCGGCAAGGCGGTGGTGCGGGCGTCGATGAGCTGGCCGTCGGCCAGGTAGGGGCCGTTCTGGTTGTGCGGGTCGAACTCCACGTAGGGCTCACCGAGCGCGGAGAGCGCCTCGATACGAATCTCGCTGGCGGCCGGAATCCGGCATTGTGCTCGCAGATCCAGTTGCACCTCCACCCCGGATGCGACGGTGGCCACCTCGGCGACCTTGCCGACCAGGACACCGCTGAGCAGCACCGGCGAACCCGTGCCAACGCCTCCGGAGTTGGCCAGCAGCATCCGCACCGTTTGCCGATCGTGGAACGGATCCAGGTGCAGCACACCGAAACTCAAATAGCCGATACCGAGCACGAGCACCCCGGCGATAGCCGTCAGCGACAGCACCGACCCGGGCTTCACGGCGCGCGGTCGCCACCGCATCGGGCTCATCGGACCGCTCCGATCATGCGCAGGGATTGCAGGATTCGCTGAACCTGGTCGTCCTCGGAGACGGCGGACGCACCGTTGTCGCCGATGGTCGCGCCGACGATATTCACCTTCGGCCCGTGCTCGGCGAAGGGGATGATCTTGTCGCGGAGCAGTGCCGTCAGTGCGTTGAGGTTCGACGGCGCGTTCAGGTCGAGGGGCCGGTTGGTGAACAGCAGCGGCACCAGCGCCTTCGCGGCGTCGTCGAGGCCCCCGACCACCGGTGCCAACCATGCGGCGTTGGTGGCGACCGGAGCCAGCCCCGACATGAGCAGCAGGACGCCGACGACCGAGTTCACCACCGCGGTCACATGTTCGACGCCGTAGTCGGCGAGTAGCTTGTTCAGCATCGGATCATCGTCGAGGACCTGCCGCGCACTGGCTTCGATGCCGCCGAGGAAGGCGTCGACATCGTCGAGATGCGCCGCCACATCAGTGAAATCGGATCCGAGAACGGCGAACATGTGCGCGGTCTGCTCGGGATGTTCGGGTAGCGCAGTGTTGAGTTCCCGGACGATCTTCTGCACGTCGAGGACCGCGCCGCTACCCATGGCGGTGGCCAGCCCGGCGAGGGTGTCCTCCACTTGCAGCGGTACGACGGTCTGCTTCATGGGGACGGTCGCACCGTCGGTGAGCGTGGCGTCCGCCGCATCCGGCGGGGCTGTGAGCGCGATGTGGACGTCGCCGAGCGGGGTCGCCTGACGCAATTCGGCGGTCACATTGGTCGGCAGCCGTACCGAATCGGTGATGTCCACCGTAGCCACGACGAAACCCTGCGCTCGGGAATCGGTTCCGGGCTCGACAAGGTCGAGGTGGTCCAGGTTGCCGACCAGGACGCCGTTGGCGATCACCTTCGCGCCGGGCGGCAGGTTCAACGCGTTCGGGAATTCGATGTGCAGGGTGTACGTGGGTCCTCCGACACGGGTGCCGGGTACCTTCACCTGCGCCGGATCGAAACCGCATCCGCCGGTGACCAATACACCGGCAACCACCGCGATCGCGGTCTTACGGATTCTCATCGCGCACCTACCGATCCGAGCACCAACTGGGTCAATGGCACCTGCGCGGGCCCGTCGCTGTCGGTGCAACGTCCGGGAGCGAGGGCGTTGATCGCGCGGCACACCTCCGTGGCCGAGTCGTTCGGAACCTCCACCAGGGGCGGGGCGTAGGAGATCGCAGAGCGACCTGTGGCAGGGTCGACGGACGAGGAGAATGCCTGCGCGAGTGGCGGAATCATGGCGATGAGGTCTCGCAGCGAGCCGATCCCCGCCAACAGCATGGGTAGCTGATCGACGGCCGAGTCGAGGCGCCGCAGTCCGGGAGTGCCGAGCGCCGTGATCGCCTGATTGGCCTCCGGCAACACATCGCGCAATCCGTCGACCACACCCAGAATGGGCGGAACGACTTCCTCGTTCGCGGATCGCAGGGCGGCGGTGAGCCGGGTCAGCATGTCCTTCACATCGCCCCAGCCGTTGGCGGCAGTGTGTGCCAGGTCGGCGAGGGCGTCGAGGAGCGCACCCAGATGACCGATCGCGGCGTCGGGTGAATTCAGCACGGCGCCGAGCTTCTGGATGATGTCGTTCATCTGCTGCCCGCGACCGGCGGTCGAGCCGTCGAGGGCGGCGATTCCCTGTTTGACCAGGTCGGGCTGGTCCGGGTGCTGACCGCCGTTGAGCTGGTCGGCGAGGCCGGCGAGGGCGTTGAAGGTTGCGGTGAGGCTCTTCGGGGTCAGGGTGCGGGTGATGCACCGGCCAGGGTCCCAGGTCGATCCCTTCTCGGCAGCGGTGCCGATGAGGGCCAGTTTACGGTCGGCGACGAGCGTGTCGGACAGCGTCGTCGCGCCGACGTCGGCGGAAAGTCGCTCGCTCTCCGGGATTTCGAACCGCACCAAGGCTCCGTCGCTGCGCGGTTCGACATGGGTTACCCGGCCGACGCGCAGTCCCAGCACGGTGACATCGCTGCCTTCGAAGAGCCCGATGCTGTCCGGCATGATCGCGCAGTAGCCGCGTTGAGCCGGCGTCGGCTTCGCGATCCGGTAGCCGAGCATCGCCACCGCGGCCAGCACCAGGATGGTTGCGACGGAGAGGAATCCGCGCGAGGGGAAGAGTCGCCGCAACATCAGCACGCCCGGCCTGGGACGGGGACGCAGATATCGGCGCCGGTGATGGTGGTAGCGGATTGGTCGATGGTGAGGCCCTGCGCCGATGCCAGCGGCTGCAGTTGTGCGCCGATGCCGCGCAGCGAGTCCAGCAGCGCCTCCAGTTTGGCGCCGATCTCATCGAGTTTCGGCAGGGCGTCGGCGAGCGGCGCGGCCATCGGCCGCAGGGTGGTGTCCCACGCCTGAGCCAGCGGCGCGGCCCTTTGCAGGGTGCGGGCCAGCAGTGACATCGCCTGATTGACCTCGAAAGCGTGGTTCTGCACCAGGGTTTCGAGTATCCGGAAGTTCTGGATGAGGGTGATGAGCACCTGTTTGCCGCCGTCGAGAGCCTTCGCATACTCGTCGGCGATCGAAAGCGAGCGCGAGACGTCGGAGTTCTGCCGGTCCATGATGTCGACGATGTTGTCGACCGCGGTCAGCGCGGTGCCGATGGCCTGCGGGTTCTGGGTGATCGCGGAATTCAGGGCGCTCACGTTCTGCCGCAGCACGGTGCCGTCGATCTCCTGGACCGGGCGGATGGCTTCCTGGAAGACCTTGGGCAGGCTGTAGGGCAGTACCACCCGATCAACCGGAATCGCCTGGCTGCCAAGGGATTGTGTCCCGGCGGGAACGACGGCGACATAGTGTCCGCCAACGATGGTGAGCATCCGCACGGCGAGCGTGGTCTGCGCGCCGAGGAAGACGTTCCTGGCGACGGTGAACCGCATCTCCACCCGATCGCCCTGGGCGGTCAGCGCTTTCACCGCGCCGACGGTGACGCCCGCGACCCGCACGGGGTCGCCGATCCGTACCGATCCGGCATCGGGGAGATAGGCCGTCTGGGTGCGGACATCGAAGTCGGTGCTGTAGGCCAGGGTGAATCCGGCCGCCAACACGACGGC
This sequence comes from Nocardia violaceofusca NBRC 14427, assembly GCF_963869435.1. NCBI lineage: Bacteria > Bacillati > Actinomycetota > Actinomycetes > Mycobacteriales > Nocardiaceae > Nocardia > Nocardia violaceofusca. The sequence continues at coordinate 66,202 of NZ_CAWMPM010000016.1, forward strand.
ACCCACCAGCCCGGCCAGTCCCCAGCGTCGGTCGGCGCGGCGGCGGGCCGCATCGGTCAGCGGCGTCCCTTCCCCGGGCGCGAATCGCCGAAGGGCCGACAAATGCCCCTTCGGGCGTGGAATCAGTTCTTGCACAGTGAGATCCTCTGTCCGGCGATGAGCAGCTGAAGTGGTTGCGGCGCTTGCGCATTGCCGTGCGAGCAGGCCGGTTGCAAGCCCGGCACGGTGGTCGGGATGGCCGCGCCCAGTTGTTGCAGCACGGCCGGCAACCGACCGAGGGTCGCGGCCGTCTCGTTCGGGTCGGAGAACGCCGCGCGCAACAGGTTGTCCAGATCGGGGTTGGTGCCAGGAGTGAATCCCAGGATGGCCAGCAGATTTTCGGCGGGAACCAAGACCGGCGGGATGCGCTGGGAGAACTCGATCAGCCCGCCGACCTTCTGGGTGAGGTTGACGAAAACGGCGGTCAGCTGGGTCAGCAGTTGCACAGCGTTGCCGGATTTACCGCCCAGGTGGTCGGAGACCGCGCCGAGGTTGCGGACCAAGGTCGAGATGACGGTCTGCCGGTCGGTCACGTAGCCGCTGAGTTTCTCGATCGCGTCCAGCGCCGGTCCCATGCCGGTGCCCGACCCCTCGATCACCGCCAGCATGCTGGTGGCGAATTGGTTCAGGTCGGCTGGAGTCAGCTGCGCCAAGACGGGTTCCAGTCCGTTGAACACCGTCGTGATGTCGAACGACGGGACGGTGTGCTCGACGCCTATGACCTGGCCCGGTGTGCTGCGGCTACCCGGGTGGTCGGGTTGCCGGATGTCGAGATACCGCTGCCCGCTGAGGTTCTGATATCGGATGGCAAGGGTGGTGTTGTCGAACACCTTGTGTTCACGCGCGAGCGAGAACCGCACGGACGCATGACCCCCGATCAGGCTGATTCCGCCGACCTTGCCGACTCGCACACCGTAGAACCGCACGTCGTCACCAGCCTTGAGACCGTTGGCGTCGGTGAATTCGGCTGTATAGGTGTCGCTGTCGCCCGCCATGGGACGTTCGATCACTTGGAAGACGACGATCAACAAGACGATCATGGCCGCGGCGAACGCACCCAATCGCAGCAGCAGCGAACGCGCACTCATCGCGCACCTCCCAGCAGCGGAATCGCCAAGCCCGGGACGCCACGCAGGTCGACGGACAGATTCAGCACCGGGCCGTCGGGGGTGTCGGGCATGGCCGCGCCGAGCCTGCGCAGTAGCTCGCTCAGCTCGGCGCCGGATCGAGCGGGATCGGGCACGGTGTGCGCCAGCATCGACAACACCGGCACCAGCACGTTGGCGGTGTCACCGAAATGCGTTCCCGCCGTGGCCAAGACCTGTGCGGTGATCGGAATGAACTGGGTCACGAGCATCTGGGTGCTGGCGTCGAATTTCGCGAGGTTCTCCGGTGAGCGCAGGTATTCCGCGTCGTAGGCGTTGCTCAGCAGGTCGAGCAGCCCATGAGTGGTGGAGGGCAGTCCCGCCAGCGTCGAACCGTACTGGCCGAGCAGGAAGGAGCTGGGCAGTCGCTGGGTGTCGGAAATGGCCCGCACGGACGCCACGATCGCCTCGACCAGCGGCGTGAACGCCGAAGTGCCGCTGGATATCCGGTCGAGCACCGACATCAGATCCGGAGTGAGGACATCGGTGCTGAACGTGCCGACCGACCGCAGCAAGGTCGAAATGGTCGCGTCCCGAACCCGATCGGCGCGTGCACCAGCCAGATCGATCACCGCACCGCTGGTGAGCGAGGTTCCGCCCGAGCCGCGTTGCAACGCGATCTCGGCGACACCGAATAGATTGCCGGGCACGTAATCCACGCCCAATGTGTCGGTGAGACCGAACAATTGGTCGCGGCGCAAGGTCAGGGTGAGACGCTGGCGACGATCGACGCCTTCGATGGCCTCGACCCGGCCGACGGCCACCCCGTCGAGCCGCACGTCATTACCGATTTCGATGCCGGTGCCGACCTTGTCGGTGAGCACCGTGACCGACAGGGTGCCGTCGTCACGGGCGGGCGACATGCGCCACCCGGTCACCAGCGCGATCGTCACCGCCACCGCGATGACACCGATGCGACGCGAGCGACGCCCGTCGGTCGCGACGCCGGGAAGTCCATAAGCAGGCATATTCCTCACCCCGCGAATCGGACCGGCGAGGTGAAACCCCACAACGCCAGCGTCATCACCATGTTGAGCACGATGATCGCCACCAGGCTGGCCCGGATCGCCCGACCGGACGCGATACCGACACCCTCCGGCCCGCCCGTGGCGAAAAAGCCTTGATAGCAATGGATCACGATTACCGCGACCGCGAACACCGCTACCTTCACCACCGCCGCCACCACATCCCAGTTGGCCACGAACATGGTGAAGTAGTGGTCGTAGACCCCGGCCGGCTGACCGTGCAACTGCACCACGATGACCGCGCACGCGAAGTAGCTCAGGATCAAGGCGATCAGGAAGGTGGGCACGATCGCGACCAGGCCCGCGATCACCCGGGTGGCGACCACGAACGACACCGACCGCACACCCAGCGATTCGATCGCGTCGATCTCCTCCGAGATGCGCATGGACCCGATCTCGGCGGTCATCCGGCACCCCGCCTGGGCGGCGAAGCCGACACCGGCGGCGATCGGCGCGAGCTCACGGGTATTCGCGAAGGCGGAGATGACGCCCGTAACCTGGCCCAGCGACACCAGATTCAACGCGCTGTATGCCTCGATACCGGTGGACGCCCCGACCGCCGCGCCCATGATCCCCATGACGGCGGCGGTCCCGCCGCCGACGACGATCGAGCCGCGGCCCCACGTCATATCGGTGATCAGCATCATCGTCTGGCTGCGATAGTGCCGCAGCGCGAACGGGATCGACGAGAGTGCCTGCCAGCAGAAGCCGAGCACGAACCCGAGATTGTCGAGCGGGACCAGCGGCCGCACACGGGTGCGCAGCGTACGCAGCCACCGAAGCCCTTTGGGCGCATAAGGAGTTGCGATCATGCCAACTCCACCGGAAGGAGCATGGCGACGATCTGCGTGATGACGACGTTCACCACCGCGATCGATACCACCGACAAGATGACGGCCGCGTTCACACCGTCCGCCACACCGCGCGGTCCGCCCTTGGCCTCCAGCCCGCGATGGCAGGCGATCACCACGACGAGATAGCCGAAGACCATCGACTTGCCGAGGGAGACCCAGACGTCCGCGCCGGAGGTGAAGGAGCCGAACGATTCCCAGTAACTACCGGGTGTCACGCCGAGCGCGGCGATGGCGACGATGTACCCGGCCAGCACGCCCATCACGATGATCAGAATGTTCAGCAACGGCGCCACCAGCAGCATGGCCACCAGCCGCGGCGAAACCAGCCGCTGCACCGGATCGATGCCCATGACCCGCATGGCATCGACCTCTTCACGAACGGTGCGGGCCCCGAGATCGGCGGCTATGGCCGAGGCCGCCGCGCCTCCGAGCAACAACCCGGTGGCCAGCGGCGCGCCCTGCTTGATCACGCCGAGCCCGCCCGCGGCACCGATCAGCGAATCAGCGCCGAGCTGATTGACCATGTTCCCGACCTGTGCGGACACGATGACGCCGAAGGGAATCGCCATGAGCACGCCCGGAATCGCGGTCACCGTGATCACGAACCACGCCTGCGCGAGAGCCTCCCGCCACTGGAATCGGCCACGCACGAGATCGGTCCCCACGACGACCGTCGCCTCGACGCCCGAACGCGTGGCCCGACCGAAGGTGCCGATGCTCGACAAGGTCGTCGTCGAGAAATTGTCGCGTAGCGCGTGCAACCCCAGACGATCCGTGGCCCTAGGCACCTCCTCCCCCGTGTGTGCACCGGACTCCTGCATGCCAACCCCTACTCAAGCTCCGAGCCGTACGTACGGTCAATTCGACCGTCGATGGTCGCAATTGTGCACGGGGTCACACTTCTCGTCAACGGTCCAGCCAATATCCACCTGCGCAAATGCTGAAATATCAACGTTCCACCCCATCCCGCAAACCCTTCCGACACAGCCCTTCCGGCGCTTTGACTGTCCGTACGGTTGCACTTACTCTCCGATGTGCCGGAATGTCCAGACCAGGCCGGTAGAGGCAACGACGCCGAATGGAGCAGATCATGTGCAGCGCCGACTCGACGGCACGATCGTTCGCACGACCAGCCGACACCGACGCCGACGTGCCGGTCGCGACGAGACAGCGACCCAGCCGCCGAAGTGTCGCCGCGCGAATCCTTTTCCGGGTCGCGGTCCGTCCGCTGTTCCGCTTCGGCAAACCCGAGGGCGGCACGCTCTCGGCGATCCGCTTCGTGACCGATCGAGCAACCGGCTCGGCTCGCCGGATCCCGCACCGCACCTGGACGACGACGCTCAACGGCGTACCGTCCACGTGGGTGCAGGCTCACGAAGCCGCCGACACGACCACCGTGTTGCACCTGCACGGCGGTGGCTTCATGACCGGCTCACCACGTTCACACACCGCGCTCGCGGCGCGGCTGTCGGCGGCCTGCGACGCGGGCGTCTGCCTGCCGGATTACCGGCTCTCCCCCGAGCATCCGCATCCCGCTGGCGCCGACGACGCGCTGGCGGCCTATCGAGGACTGCTGGCAACGGGTATCGATCCGGCGCGGCTCGTGGTCTCGGGAGACTCGGCGGGCGGCCATCTGGCCGCCTGCCTGATCAATGACCTGCTGCACCAACGGCTTCCGCTGCCCGCCGCAGTCGTCCTGCTCTCACCGGTCATCGACCCGACCGCGACCCGGGCGACCGCACGAGACCTGCGACGCCGCGATCCGGTGCTGGCCGTCCCTTTCTGGCTGCCGGCCATCCGGGCGCATTTCCGTGCGGCGAGCCCCCGTGACGAGCGGGTGACGCCCATCGACGGCGTCGACCGGCGCTGGCCACCGACCCTCGTGCAGGTCGGTACCCGCGAATGCCTGCTCGACGACGCGCGCGCGTTCGACGCTGCCCTGAAGCAGGCCGGCGTGCCGAGCGAATTGCAGGTCTGGCCCGGCCAGGTCCACGTCTTCCAGACCCTCGCCGGCCTGGTGCCCGAGGCCGGAGCGGCCATCGACGAGATCGGGCGCTTCCTCCGCCGGCCCCACGCAGCCGCCTGACCACCGGGTGGCCGATGTCCAGGAGAACGGGCACCTGTACGCACTGATGCCGTTCGTCGCCGCCGCGATCGGCTGGCTCACCAAACTCGTCGCCGTCGAAATGCTCTTCCGCCCCTTGGAGTTCAAGGGCATTCCGCCCTATCTCGGATGGCAGGGCCTGATCCCACGATCTTCGGCCCGATTGTCAACTGCAGGCCCTCGATGTGCCGGGCTTGATCAGCAGCAAGATGCGGATGATGACCAACCAGGAGTACGAGAACGTCCTGCGACCCGCGTTCAAACAGGACGAGTGGAAGGTCGTCGCCGTCGGGGCTGTGCTCGGCTTCCTGGTCGACGAGCTGCAGGGTCACCTGCTGCTCAGTGACGGCGGATCGGGTGCGCGGATGCTACCGTCGAATGACCGTCCGTGCGGTAAGAAAGGAAGTTTCCAGTGGCAGGCCGACCGGGGCGTCGCGATCAGATTCTGGCCACCTTCGTTCGGCATGTCGCCGAACGCGGGTACAGCGAGACCAATCTCGGCGACATCGCCAAAGAGCTCGGCATGTCCAAGGGCACCATCGTGCACCACTTCGGCACCAAGGCACAGATGCTGCGCGAACTCGAGGACAACTACATGGGCCAGCGCAAGCGCGAATTGGAAATGATCTTCCAACACTTGCAGTCGCCGGCCGAGCGCGTGGCCGCCATGATCTACGCCGGAGTGTTCTACCAGGTCAGTGACCGCGACGCGACCATTGCCACTCAGCGCGAATTCGTCCAGCTCACCGACGATCCGGCAATGCTGAAAATCCGCGAGCACCGCGCCGAAGTACAGCAGCTGATGCAGCGCGAGATCACCACCGGGATCGACGTCGGAGTGTTCCGCAAGGTGGACGAGGCACTGTCGACCTTGCAGATCTTCGGCGCCCTGCAATGGATGTGGACCTGGTTCAACCCCGGGGGCCGAGTGACCCCCGAAGCGGTCGGCGGCTCGTTCGTCGACGTCTTCCTCGGCGGCTTGCTCATCGACCGATTCACCCTGACCGCACTCGCCGATCCGGCCGGACGGATTCCGCAGATCGTCCACGATTGCATGCGGGAAGCCGCTGAACCCATGGAAGCCTGAGCCCGATGCGGTCCATCGCCAGTGCCGCCGCGGCGATCTCGGCCTGGCGTAGCAACAGCCAGCCGATCAGGAGGTCGCCGACGGCGAAGAGGAACCGTACCGAACCTGTGCCGACTTTGTAGATCTCCTTGGTACCGACCATCATCCGGGCGGTTTCGCTGACCTGGAACATCTGGGCGATGCCATTGTGAGTGTCGCCGATCAGCCAGCCCTTGGCGGGTATGCCGTGGCCGCCCAAGGTAATTTCGCAGGTCGCCGAGACCTTCAGACCCACCGGGCGGGCCAGGACGAGGTGGGCGATGTTCTCGAAGAGGTCGTCGGAGTCGGCGGAGGTGATGAACCGCTTCACGCCCTCGATGTGCCAGGAGCCATCAGCCTGCGGGATGGCGCGGGTGCGACCGGCACCGACGTCGGAGCCCGCATCCGGTTCGGTCAGCACCGTGGTGGAGCCCCAATTACGTTCCACGGCGAGGGTTGCCCAGCGCCGTTGTTCCGCGGTGCCGATGCCGTAGAGGATGCCCGAGAACACCGGGCCGGTCAGGTAGAAGTAGATGCCGGGCTGGGCACCGAGCAGGAATTCGGTGATTGCCCAGGTGACCATGGCAGGGGCGGGTATTCCGCCGACTTCCTCGCGCAGCCCGACACGGAACCATTCGGCGGATTGCCAGGCGCGCAAGGACTTCTTGAAGGATTCGGGGATGCGGACGGTATGCGTCGCCGGATCGAAGGTGGGCGGGTCGCGGTCTGCGTCCGAAAACCCCTCGGCTACCGCGCACACCGGAGGTGGTGTAGGTTTTCGCGCCGTCGACGATGTAGTGGTCGCCGTCGCGTACCGCGCCCAACTCGCCCGCCCTGGCATGCAACTCGCGCGGCAGCTCCCCCCGTATCCATGTACGGGGCGATGTCACGAAGGGTGAACTCGCGCGACAGCTTGCGCAGGTCCTGTCGTTCCGATGTGGACCACAGGTCGGAAGTCACCTACTGCTCCTTGCCGCGCGAAAGCCGCACGGGGAGTTCGGTGATGCCGTTGACGAAGTTGGATCGCAGCCGCACCGGTTCGCCGATCACCTCGATGCTGGGGAATCGTTCGAACAGTTTGGTGAGCAGCAGCCGACCCTCGAGGCGAGCCACGCCGCTGCCGAGGCAGAAGTGGGTGCCGAAGCCGAAGGAGACGTGCGGGTTCTGCTCGCGGGTGATGTCGAAGGTATCCGGGTTCTCGAAGACCGTCTCGTCGCGGTTGGCGGCGGCATAGGACAGCACCACCTTGTCGCCGGCCTTGATCTGCTGCCCACCGAATTCGATGTCCTGCACGCAGGTCCGCCGGAACTGCAGGATGGGTGGGAACATACGCAGGATCTCTTCGACCGCTTGCGGCATGAGGCTCGGATCCTCGCGCAGCATGCGCCACTGCCCCGGGTTCTCAGACAACAGCAGTACCGCACCGTTGAGCATATTGCGGGTGGTCTCGTTACCGGCGATGACCAGTAGCTGGAAGAAGCGGTCGAGTTCGTCGTCGGTGAGGGTGCGGCCGTCGACCTCGGCGTTGACGACCAGGCTCCATACGTCGTCGGTGGGGTTGGCGCGTTTGGCCGCGGTCTGACTGCGGGCGTAGGCGAACAGTTCGTAGAAGGCCGAGACGTAGGACTTCTTGTCCACGGCTTCCGGATCGTCGAAGCCGACCATTCGGTTGGTCCAGTCGAAGAGCAGATGCCGTTCCTCCGACGGGATACCGAGGATGTCGGCGAGCACGAGCAGCGGCATCTCGGCGGAGATCCGCTGCACCCAGTCCAGCTCGCCGCCGTCGCCGAGCGATTCCACGATCCGATCCGCGTGCGCGGCAATGGATTCCATCATGCCGTTGACCACTCGCGGCGTGAACGCCTTGCTGATGATCTTGCGCATCTGCGTATGCATGGGCGGATCGATATTCAGCATGGCCTGCCGCTGGATCTCTAGTTCGGCCGGCGACACCTCACGAACCCACGTACCACCCTCGTACGAGCTGAACACATCGGGGCGCTTGCCGGCGGCCATGACGTCAGCATGGCGAGTGACGTACCAGAAGCCCGGGCCACCGGCGAAGTCGTCGGTGGCAGGTTCGGGCACCCGGAAGACCGGGGATTCGCGCCGCAGCCGGGCGACCACGTCGTACGGGAAGCCGGACACATAGGTGGCCGGATTGCCCAGGTCGGGAATGAGAGCGGTCTCGGTCATCGTGTCTCCTGTGCAGTGCTGGTCGCCGCCGCGTTGGCCCACGCGTAGTCGGTCTTGCCGTTCGCGTGCCGTCCGATGTGGTCGACGCGGATGAACGACTTGGGAATCTTGTAGCCCGCCAACGCTTGCCGGCAGCCCTCGCGCAACTGCTGGTCGGTGACGGTGAGGTCGGCGGCCTGATACAGCGCCACCACCTCCTGGCCCCATTTCTCACTGGGACGGCCTACCACGACCGCGTCGGCGACGCCGGGCAGGCCACGCACGACGAGTTCGACCTCTTCGGCGAAGACCTTCTCGCCGCCGGTGTTGATGGTGGTGGCTTCGCGGCCGAGGAATTCGAAGGTGCCGTCGGCGGTGACGCGCGCCTTGTCGCCGGGTACCGAGTAGCGGCGGCCGTCGATGGTGACGAAGGTGGCGGCGGTCTTGTCCGGGTCGCCGAGGTAGCCGACGGGGATGGCGCCGCCCTGGGCGAGCCAGCCGATCTCGTCGGAGCCCGGTTCGACCACGCGAGTGCGGGTTTCGTCGATGAGGGCGGTGTTCCCTCGGGCGGCGAAGGTCTTGCCGCCCGCGCCGCGCTTGGCGTGCAGGCCCGTTTCGGAGGAGCCGAGCATATCGCTGACTCGAATCTGTGGCAGCAGCTCGCGCAACCGGACCTTCAGTGAATCACGCAGGGCCGCACCACTGTTGACGATCAGGCGCAGCGCGGTGAGATCGCGGGAACTGCTCTCCAGCTCCGCCACCAGCGGGACACCGAAGGCGTCGCCGACGATCGCCATTGAAGTCACGCCGTGCTGCTCACAGGTATCGAGCAGGGTGGCGGCATCGAGGCGCTCCGGGTGCGGCTGAATGACCACGGTCGCACCGGACAGCCAGCCACCCAGAGCGATTCCGGTTCCCGCACCGTGCATGAGCGGTGGAGCGGGGAGCACTCGGCCGCGGATGCGCACGGCCCGCGCCACGGCATCGGCGAGGGTCTCGACATTGCGCACGCCGAGCGGCCCGGCGACCAGGTCCCCGACTCGCCAGATCACGCCCTTGGGCATGCCGGTGGTACCGCCGGTGTAGAGCAGATGCCGGTCGTCCGGTCCGGCCGCGGGGATGCCGTAGGCCGGATCGGCCGCCGCCAAGGCGGACTCATAGTCCAGCGCACCGTCGACGAGTGCCGCCCCGCTGCCGTCGTCCACCTGGAGCAGTACCGGAGTCCGGTCGAGCTCCCGCAACGCCCCGGCCAGGGTGGCGGCGAAGTGCCCGCCGAACACAACGGCCTTGGCGTCGGCGTCCCGCAGCAGGTAGGCCAGTTCGGTCGGCGTGTACCGGTAGTTGATGTTGAACGGGGCCACGGACGCCTTGTGCGCGCCGAGCACTGTCTCCAGGTATTCGGGGCCGTTGTAGAGGTAGACGCCGACATGGTCCTGCCCTGTCTCCCAACCGTTCTCGACGTCGCGTCGCCCGCCCAGACCGTGTCCGCGCAGCACGGCGGCCAGGCGGCGGGTCCGATCGGTGGTCTCGCACCAGGTGTAGGTTCGCTGCGCTATCACGCACGGTTCGTCGGCGAGTACCTCGGCGATGGCCTCGTGCAGTGTCGCCAAGTCGAATTCGGGCATATCAGTCGTCGCTCTCTGCGGTTGCGCCGGTGTCAGTGGTCCAGATCGGGTAGCTCTCCCCCTCGGCGGGGTGCTCGAACGCGACCCGCACAGGTGTCGCCGCGACAGGTTTTCCGACGATGCGCGCGTACATCCAAGGCCCTTCGGCCAATTCGACGACGCCCACCGTGTAGGGCACCAGCTCGGTATAGGCACGGTTGGGCGCACGGTGGACCGCGGTCCAGGTGATCAGCGTGCCCGTCCCCGCCGCGGGCACCCAGGTGAGCTCGGTGCCGCCGCAGGTGGTGCACACCGCGGCCTCGGGAGCGAGCAGTTCCCCGCAATCACCGCATTTCTTGATCACCAGCTCGCCGCGCCGGGCGGCGTCGAAGAATTCGGCGCTCTTGCCGTCCCGCCGCATGGGCGGCCAGACCGCCGCTGTCGCTTGCTCGCTCATCGTCCGGCTCCGCTCAGCACGAGGGTGGCGTGGTGTTCCAGCACACCGCCGCTGCCGCTGACCATGACCACATCGGTCTTGTCGACCTGGCGTGCGCCCGCCTGGCCGCGAGCTTGGGTGACGGCCTCCACGATGGGGGTGAATCCGGTCAGGTAGTAGCTGGAGAGCTGGCCACCACCGGTATTGCAGGGCAGACTGCCGCCGGGACCGAGCTTGCCGTCGGCGACGAACGCACCGCCGTCGCCCTTGGCGCAGAATCCGTAGTCCTCCAAGGTGACGAGGACGGTGAAGGTGTAGCTGTCATAAAGCTCGAGCAGATCCACGTCCTCGACCGTGACACCGGCCATGCGCAGCGCCGCGGGTCCGGCCACGGCCGCGCCCGTGCGCAATCCGAACTGCGACTCGTGGTGCATGAGCTGCCCGGGATGCGCTTGCCCCCAACCCAATACGTCGACCGGCGGCTGCGCCAGGTCTCGTGCCCGTTCGGCGGAGGTGACGATGACGGCCGCCCCGCCGTTGGACACCAGGCAACAGTCGAGCAGGTGCAATGGATCGGCGATCAGCGGCGAGGACCGGTGATCGTCCAGGGTGATCGGCGCGGTGAATTGGGCCACCGGATTGCCCGCCGCCCACGCGCGCTGCCCGACCGCGATGGCTCCCAGCTGGTCACTGGAGGTGCCATAAGTCTCGAAATGCCGACGAGCGGCCATGGCGTAGAACAGATTCGGCGTGATCGCGCCGATTCCGATGTGGTACGAGGCGAATCCACTGGGCAGTGCCCGCTGCGTGCCGAAGGCGTCCCGCGCCGATCCCTTCTCCTTCAGCGGAGCGTCCGCGAACACGCATGCCACCGCGGTCGCTTCGCCACTTGCGACAGCCTGCGCCGCGAGCGCGACCATGGCGGCCGGGCTCGCGCCCAGCGCGGTGACCCCGGCGAGCAGCCGCAGGTCCCGCAGCCCGAGGACCTTCTGCAACGACAGCTTCGGCGAACCCTGCGTGCCTGGGCTGACGAGCAACCCGTCGATCTCGGTGACCGCGAGCCCGGCGTCAGCCGCCGCGAGACGGACCGCTTCCGCGGCGAAATCCGTTGCGCTGCGGCCGTACACCTTGCCGACGTCGGTCAGGCCCAGCCCCGCGATGGCGGCACGGCTGGTTCCCGCGGTCATCTCGCCTCCCACTGCGGCGCACGCTTCTGCGCGAAGGCGCGCGGGCCTTCTTTCGCGTCGGCGGTCTTCATGATCAGTCGCGCCTCGTTGTCGGACAGCCGCCATGCCTCCTCGCCCCAATCCGACAGCGCCGCAGCCTGATAAGCCACCCGCTTGCTCGCCTGGACCGCCAGCGGCGCATTGCGCGTGATCTTGCTCGCCAGCTCCAGAGCCGCCTCGAGCACCTGGTCGGCGGGCACCACCCGGTTGACCAGCCCCCACCGCAGCGCTTCCTGCGGAGCGATCGGCGAACCGGTGAGCAGAGCCTCCAGCGCGATCGCCGGCGGCACCTTGCGCGCGAGTCGCAGGAGCCCTCCGCCGGCGGCGATGATGCCGTGCCGCACCTCCGGCAATCCCAGCGTGGCGTCCGCGCTCATGACCGCCAGATCGCAGGCGAGCACGAATTCGGTGCCGCCGCCGAGCGCGTAACCGTTCACGGCCGCGATCAGCGGCTTGTCGATGCTCTGCTTCACGATGCCTCCGAAGCCGCGCTCACGCTGGTCCGGTCCGATCAGCGAACGCCCCGCCGCGACCTCTTTCAAGTCGGCGCCGGCGCAGAATGCCTTGCCCGCCCCGGTGAGGATGCCGACGCGCAGTTCCGGGTCGGCGAGGAATTCGTCCACCGCGGCCTGCAGCGCGATCGACATCGCGGCGTTGACGGCGTTCATGACGTGCGGGCGGTTCATCGTGATGATCGCGACGTGACCGTCCTTGCGGAGGAACGCGGGCTGCTCTTCGTTGGGCTGGCTCATTTGCCCATTATCATGACCGTACGTCCGGTCAGTCAAGTTGGCCATCACAGATTGCCGACCAGGAGTTCCAGCCGCTCGCCCACCTGGGCACGAGCGGCCTCGCGCAGCGGACGGTAACCGGCGCACCAGATGCCGGGCGCGGGTTCGCAGTCGCGCAGCACCTCTTTTCCGTCGGGTCGACGGGCTTCACTATGGTGACCGTACGGGCGGTCAGTCAATCGCTCGACTCGAGCCCTATCACGAGGAGCGCCATGGCCTACGTCATCACGCAGCGCTGCTGCAACGACGCCACCTGCATTGCCGAGTGCCCGGTGGACTGCATCCGCCCGACACCGGACCAACCGGAGTTCGCCACGGCGGAGATGCTCTATATCGACTCGGACACCTGCATCGACTGCGGTGCGTGCGCGGACAGCTGCCCGGTGCAGGCGATCTTCCCCGAGGACGAGCTGACCACGTCGCTGGAGCGCTACCGCGACATCAATGCCGCCTATTTCGAGCGGCATCCGCTCGTGGCGGATTTCGCACCGCTACCGGTGCTGGCGCGGCCGTCGAAGGAGCTCGGCACGCTGCGGGTCGCCATCGTGGGCGCGGGACCGGCGGCATGCTATGCGGCGCAGGAACTCCGTGCACGCGCCGATGTCGAGGTCGATATATTCGACAAGCTGCCCACGCCGTGGGGGCTTGTCCGCGCGGGCGTGGCTCCCGACCATGCGGGAACGAAGGCGGTGACCGCGGCGTTCGACTCCGGCTTCGGCCGCGATGCCGTCCGCATGCATCTGAATGTCGAGGTCGGAAAGCATATTTCGCACGAGGAGCTGCTCGAGCATCATCACGCGGTGATCTACGCCGTGGGCGCGAGCACCGATCGCCGGCTCGGCATTCCCGGCGAGGATCTTCCGGGCAGCCATTCGGCCACCGAGTTCGTCGCCTGGTACAACGGGCATCCCGACTACGCGAATCGCCACTTCGACCTTTCGGGAGAACGCGCCGTGATCATCGGCAACGGCAATGTGGCCCTCGATGTCGCGCGCATTCTCACCATGGATCCGCAGCGGCTCGCGACGACCGACATCGCCGATCATGCACTGAAGGCACTGCGGCACAGCACTATTCGCGAGGTCGTGTTGCTGGGTCGGCGAGGACCCGCGCAGGCCGCCTACACCTCACCCGAGTTCCTGGCTCTGGGACATCTGCCGGGTGTGGACGTCGTCGTCGACGAGGCCGATCTCGTGCTCGATCCCGGCACACAGGCACTGCTCGACGATCCGGAAGCCGAACCCTCGCTCGTATTGAAGGTGGATCTCGCTCGTGAGTACGCCGAACGGCTCCCGGTAGCCGGGAACAAGCGAATCGTGTTCCGCTACTTGACCTCTCCCACCGCCATCGCAGGCGACGGGCGCACCGAATCCGTGGAGCTCGTGCGCAACGCTCTCGTACCCGGAGCGGAGGGGTTGCGCGCCGAGCCGACCGGCGTCGGCGAGTCCCTGCCGGCCGGGCTGGTGCTGCGCTCGATCGGCTACCGCGGCGAACCGATCGACGGACTGCCCTTCGACCATGTCCGGGGCGTGGTTCCGCACGAGGGCGGCCGGGTTACGCCGGGCGTCTATGTGACCGGGTGGATCAAGCGTGGTCCGCAGGGTGTCATCGGCACCAACAGGACCGACTCCAAAGAAACTGTCGACCAACTGATCTCCGACTTCATCGCCGGTGCGCTGAACTCGCCACGCCAGGATCGGGAGGCACTCGCCGAACTGGTCGCCCAGCGGCAGCCCGAGGTCGTGGACCGCACGGGCTGGGCAGCGATCGACGCGGTCGAACGGGCAGCGGGAATGGCAGCAGGCCGTCCCCGGGTCAAACTCACCGACATCGAGGAGCTGCTGCACGCGACCAAGGGATGAACAGCGGTGTGGCGGCGATCCGGGGTAAGGATCGCCGCCACACGTGATTCGCTCGGGCACAAGGATGTTCGGCGGGCACCGAACGAGTCAGCCTCACTCGATGAGTTCGGCTGCCTCCGCGAACAGCTGGACGGTGATGGCGTGCAACTTGTCACCCATCTCCCGGGGCGCCTTGCCCGCTGCCGCACGAGCGTGCGTGCCCTCCAGAATGATTCCCAGTTTGAATCCGGCCAGCACCGTGTACCAGGTGATGGCGCTGAGGTCCCGGTCGGAGAAGCGCGCGTAGTGCTCGATCATTTCCGCGGCAGTCGGCAACTCGCCGACGGCGGCCAACGGAGGCGTCACCGCCGCGCCCGCCGCACCGGCCGGGCTGGTGGCGATCTGCCAGCCCAGATCCAGCAGCGGATCACCGATCGTGGACATCTCCCAGTCCACCATCGCCGCCAATTCCGGTCCGTCCCAACGGAACATCATGTTCGCCAGATGGCAGTCGCCGTGCATGATTCCCGGCCGCCACGTCGTCGGACGGTTGCTCTCCAGCCATCGCGCGACCCGATCCAGATGCGGGATGTCCGGGCAGGCGTAGCCGTCGTTCTCGCCGTAACCCTCGAGCTCGCGCAGCCAGCGCGACACCTGACGCTCCACGAAGCCGTCGGGCTTGCCGAAATCGGCCAGCCCCAAGGCTTCGTAGTCGACATTGCCGAGCCTGGCGATGCCCTCGACCGCCGACAGCACCATCGAATGCCGTATCGACGCGTCACCAGCGTGCAGGCCGGGCAATTCGGTGCCCGGATTGAATCCGTCCACCGGTTCCATCAGATAGAACACCGAGCCGCCCAGCACGGATTCGTCCGTACCGGCCGCGATCAACCGCGGTGCGATCACGTCGGTGTCGCGCAGCGCACCGAGTAGTCGCGCTTCCCGGCGCAACACCTCGTTGCTCACCGGCCGCGGGTGTTTCGGCGATCGCCGCAGCACGTAGTCGCACCCGCCCCGGGTGAGGCGCAGCATGATGTTCTGCGTGCCGCCGCCGAGCAGGGCGACGTTCTCCAGCTTTCCGGCCGGCAAACCCTGCCCATCCATCCAACGCGCCAATGCGGTCGCGTCCACGACCTCGTTCCAGTCGAGCGCCGTCCGCCCCGTCACTGTGAATTCACGCCTTTCCCATACCTGCCGCTCATACGTCGCGCCACTGTCGCCGGACTCATCAGGGCAGATAGATCGACTTGTACTGCTGGTAGGCGGCCAGCCCCTCGGGGCCGAGCTCGCGGCCCAGGCCGCTGTCTTTCACACCGCCGAACGGCGCTCCGTGGTCCATGGTGTAACCGTTGACGCCGATGCTGCCGGTCTGCACCCGGCGGGCCAGCGTCGCACCGCGCGCCACATCGGAGGTCCAGACCGTGCCGCCGAGACCGTAGGACGAATCATTGGCCTGGCGCACCGCATCCGCATCGCCGTCGAACGGGATCACCGCCAGCACGGGGCCGAAGATCTCCTCACGGGCGATGGTGGAATTGTTGTCCACGTCGGCGAACACGGTCGGCTCGACGTACCACCCGCGGTCGAACCCGGCGGGGCGGCCGCCGCCGACGGTGATGCGTCCGCCTTCTGCCTTGCCCTTGGCGATATAGCCCTCGATGATGTCACGCTGTCCTGCGCTGGCCACCGGGCCGATAATCGTCGAACGCTCCAGGGGATCACCGATTTTCAGGGTGCGCACCATATCACTGAGCGCGTCCACGACCTCGCCGTAGCGGCTGCGCGGCGCGAGGATGCGGGTGCAGATGTAGCAGCTCTGGCCCTGATTCATGAGGCTGGCCGCGAACAGGCCGGGGATGACGCGCGAGAGGTCGGCGTCGTCGAGGATCAGTGCGGCCGACTTGCCACCGAGCTCCAGAGTGACCGGCTTCAGCAGGCGGCCACAGGTTTCCGCGATGGCACGCCCGGCGTCGGTGGAGCCGGTGAAGGCGATCTTGTCCACGCCCGGGTGAGAGACGAGGTGCGCGCCCGCGGTGCGACCCGCGCCCGGAACGATATTCAGCACGCCCGCAGGCAGTTCCGCCGCGGCGGCGGCCTCGGCGACCAGCATGGCGTCGAGGACGGTCTCCGAAGAAGGCTTCATGACGACGGTGCACCCGGCCGCCAACGCGGGCGCGATCTTGAAGAAGGCCAGGGTCTGCGGGAAGTTCCACGGCACTATCGCTCCGACCACGCCGAGGGGTTCGCGCCGGACTTCCGTGTTCCCGATGACCAACGACTTGCGTACCTCGCTGGTCGGGAGCTGCTGGATCAACTCGGCGTAGTAGCGCAGCATGGTGGCCGGAACCGTGCCCTCGACGGGCTTACCGAAGCGAACCGGCATGCCGTTCTGCGCGCTCACGCGGCGCACCATCTCGTCGCTGCGCGCCAGCAGTTCCACCGCGAAACGCTCCAGCACGGCGGCGCGACGCTCGGGCTCCCAGCTCGCCCAGCCGCTGGGATCGTCGAAGGCCCGGCGCGCGGCCGCGACCGCGGCGTCGATATCGGCCGTACCGGCGGCGGGAACGCTGCCCAGCAGCTCCTCGGTGCTCGCCGAGTATGCCTCGATACGCTGGTCCGACGCCGGCCGGGTCCACTCCCCTCCGATGTACAGCGAGTCGTAATCCACGGTCATTGGACGTCCTTTCCGGGAATCAGCACGGGTTTGATCACCGCACCGGATTTCATGGCTCGCTCCGCCTCGTCGATACGAGAGAGCGGGAAGAGTTCGATCAGTTCGTGGAACGGGAAGCGGTCCTGCCGCCACAGCTCGATCAGCCTGGGAATCAACAGTTTCGGTACGCTGTCGCCCTCGAGGATGCCCTTGATGGTGCGCCCCAAGGCCAGTTGATCCGGGCGGACCGTCAGCGGCTTCAGCTGGACACCGACGCAGCCGCATACGCCGCGCAGCCGCAGCACGTCGATGGCCGTCGACACCACCTCGGGGACCCCGGTGGTGTCGAGCGAGTAGTCCAGCCCGCCGGGTATCAGCGCCTTGATCGTCTCGGCCAGGTTCTCGGTGTCGGCGACGAACGTATGTGTGGCTCCGAGCTTTTCGGCGAGCATCAGACGATCCGGGTGGCGGTCCACCGCGACGATGGTCGTCGCGCCCGCGACCCGGGCCGCCATGATGGCCGACAGGCCCACGGTGCCGGTACCGAATACCGCGAGAGAGTCTCCGGCGTCGACGCCCAGCGAGGTGAATACTGCGCCCGCACCGGTCAAAACGCCGCACGAAAGTGGTCCCAGCAGTTCCATCGGGAGTGCGCGATCGACCTTGATGGCATTGCGCGCCGACACCACGCTCAGCTCAGCGAACGACGACTGGCCGAACCAGTTGCCCATGACCGGTTCCCCGGCGGCGTCCCGCACCGTTGTCGGCCGCCCCGGCCGGAAGCCGGACATATTGCGCGGCCAGAAGGATTCACAGTAGGCGGGCTGAGCGTCGAGGCAATTGCGGCACGCACCGCAGGAGTCGAACGACAGCACCACATGGTCACCCACCGCGAGCTCGGCAACGCCAGGGCCCAGGGCGATGACTTCGCCCGCACCCTCGTGCCCCGCGATGATCGGCGGCTTGCACATCGGAGTGCGGGGCAGGAAGTCGCTGTGGCAGATGCCGGTTCCCGCGATACGAACGAGAACCTGCCCGTGCCCGGGTGCGTCGAGCTCGACCTCCTCGATCCGGAAGGGACCATCGGCGGCGCGCAGTACCGCCGCACGCGTGCGGACCGGTGTCATGACGCGCTACGGGAACGAGCGAGCGCGCTGGAGAAAGAGGCCACGTTGCCACACCTTTCGAGATTCGTGTGCACCGCACACATCATACGATACTGACCGCCCGTACAGTCAATAGAGGTTACGGTTGGCGACGCTGGGCCGCTACGCGCGCCGCAATCTGTGCGCCGTAGAGATCGGGGTAGCCACCCGCGGCCTGAATCGTCGTACTCCAGCGGCCGACCGTATCGAGCAGCTCATCGATATCGCCGTGCAGTGCCTCGACCGCCGGCCGCAGCTGGCGGTCGGTTGCCGCTTCGATCCGCTCGCGCACCACGCGTCCGGCCGGAGACAGCAGCTCGCCGTCGAGCATGCCGCGTTCTCGCAGACGACGCGCCGCGGCATCGAGCTGAGCGTCGGTCCACGCCCTGGTGTGCACGTAGGTGCGGGGCGGCAGGTTCCACCACTGCTCACTGAGCAGCCCGATCTCGACCGCGTCGAACCCTGCCGCGATCCAGGCCGCGGTGTGCGAATCGCCGCGGTATTCCCGGAGCCGGTCGGCCAGCGCCCAAGCCCGGCCGAGCGGATCTTCGGGGAGGTCGATCGCGCACAGACCCGCGAACAACGGTCGGCCCGCCACCGCCAAGGGTTCGGTTGCGCGAGTGAGCAATTCGATCACGCGCTCGACGCCGTCGGGTTTCTCGCCGATCATCCGCCGCAACGAGTTCGTGGCCCCGCGCCGACGGGCGGCGGCGATCGAGGCGGGATCAGTGAGCGCCCGGCCGCGCTCGACAGCTGCGGTGACCATGCCGGGTTCGAATACCGCGAACGCGGCAGCGACGACCGCGCCGGACGCGTGCCCGAGTGCCGAGCCACGGCTCGTGTTGTAGGCGTCGCGATTCGAGGTCTGCACACCGCTGGGGAGTACGCCACGGCTCGCACCGAATCCGAGTGCCGCGTACTCGGCGTTCGCTTCAGCGGAGAAATACACCTGTCCGGCAAGGGGCTCGATCGCGGCCCACAACGCACGCGCTCGGGCACTCACTTCGGCATCGGTGATCATCTGCTCGCCCCCGTCCCGTAGCTGACGATGCGGGCCGACTCGAGCCGCTCCACGCCGGTGAGATCGGGATAGCGGTCCACCATCAAGGCCGCACCCCAGGGTGCGAGCAGGCCGACGAGCTCGTCGAGGTCGTCGCCCAATGCCTCTGTCGCACCGCGCAATTGCCGGTCCGTCGCGAGCTCGACCGCCGCACGCGCCTGCACGCCCGCCGCGGTGAGGCCCTCGCTGTCGACGAGGCCGCGGACCATCAGTCGCTCGTGTGCCGAGTCGAGTTGCTCCGTCGTCCATCCGCGAGACCGGACATAGGTGCGCGGGGGTAATCCGCGCACCAGTTCACCGACCAGACCGATCTCGGCGGCGTCGTATCCGGCCGCATTCCAGGCCGCCGTATGTGAGTCGCCACGGTACTCCCGCAGACAATCGGCCAGACGCCAGGCGCGACCGAGCGAACTGCCGGGCAGGCCGAGCGAACGCATTCCGGCGAACAGCGGACGCCCCTCCGGCCGAAGCGGTTCCACCGCCCGCGCCAGCAGAGCGGCCACGCGCTCGATCCCGGCGGGACGCGGTCCCAACACCCGTTCGAGACTCGCGATCGCGCCGGTGGTGCGCGCCTCGGATATCGTCGCCGCGTCGGCGAGCCGCCAACCGTATTCGACCCCGGCCATGACCACGCCCGGCTCGAATACGGCGAAGGCCGCGGCCAACACGGAGCCGGCGACCTGCCCCATCGCCGCGCCGCGACTCGTGAAATACGCTGCCGCATCAGGCGTTCGGACATTGCCCAGGACACCTCCCGGCGCGAAACCGAGACGTTCGTAGGCGGCGTGACACTCCGGCGCGAAGTACACCTGCCCGGCGAAGGGCTCGATCGCGGCACGCAGCGCCTGCGCTCGCCGAGCCACGGATTCCGTGTCGACGGATCCCGTCATTCGCCGTACAGCGCTTCGATTTCAGCGGCGTACTTGGCGTTGATGGGCTTGCGCCGCAGCTTTCCGGTCGGGGTCAGCTCATCGCCACCCTCGGTCCAGAGGGTCGGGAGCACGGCGAACTTCTTGATCTGCTCCACCCGGGCAAGTCTGGCATTGCCCTCATCCACCCCTTGCTGGACGACCGCGAGCACGCGGGCGTCCTTGGCCAGGACCGCCGGATCGGGCTCGATCCCGAACTTTTCGGCGAACGTCGGCACCGCGGCACCGTCCAGGGTGATGAGTGCGACGTTGTAGGGGCGCCCGTCACCGATCGCGATCACCTTGTCGATGAGCATCGAGGAGGTGGAGATGGCGCTCTCGATATTGCTGGGCGACATGTTCTTTCCGCCCGCGTTGATGATGAGCTCCTTCTTGCGGTCGACGATGGTGTAGTAGCCCTCGTCGTCCACCGTCACCACGTCACCGGTGTGCACCCACCCGTCGGCGTCCTTGACCTCGGCGGTCTGCACCGGATCGTTGCGGTAGCCCTTCATGGTGAACGGCGCGCGGATCAGCAGTTCACCGTCCTCGAGCACCCGGCCTTCGTATCCGGGCAGCAGGGTGCCGATGGTGCCGGGCTTGGCCAGTTCCGGCAGCGCGGCGGTAGCCAGCCCGATCTCGGACATGCCCCAGATGTCGGTGACCGGAATGCGCAGCTTTCGCAGAAAGTTGAAGACGGCCAGCGGGCATGCCGCCGCACCGGTCATCGCCCACCGCACCTGGTCGAGTCCGAGCTTGGCGCGGATCGCGTCGATCACCTGCGGAACGTCCGCCTCGAATCCGGTCCGCAGCTGGTCGTTGCCCGCGAGCTGCAATTCCACACCGGCCTTGAGCTTCTCCCACACTCTCGGAACCGCCGAGAACACCGTCGGCCGCACCTCCGCCAGGGTCTGTGGCACTTTGGACATATCGTTGAGGGTTGTCAATTGTGCGCCGCAGACGACCCCGAAGTAGTAGGTGACGCATCGGTCGGCGGCGTGCGCGGACGGCAGGTACGAGATCATGCGGTCACCGCTTTCGATCGGGAAAGCGCTCGTGACCGCGGCCGCCATCGCCAGCACGCCGCGGTGGGTGTGCTCGACGCCTTTCGGCGGGCCGGTGGTGCCGGAGGTGTAGATCATGCACAGCACATCGTCGGGCAAGACCGCGTTCCAAGCGGCTTCGAAATCGAAATCCGGTGTGGGCTCGATCCGGTCCAGGTCGCCTTCCTCCACGACGAGGACGTGCTCGATGTCGGCGCCGGACGCGCGCAGCTTGGCAAGGTACTGCCGTTCGGTCACGAGGATCTTCGCGCCCGAATGGGTGAGCAGATAGTTGATCTGGTCGGGGGCAGAGGTGTTGTAGATCGAGAAGGTGGTCGCGCCGAGGTGATTGGCGGCCATCTCGGCGAGGTTGAACTCGGGTCGGTTGGTGAGCAGGGAGGCGAACACGTCACCGCGGCGAAGTCCGAGGGTCGCCAGACCGCCGGCGATGCGGCGTACCTCGGCGTCGAACTCGGCCCATGTATAGCTCTGCGCACCGTCGTAGCTGCGCAGTGCGACGGTGTCGGGGTGGGCGGCCACCTGGCGCTGGAATGCCTGGGGCATGGTCTGTGGATCGGGCACGGACGCTCCTGGTGAATCACTGTATTGATGGAGGTTTGGTCAGTTCACCGGGAACCGCACATACAGTCCGTACGGTCGCCCGGAAGCGGCTTTCAGATGCTGGTGAGGCCGATCGGCCGCGATGACAGTCCACGCAGGCGAACGATCTCGGCGTTGAACTCGTCGGCGTTCTGCACGTTGCTGGCATGCCCGCTGTCGGCGAGCACGACTTCCCTGTCCAGATGCCCTGCCGCTCTGACCATTTGGGCCGTGCGGGCTGATTCTCTGGGTGGTAGCAAACCGTCGAGCGCGCCGTACAGCACGGTTGTCGGTACCCGCAGTGCTTTCACGCCCTCCGAGGCATCGATCCGCTGCACCACCTTGGCCCACTGCGACCGAACCCGCGGAGGGCAGGTCGCTCCCACCCGCTGAACGAAGTCGACCATGCACACCGGCGCTTGCGGGGTCAGCGAAGCCCTGCGGAAGATCGACCTGGTCAACCGGCGCGGCGGCGAGGGCAGCGGCGCCATCGCCAGGGCGATCATCCACCGCGACAAACGATCCTGATGCCTCTTCATGCCTTCCGGGCCATCCGACAAGCCGGTCGCGGTGTTGGCGAGAAGAGCGGAATCCACGTAGCGCAAAACGTCGTCACGGAAGTACTTCGCCCAGGCGAGAACCGTCGCACCACCCATGCTGTGCCCGACCACTGTGGCAGGCGCTTCGGGCGTGACCGTCGCGGCCAGCACGGCCGACAGGTCCTCTGCGAGCACGCGGTCGCTGAAAGGGCGCGTGCCCGCATCGCTTCGACCGTGGCCACGCTGGTCGTAGGCGATCACCCGATTGCCGCTTGCCAGCGCGTTGATCTGCGGATTCCAGAACTCGATGGCGACCGACCAGCCATGGATCAGCACGATCGGATCCAATGCGGGGTGCCCGTATTCGCGTACATGCAGCGCGGTTCCGTCAGCGGAGTACACCGTCCGAATCTCCCGCGGCTGCGGGTGCGCCAATATTCCGCGCTGTCCGGCATCCGGCGGGGCTTTCTTGAATTTCGGCATGCCGCACTCCCTTGTACTCAGCATCAGCCCGACCGCGCTTGACGTGAGCGCGGTCACGCGGCAAGACTAAAACTAACCGCACGTACAGTCAACAATGGAGAGTTCGATGTCCGACCCTGTATCGACACAAGAACAAGTCGTCCGAATCGAGCGGCCGACCGCGGGGGTCGCGGTGGTGGTGCTGGATCGTCCGGCGCGGCTGAATGCCATGAATCCGTCGAGCATTCCCGTGGTGACGCAGGCGGTCCGCCCGCTCGCCGATGATCCGGAGACACGGGTGGTGATTCTGACCGGCGCGGGGCGTGGCTTCTGCACCGGCATGGATCTGAGCAGCCTGGACGAGATGGCGCCGCGCGAGGTGAATGCCACCATCGCGTGGATGCGGGAATTGCACAGCTTCTCGGGGGAACTGGCTCGCCTGCCTCAACCTACGATCGCCGCGGTCAACGGACCCGCCATCGGTGGTGGCCTCGGCATGGCACTGGGGTGCGACCTGCGCATCGCAGGGCCGGACGCGAGGTTCGGAGCGACCTTCGCCAGGATGGCGCTCGGTCCGGACGCCGGTGTCTCCCATACTCTTCCGGCCGCTGTCGGTCATGCTGCCGCGCTCGATCTGCTGTTGAGCTGCGAACCCATCGGCCCGGATGCGGCGTTGCGCCTCGGCCTGGTCAGCCGAGTCGCCGAAGACGCGCTCGCGGCCTCGATCGAGCTGGCCGAACGATGGGCGCGTATCCCCGCCCATGCGTCGCGCACGATCAAGAAGACCATGCAACTGGCCGCGGGCACTGACATCGAGACCACCTTGCTGGATATCGAGCCTCGCGCTCAGGCCGACCTGATCTGCCACCCGGACTTCTTCACCAACGCCGAGGCGTGGCTCGCCGGTCACCACTGAATTATCTTGGGGCGAAACGACTTCGCACTGCTACCCGGCGGCGGACTTCCGGTAGGCGGCGACCACGGGTGCCAGTTCGGTCGGCGTAGCACCATGCATGATCACAGCGTCCGCGCCCACGCTCAATTGGGCGCGAACGCCCGCCGCGCACTGCTGCGCGGTCCCCTGCGCCGCGGCACTCAGCCATTCCGCGGGCAGCAAACCCGCGATGTGCTCGACTTGGTCATCGTTCGCCACCGCGTCGATCGCGCCGCGGACGCCGGCGACCACCGGGTCGGCCCGAAAGCGGGCCAGGACATCGGGATCCCAGCGATTGGTGGAGACCAGCAGGTCGCCGTATATCTGAAGGTAGGTCGCCAACCTGCCGACAGTCGCACGCAGACGGCGGGACTCCGGAATGTGGTCACCGATGGTTGCGTAGCAGGACCACACCCGCACCGAGGCCGGATCCCGGCCTGCACGTTCGGCCGCCTCCTTCACAATGCGCACCGACCGCGCCAATGTCTCGTCGGTGAAGAACGTGTGCAGCACAACCTCGTCGAAGGCCCGGCCGCCGAGCGCGAGAGTCTGCGGGCCGAAGGCCACCAAGCCGAGTGGAATCGGCTCGTCGAAGCGAGGATCGAGCCGCAAGCGGGTGTAGCGGCCGGCCGGGCCGTCGTGATCGCGGATGGTCTCGCCGCTCCACAGTCGCCGCATGAGCCCGGCGAAGTCCTCCAGTTGTGCGGTCGTAACCGCGGGCAGGTTCCAAGCGGCGAAGGTCTGCGCGCCACCGCGCCCGAGCCCGAGCATGAAACGGCCGCGGGTCAGCCGATGCATCGTGGTCGCGTACGCGGCGGTCACCATCGGATGGCGCGTGTTGTGATTGGTTGCCGCCGTGGCGATCCGGATGTCGTCGGATGCGGCGCCGGCTGCTCCGGACAACGTGACGGCTTCCTTCACGTCGAACCGCTCGGACAGGAATGCTGTACCGAGGTTCAATTCCTCCGCCATGCGGACCTCGTCGATGATCTTGCGCGGATCGTCGCTCGCGCCAGCGAGCAAGTAGCAACCCAGTTCGCGATTCACGACAGCGCCTCTGCCGAGTCCAGTTCGAGCACCTGGCGCGCGTGCCGCTGCGCCATGGTGAGAAACATCCGATCCCCGCGGTCTGTACGCCTCGCAAGCATGGCGGCGTTGATCGACATCAACATTCCGTGCCACGCGCCACGGCGGTAGTCCCGCCAGCAGTCGGCCCAGCGATAGCCGCGGACACCGAGTTCGAGAATGCGGTCGTGGTAGCGCCTGACCAGGTCTTCCTCCAGCGTGTGCCGGAGGTCGGCGGGCAGACCACCGCCGAGGAAGTAGGCCACGTCTTCGGGACCGGACCCGATGGCACAGGTCTGCCAGTCGACGACGCTCATCGCGCCCTGCTCTCCGATCAGGACATTGTCCAAGCGGAAGTCACGATGTACGACGGTGCGATGGCCACGCTCCCAGGACAGCCACGACTCGAGGTGTTCGACGAAAAGATCACCCGCACGGCGGATCTCATCGCTGAGGAGTCCTGAGTACCGATCCTGAAAGCGCGCCCACAATCGCGGTGTCACCTCGGCGATACCCGGTCGATCACGGCGCAGCCACGACAGTTCTCGCCATCGGCTCTCGCCCCAGCACGGAGCGTGCAGACCGGCAATCTCGTCCATCGCGGTGGCGGCCACCTCGGCGGTGCAGCCCGCCAGCTGATCACCCTGCCGCGCGGGTGTCAGGTCTTCGAGCAGCAGCAGAAAGTCGCCTGTCTCGGAAGAGAATTCGGCCGCGTACACCTTCGGTGTGCGCACCAATACCAGCGGTGCGAGCTCACGGTAGAAGCGCACCTCTCGTTCATAGGCACCCTCCCGCCGAACCTGCCTCCGGCGGTCCGGATCCGGATCGGCGAATTTCGCGATCAGGCACCGGGGCGCTGCGGTCGGCCGGTCGTAATCGACGGTGAGCCGCGCACTGACGGCCACCTGACCGGTACCGATCGCGATACTCGACAGTTCGGCGACCCTCGCCTCACCGCGAACGTCCACGAGCGCCTCGTCGAGCATGCCTGCGGTCAGACCGACCGTGGGATCAAAGGTTTCCAACACAATCCCACCATGCCATATTGACCGCCCGTACGGTCATTTTGTTAGCATCGCTTGCGGCCCACACCCCGCTGCCGCTCTCACGAAGGGATTAGTCACGAAGGACGAGCGATGAGCGACGACGACGTCGAGATCCTGGGCATGATCGACACTGCCGACGCCTCCGAGACCCGGGCAGGGAACGGAGCCGTGATCGACCCCGATCACACGATCCGCTTCGCCCGCGCCTACGAGGACGGCGGATTCGACCGGGTGCTGGGTGAGTACGACGAGGCAGAGCTGGAGAAACAGCTCGCCAACCGCGGCCTGGTGAACCGGCTGCTGGGGCCGGTGACGAAGTCGGTCACCGAGCCGTGGCAGATGTATCCGATCGGCCTGCTGTTCGGGCTGGGATTTCGACACCGCCACCGAGGTCGCGCTGCTGGTGCTGGCGGGCACCAGCGCTGCGGCTGGGCTGCCCTGGTACACAATCCTGTGTCTGCCGCTCCTGTTCGCCGCGGGTATGAGCCTGCTCGACACCATCGACGGCACCTTCATGAACTTCGCCTACGGATGGGCCTTCGCCAAACCCGTGCGCAAGATCTACTACAACATCACCATCACCGCGCTCTCCATAGCAATCGCGTTGGTCATCGGCTCGATCGAGCTGCTCGGTCTTCTCGCCGACCACTTCGGCTGGACCGGCGGCTTCTGGGACACGATCACCGGTCTCGACCTCAACCTCATCGGATTCCTCATCGTCGGCCTGTTCATCCTCACCTGGGCCGGCGCTCGGTCGTGGCCTCGTCGCCCACGCCGGCCGGGTTGTAGGCCAGCAGCTCCCAGCAGTGGCCGTCCGGGTCGTCGATCGCCCGGTTGTACAGCCAGCCCATGTCCTGGGCCTCCCGCGGTTCGGTGGCTCCCGCAGCCAGCGCCGCGTCGACCAGGCGGTCCACTTCTTCACGCGTCCCGGCAGCCAGCGCGTTGATCACCTCGATCGGACCGTCCGCAGCGTCTCGCTTGGTGAAGGTCGCGAACGTTTCGCGCGTCATCAGCTGCACCACGACCGCGTCGGAGAGGACCACCTGGGCGGAGGTGTCCCCGGTGAAGTCCGGGTTGATCGTTCCCCCCATCGCCGTGTACACCTTCTTGCTCGCCTCCAGGTCGGTGACCGGCAGGTTGACGTAGATCTGCGTGAATGCCATGACGTGCCTCCCAAATTCGGTGTGCCGGGCGCTCCCGGCGACACCAGAAAATCTAGGGGCGCACCTCGACCTCGGTCTTGTACAGGAGCGACAGCATCTCTTCGCTGTCGCCGCGCCGCAGCTGGGATGCCGTGCGGCCGGTGAACCGGGTCAGCGAACGAGCCAGGTGCGGCTGGTCGTGGTATCCCGCCCGGTGCGCGACCTCGATCGCCGGCATCCCCTGCCGCAGCAGCAGCACCGCCTGCCTGGCCCGCTCGATCTGCCGAATCGCGCCCTGCGTCAGCCCCGTCGCAGCGGCCACCCGCCGCTGCACCGATCGCGGAGTGACCAACGTGGTCCCGTCACCGCGGAGCACATCGGTGACCAGCGGATCACGCACCAGCAGTCCCGCGCGAACCAGGCGGTCGGCGAAAACATCGGCGTTGTCGTAGGCTGGGATTTCCCACTCGTCGCCCTGCAGCACGAACGAGCGGGCCGTGGTGTGCGGACTCGACACCGCAGTGTCGACCAGCACCGGCATCGGCGCCAGGAACGCACCGTGCCGGCACCGCCCCAGCGACCGGCCCAGCCCGATAAATCCGCTCCACATACGGGGAATCGGACAGACGCTGCTCGATGCCAGCGGCCGGTTCGAGGCTCACGGCCAAGAAACTAACACGGGCCTGGATGCGCCCGAGTCCGGTAACCACCGCAGCATGCCCCATGCGGACCATGGGGACCTCCCACACCGAACGCGGCCACGTCGTTGACGACCGGGACCCCGGTGCCCACTGCCGGTCAGCCCGTCGAGAGCGATTGCGAGCGTGCTGGTTTCGGTAACCATGGGTCGGCGGTGACGCACCCGCGGTATCTTCCATCCCCGCCGGCGATGGGCACCATCGCATCGGCCGATGTCCAGACGACGCGACTGGCGTCCTCGGCGGTGGCGTCGGCCGGGATCTGTTCCGGGCACGGGCTCCATCACATCGGCGACCCGGGTGCGGTCGAGTCTGACGGCCGGGCCGGCATGTGCCGCATCGAGATCCAAGCAGCGCACCACTGTCAGTGCCGATCAGGTCAGGTCGATGCTCACCCGCCCACGCGGACGGTAGCGCTTCATTTATCTGATTGCTCGGTGGATGGGTGTGGCCCGTTCTCGGCCGGACGGGGCGTTCGCCGGTGCCTTCGACTGATCAGCGTGTGCGCTAATATTCGTTCCGCGAGATTCGCGCAAGTAGGTGTCCGGAGGCTGATGAATATGGCTGTCCCAAGCCGTTTCAGCATGTCTATTTCCGGTCCGCCCTAGAATCCAACGCGCGGGCCGGGTCACACTTCGAATGACAAGGACCCGTACGTGTCTCGCATTCTCACCAACGATCCGACAAGTCTGACCACCGACCGTCTCGTGCTGCGCTCATGGACCAGCGCGGAAGCCGCCGCTGTGCTCGGCGACCACCGGCAGTCGGACTGGGCGGACGATTTTCCCTCCGAGGGCGACAAGGTGATCCCCGCCCTGTTCGCCGAGCATCCGGCCTGGCTGGGGCCCTATGGGATGCGGCTGATCATCGAACGCGCTACCGGGCTGGTGGTCGGTGGGATCGGACTGTTCTGGCCGCCGGACGACGGACAGCTCGAAATCGGCTACGGCGTCGTGGCTTCGCGGCGCGACCGGGGCTACGCCTCGGAGGCGACTCGGGCCTTGACCGAATTCGCTTTGGCCGCACCGGAAGTGCGCGCCGTCTTCGCCAATGTCGAACTGGCGAATCCGGCATCGGTGCGGGTATTGGAGAAGGCCGGGTTCGACCGGGTGGGCGACAGCCGTGGCCCCGAGGGCGAGCACCTGGCCTGCTATCGCACGGTGGCCGGTCGGCGATAAGTCGATAACGATGTCGGCGTCCGCCCTGTGCGGCGCCGACACCACACCCGACCGATGCGTTCGACTGGCTCGCCCGCACGCCGGCGAGCAGCCCGCGCATTGCGGCTTCATCAGTGGATGACGTGCTCAGTGCGCGGTCCATCCACCGTCGACCGGTAGAACAGCACCGGTGAGATAGGACGCTGCCGGACTGGCGAGCAGGACTGCCGCACCGACGAGTTCCTCCGGCTCAGCCCACCTGCGCATCGGGACTTGGTGGTCGAGAAATTCTCGGACGTAGGGATCGTCGTCGATGTTGTCGTTCAACGCTGTGCGGAACGGGCCGGGCGCCAATGCATTGACGCAGATTCCGGTACCCGCCAGTTCAGCGGCGAGGCTACGGGTGAGCTGGACCACCGCACCCTTGCTCGCCGCGTAGCCCGCACGGCCCGCGGCTCCGACCAGCCCCAGGGCGCTGGCGAGCGTGACGATGCGACCGTATCCGGCTTGCCGCATCGTCGGCACGACCGCCTGGCAGGCCAGAAAGGTGCCGACGACATTGACATCGAGACAGTCGCGCAAGGTACCGGCGTCGAGCGTGTCGAGGCCGCCGCGGGCCTGGATACCCGCGCTGGTGACGAGCACGTCCAGGCGCCCGTGACTGTCGAGGATGGTGCGGACGACGTCGTGAACGGAAGACTCGTCGGTCACGTCGCAGGACGCACCCTCGGCGATTTTGCCGGTGCGAGTGGATATTTCGGCTGCGGCCCGTTCGCTTGCTTCGCGTCGCCGCCCGGCAACGATTACCGCGGCACCGGCGGCTGCCAGTCCCATCGCGATGGCGCGCCCCAGTCCGGACGAGCCGCCGGTGACCAGCGCCACCTGGCCGGTCAAGTCGGCCCCAGGTCCGACTGTCGGTTCGGCGGCAGCCTGCGGTGAAGTGAGTTTCCGGGTCATGGTCGCTTCCCTCGAATACGAATCCCGCCACGTCGTTCCATAAACAGAACGCCGGAATGGAACAGTACTGCGAGCCCTCGAGATGCTCGGTATTTCTGCCCAGAGCAGATCAGGCGGGAAGCTCCGTCGACTCTCGATAGGGTGCCGTGCATGGAGATCGTATCCGTACTGCCGCAGCTGACGGCATTGCGGTTTTCCCAGGTCAACGACCTGAATATGTACGTGTGGAGCGACCCCGAGGGGGTGACTCTGATCGACAGCGGTCTGCCGGGAACCGCCAGGGAGATCGAAAAGGGCCTGTACACTTGCGGATTCACCCGCGACCAGGTGCAGCGGGTAGTTCTCACCCATGCCCACGACGACCACATCGGTTCGGCGGCCGACCTCGCGGAGTGGGGAGCCGAAATCTGGGCGCACCATGCCGACGCCGACATCGTGCGGGGCGAACGTCCGCAGCCGGCTCCGGTCCTGCGCGAGTGGGAACGCCCGATCGCCGAGGCTCTCGAACCGGGCACACCCCCGCGCCCGGCCCCGGTACACCGCGAGCTACGCGGCGGCGAAGTGCTCGATTTCGGCGGCGGCGCGGAGGTTCTGGCAGTTCCCGGCCATACCGAGGGCAGTCTGGCGCTCCATCTGTCGCAACACCGTGTGCTGTTCACCGGCGACACGCTCGCCAATGTGCGTGGTCTCACCATGCCGGGTGTGTTCAACCTCGACAGCACCGCCGTCGACACAGCCGCCCGCCGGTTGGCCGAACTCGACGTCGATGTCGTCTGCGTCGGCCACGGTGACGTGCTTACAGGCGCACCCCTACGCACCTGGCGAGGCCACCGATCGGACCACTGACGCACGCACGTATCGGCAGGTCGCTTACCAGCCTCTCGTCCTGCCCGGAGACGACCTCGCGCCCTGATGCGACGCGAATCCTGAAGGCGCGTTGGGAAATTCGTATGCCGACCCACTACGCGGTACAAGTACGCCGACCTGGGGCCCTTGTTCAGGAGCAGCGGCTACAGCGGCGTGATCGCGCGGACGACGAGCATGCGCTGCGGGCTCGGGCAGATCAGGTTGTCCCAGGGCAGCCACAGCGATTCGGTGTTGTCGGGCGGGTAGACGCGCAGGGTGGTGGTGCGCAGGGCTGCGCAATCGTTGACCTGCTTGGGATAGGTGATGAACTCGAACTGAGCTGCCCCGCCCGGTGCGAGCGTGACCGGAGCGGGCTTGGGCGCCTGCGGACCCTCGTCCCGCACGGCGGGCTCGCCCACCGGGTCATCGCTGGGGCCGTTGGTTTGCGAGACGCCCGGATAACCTTGCAGGACACAGGTTCGCGAGCTGGAGTTGACGAACCTCAGGAACCAGTCCCCTCCTACCGGGCCGCCGACCCCCTTGTCCAAGCGGAGTTGGGCGGTCACGCACTTCGGGGATGCGGCGTCGGCGGGAGTAGCCGGGTCGACGGCAGCGGTTCCGGGCGCCGGCCCGGCGGTAGTCTCGGGCGCCTCGGGGACGCTGCCGCCAGGCTCGATCGCGTGTCTCGATTCGGCGGGCTGCCCGGTTCGCGCTGCCGGCTGCGAAGTTCGGGCCGCCGAAGTGGTCGTGGACAGGGACCCGGGAGTGGAGGCCGGGCCGCAACCGCTGACGGTGATGGCGATGCTCGCCGCGAACCCGGCAACAATCAGTGACTTGGTATGCATGAGTCCCCCTCGAGTCCGATACCGCAACCGTTCGCATGCATATCGAGCCGAATCGGCCCGCGTTACTCCGTAACCTCAGCACGAAGCGGTAAGCGGCTGCAGTCCAACACAGTTCACCGCCTATGCCCAGGGATACATGCGTCGTGACAGTGCCCACTCTGCAGCTACGACGCCTTCCCTCGGCCACTGCCGCGATGCCTTCCGACGACGCGTGCAAGCGGCTGGGAACCTGCGGATGTAGCCGGATTCGCGCCGGTCCAGTACCGTCTCGGCAAGACCGGGGACGACGTGGAAACCGAACACTACGACGGCCCGCCGCGCGGAAGGGGCTGGCCGAGAATGGCGCGCAGCAACAACCCACTCGCGGCAGCGCCATGGGGATCGCGACTACTGGGACACGAGGACGAAGCCGCGGGAACTCGGCGGCTACGGGTGCAATTGCTGTTGACGGTACCGATCGTGCTGGCCAACCTGGCCGGTGTCTTCGTGTCGATCACGTTGATCGGTTTCGTACTCCCCGGGCCTTCCGTCTTCGCTGAGAAGATCGTTCTGGTCGATGCCGTCGCCGCCCCGGTATACGCCGTGGTCGCAGTGTTGATCGGCGTGTGGTGGGGCACTGTGCGCGGTTTACGCGCGCTGGGCTGGGCCCTCGACCCGGACGTGGTGCCCACCGAGCGGCAACAGTCCGCCGCCGCCGCGGTGCCGTGGCGACTGGTGCGGATCCAGGCGATGCTCTGGTCCGGCGGAGTGGTCGTGCTCACGCTGCTCGCCGGACTCGCCGATCCCGGGCTGATCGCCAAGGTCGCGTTCGGGATCACGTTCAGCGCGATCGTCGTGTGCGCGAGTACCTACCTCATCATCGAATTCGCGTTGCGACCGGTGACCTCACGGGTGCTCTCGGCGCGAAAGTCGCGACCCCGCAGCGGAATCGGCGTGTTCGGGCGATCGTTGTTGATGTGGCTGGTCGGTTCGGGTCTGCCGGTGGCGGGACTGATGGTGCTGGCGGTGCTGGCGCTGTGCACCGACTATGTGAGCACGGCCCGGCTGGCGGTGTGCGTGCTCTCGCTGGGCGGTGCGACCCTGCTGATCGGCTCGCTGCTGATGACGCAGACGCTGGCCGCGACCGTCGCCCCGATCAGTGGTGTGCGCCGGGCGATGCGCGAGGTGGAAAAGGGCGATCTCGAGCTCGAGCTCGCGGTCTACGACGGCACCGAATTGGGCGAACTGCAGAGCGGTTTCAACAATATGGTCGGTGGTTTGCGCGAACGCGAAGAGATCCGGGACCTGTTCGGCAGGCATGTCGGGCGCGAGGTCGCCGACGCCGCATTGGCCGGGAAGGCGGCGCTCGGCGGTGTCGAAGTGGAGGCGGCCGCACTGTTCATCGATATCGTCGGATCCACCACCATGGCCGCGTCCCTGCCCGCGCCCGAGATGGTCGCGATTCTCAATCGCTTCTTCGGTGTGGTGGTGGACGAGGTGGAACGCCACGGCGGCCTGCTCAACAAGTTCGAAGGTGATGCGGCGCTGGCCGTATTCGGCACGCCCGCCACGCTTCCCGACGCAGCGGGTGCCGCGTTGGCCTGCGGTCGCGCGATCCGCGCCCGGCTCGATACCGACGCCGCGGATTTCGTCGCCGCGATCGGTATCGCCGAGGGCCGGGTCGTCGCAGGCAACGTCGGCGCTCGGCAGCGCTACGAATTCACGGTGATCGGCGACGCTGTCAACGAAGCCGCCCGGCTCTGTGAACTGGCAAAACGCGACTCCCTGCTACTCACCTCGGATAAGACGGTTGTCGCGGCCGCCGCCACCGAAGCCGACCATTGGCAACTCGGCGAATCGGTGACCCTGCGAGGCCGGCTCACCCCTACGCGCCTGGCCCGCCCGGTTCAGCGATCAGCACTGGCACCCACAACCGAGTGAGATAACCCCCGGTCGGCGAGTGCCCGCCGCAGAGCGCGCAGGCACCTCGCACACAGCACGCCCGGCATTGCGGCGATCGCCCACCACGCGAAACGGCAGTAGGCCGCGCGCTCATCTTCGACGGCCCTCGAGCTCCGGAGAACCCGGCGTTGAAGAAGCGAGTCGCGGAGCTGGGATCAGAAGCGCACGGGCAACTTCTCCAGAGTGCTGGAGGTGATTCCGGGGCGCCAGGTGATTTCGTCCATCCCGACGGCGAGCGTGATATCCGGCATGCGTCGCAGCACTGTGCTCAGGCCGACGGATGCTTCCAGGCGAGCCAGCGGGGCGCCCAGGCAGAAGTGCATGCCTTTGCCGAAGCCCAGGTGGCGCTGACTGTCCTCGCGCCGGATATCGAAGGTCGCCGCATCCGGGAAACGCGATTCGTCACGATTGGCCGAGGTGACGCACAAATAGATGTGATCGCCCTTCTTCAGCTGCTGCCCTTGATATTCGAAGTCCTCGGCCACCCAGCGGTCGTTGGCGTTCATCAGCGGACCGCGGTATCGGATGACCTCCTCGATCGCCTGTTTCAGCAGTGCGGGATCGCTCTTCACCGCCTCCGCCTGTTCCGGATGCTGGAAGAAGGTCAGCATCGCGCTGCTCAGCAAAGCGGTCGTGGTCTCGTTACCGGCCAGGATCAGCAGCTGGGCCATACCTATGATTTCCTTGCGGGACAGGCGATCTCCCTCGAGCTCCACCTGCAGCAGACGACTCAGCAGATCCGGTGCGGGCTGTTGTTGTTTGGCCTCGAGCAGTGCGTGCAGGTAGTGCAGGAACTCCTGCATCTCGTCCTTGATCTGCATCGCGGCAGCGGGATTGCCCATGGCGTCGACATACAGATTGGACCAGATCCGGAACTTCTCCTGATCCGCGGTGGGTACGCCGAGGATTTCCGAGATCACCTGCATGGGCAGTGGGAAGGCGATCTCCTGCACGAAGTCGATCTCACCGTGTTCGGGCAGCCGGTCGATCAGGGCATCGGTGATCTGCTGAATGCGTGGCTGCCAGGTCTCGATGAATCGCGGCGTGAACGACGCGCTGACCAGTCGGCGCAGGCGGGCGTGGTTGACCGGGTCGCTCTGGAAGATCACCGAATGCAGTAGCGCATCGGAGAATTCGCCGTGCGGAAACACCATGGCGAGAACCTCCGGCGGATACACGTCGGCCGGGTTGTTGGTCAGGCGGGAGTCGCGAAAGAACGCCTCCACATCGTCGTAGCGGGTGACCAGCCAGCCGGATTCGCCGCCGGGCAGCGCTATCTTCGCGATCGGTGAGTCCTTGCGCAGGTCGGCGAGGATTTCGAAGGGGGCGTATTTGAACGCTGGTGATGTGATATCGAAGGACGCGGTGGTCGACATCGAGACTCCGTTCTCAACGGGCTGCACGCGGAGCGGTGCGATGCCCGCCGATATTGAATACGATCCGTTTCACCAGGTATGCGGATCTGGCTCCCAAGCGTGGGAAGTGCTCTCGCCCAAGCTATTCGGGTACCGCAGCTGGCCGGACGGCGGTCTCACGACAGCGTGGCCGCCAGTTCGGCATGCAGATCCAGCAGATCCGGGATTTGTTCGGCGGGGCGGCGGCCGAATCCGCATTCGGTGGCGATACCGAAGCCGTCGACGATTTCCCGGGCGGCGGCGATGCGGCGCAGGGCCCCGTCGCGGCCGTCGGTGGCGTGCACCAGTCCGAGGTACAGCCGGGTTCGCGGCGGCAGGCGAAGTCCGGCCAGCGGTGCGAAGTACTCGCGGTCGGTGCGCGAGCGCGGAACCGGCATATGCA
This sequence comes from Nocardia violaceofusca NBRC 14427, assembly GCF_963869435.1. Lineage (NCBI taxonomy): Bacteria > Bacillati > Actinomycetota > Actinomycetes > Mycobacteriales > Nocardiaceae > Nocardia > Nocardia violaceofusca. The sequence continues at coordinate 101,385 of NZ_CAWMPM010000016.1, forward strand.
CCCAGTCGACCTGGCGCGGCAGCGCCGCGACCACACCGGACAGCACCGCCACCATGCGCCCGGTGTCGGTGGGCTCGGCGAAGTGCCGATGCCCGAAATCGCCGTAGCACAGGTGATATCCGAGTTCGATGTCGGTGGGCACGGCCGCGCCGAGGCGCACGAGCCGGGCGACAATCTCACTCAGCCGGGTGTCGTCGTCGGCGCCGAACCAGGACGGGAACACCCCCTCGAAGATCGCGAACTCGACCGGGCAATCCCACTGCACCGCGAGATCGGTGTGTGGGATCTCCGCGGCGATGCGGCCGAGTTCGGCGAGCAGCGCCGCCTCGTAGCGCTGTTCGAGGATGTCCTGCGGATCGCCGACGAAAGCGCCCACCACCGAGATCGGGGTGGGCAGGCAGACCTGGAACCGCACCCCGGCATCGATGTCGCCGCGTTCGCGCAGCTTGCGGAATACCCCCCAGGACTCGAGCGCTGCCTGCGCGTAACCCAGCTCACCGAACTCGATCGATGCGGGATCCACGCCGGGTTTGGGCCGCACCCGCTCACTGGGCCCGTATTCCGGGCTCGGCGGCGGCGCCGTCTCCAGATCCGGATGCGCCCCCATCCGCGGCAACTGCCAGACCGTGAAGTTGTCGCGCTCGCCGGTCTCGCCGTCGGGTATGCGGCTGAGCCACGGTCCCAGCCGCCGCGCGGCCACACCGAATACCGCCTCCGCATCCGGCAGCGGCACACTGCCACACAGGTGAACATCGCCTCGGGTCACCGCGAACTCCTCATATCCCGGCCGCTGGAGTCCGGGTGCGGGATTCGGGGACGCAGCGGCGCACTCGATCGACGCGACGAGACTAGATCCAGCCGCCGCCCGCGCGATTCCCACGCGCGAGAATGCGCGACGTCGAACGACGAAGGCGCGTCGGAGCCGAGTCCGACGACCGCGCACGCGCCACCGACGCCCGTGTCGAGCACCCACACCTGAAACGGGCATTCGGAAGGACCGGTTCGGCATGCAGTTGCGATCCGTCTGTCGGTAGGCACGGTCTGTCGAGGATCACGTCCATCGCCAGTGTCGGCACCCTGGGTGTGGCGGAATCAGTTTGGTCCAGAATTCGTGGCGTACCGCGTCCCACAATGTATTTATTTCGGGATGAAGTTCTCGTGCCTGTGCGAGATCCGGAAATTCCTCGGGGCCGAACGAGACAATCGGCGGGGCGCCGGAGGCATCGTGTTTCCAATGCGTGGAGCTTTCTTCAATATATTTTCGATCGGTGTCGATACCGACCCACCGGAGTACTTCTGCGCTCGCCGGCACTGTGCTCACGTGCGGTAGGTGTGGGCAACCAATGCCGAACGCAGGTGCCACAGCCCGCTCGCCTGGGTGGAATCGAACCCCGTGAGCTGCCCGATCCGCTTGAGCCGGTAGTCCACGGTGTTGATGTGCACGTTCAGTAGCCGCGCAGTGCGTTGGCGGTTCAGGTTGTGCGCGATATGGACCTGCAACGTCTCCAGCAGTTCCGGATGCTCGTCCAACGGATCGAGCAGCGACCCGAGATGGTCACGCCCCGGGCCGGGGCGGGTGAGCTGGTATTCCAGAGCCAGATCGTCGAAGTGATACAGGCCCGGCACCGATCCCAACCGGGACACGACGTCGAGCAGTTCGTGGGCTTGATCCGCGGCCGTGGGCAGGGTGTCGGTAGCGGCGGTGACCATGGTGGCGGTGATGGGCACGCGCGCCGCCCGCGACAGATTCCCGATGAGTTCTTCCAGGGCCCCCTCGGTGATGCGATCGGCGGGGATGAGCACGGTGCCGCCGTCGATCGACAGCAGTGACAGCACGGTGTCGTCGCAGCGGGTGGCCAGTTCTGCCTGCAGGCGCCGGAGTTTGCGGCGGGCAACGACTTTCGCGTTCAGCGTCGGGTTGGATTCGTCGGGGTGGGACGGAATGGCGAGGGCCAACACGCGATAGCGGCCGGCGATGTCGATGCCACACTCGCGGGCCATCGTGGAGGTGGGGTGGCCGCCGAGCAGTGCCGAGGTGAGCGTGTGCACCGCGGTGTGGTGCTCCGACACGACTGCGCGCAATTCGCGTACATAGGCCACCGAGACCGCCGTGGTCATGGTGTCGAGCATCTCGACGACGAGTTTGGCGGCATCGAGAATGCTCTGATAGTCGGCCGTGCTGAGCATCGGATCGGTATCGGCCGAGCCGGAGGCACGTTGCTTGGCCAAGGCAGTGGACACCACCAGGTCGAAGCCGATCTTGAAGCCTTCGTGAATGGCGTGGTGAATGGTCCCGATGGGCACACCTTCGCGAGCCCATTGAGCCGCGGCGTCCTTCAGTTGCCCGGTCTTTTCCGCAATGTTGCTGCCGTCCAGCATGCTGACCGCCAACTCCAGGCACACGCGGGTGATGATGGTGATGTCGCCATGGATCGCGTCACCTGGCAAGGTGCCACAGGGCGCGACGGTTTCGACGAAGTGGCTGACCATCTGCCGCGACAGGGCCCGCACGTCTTTCAGCGGCAACGATACGGGCCGACCGGATACAGTGAGGCCTTGCTGATATGGAGAGGTGACAGGCATGATCGAACTTCCTTCCTCCCCGGTTAGCTGGGCTATTTCACCAGCGTAACCAGGGCAGGATTCGTGAGGAAGTACTACTCCGGGTCACGTGATCTTTGGGATCAGCGGCCGTCAGGCGATTGTGGTAGACCACAACGACGATCGGCTGAGCTGCGATCGATATGCCGAGATGACGGCGAACCACACCCTCTCGCACCGCTCCTACCGCACCGGCCACCCAGGGATCTTCGGCGTCCAGGCGGGATGGAGTCGGGTCGAGTTCGGCGAAGAATCCACGACCTCAGCCAACCCACTGTTTGACGGGCAATTTTCCGGTAAACTTCGAGTTCCTCACATTCCGGAGCTGGAGGACAGAATTCCACCAGCGTGGCCGTCACGCTGGTCGACGAAGCGGAGAATCAGCGTCAGGACTCGTTTCAAACACCCGTTCAACCGAACTTCGTAGCATTACAGGCCACACTCGGAGAATCAGGAACAATCGCACTCAGGTTATCCGAACTGTCGGCAGTGAACGATGCGGCGAATTCGGCGAGCGCGCATGAATCGACAGGCAATAATCCGGGAGGTGGCCGTGGCGTCCATGGTGTCGAGTGAGCCACGTGATCCATTGCACAGCAATAGTATTCGCCCATTCACCGTCGGCGTCGAAGAGGAGTTCGTTCTGGTCGATCCGGCCACCGGACTACCCTCGCTGACCAACACCACCGTCGCGGCACGTGCCCCGGATGCCGAACTGCAACTGGAATTATCCCAGTGCCAGATCGAGACCTGCACACCGGTCTGCGCGAGCATTACGGAGTTGTACCGCGAAGTTCGACGGGCGCGACTCTCGGTCACGCAGGCCGCGACCTGCGCGGGATCGCTGCCACTGGCGGTGGGAGTGCCGATCTGGAGACCGCCGCCCGGGTCCATGACCGACACTCCGAGATACCGACGCATGGCGGCGCATTTCGGCGAACTGGCCGAGCAAGTGATCTGCGGTTGCCACGTCCACGTCTGCGTGCCCGACCGCGACATCGCGGTGCAGGTCAGCAATCACCTGCGCCCTTGGCTGCCGACCCTGTTGGCGCTGACGGCGAATTCCCCGATCACAAGTGGTATCGACACCGGCTACGCCAGCTGGCGCCACCTACTGTGGGCGCGATGGCCCAGCGCCGGGCCGCCCCCGTACCTGCGGTCCGCCGCCGATTACGACGACACGGTCACCAAGCTCGTCGAGGACGGGCACATCCTCGACGCAGCGATGGTCTATTGGGATGTGCGATTGTCCTCGCATCTGCCCACGATCGAGATCCGCATCAGCGACGTTCCGGCCACGGTCGAGGAAACGGCACTTTTGGCGAGTCTCGTCCGGGCGCTGGTCGTCACCTCCGTGGCGGCAGTGGGCAGCGGACGGACATCGGACCCTGTCGACCTGGCATATCTGCGGGCGGCATGCCGGCGCGCGGCCCACGACGGCCTGTCCGGTCCGCAGTTCCGCAGCGCTACACGACATTCCGTGCCCAAGCCCGCCTCCATCGCACATCTGCTCTCCCATATCCGCCCCGCTCTCGAACAGTCCGGCGACTACGAATTCACGCGCGGCGCGTTGGCAACAGTCCTGAGGAGCGGCAACGGCGCTGTCCGACAACGCGAAGCATTGCGCATCGGAGGCCCCACTCAGGTCTTGAAGCAGATGGCACGATCGACCACCGAAGGATGCGCCGCCACCGAAGACCGTCAGCCGGCGTGACGAACCAGACGCCCATCGGCGCCTGTGCCGACCTCAGACGGGTGAGATCGGCACGAAGGGCCAGATCGCGTCGGCACCGGATCCCACCGTCGCAGCACAGGATTCGGGCACCTCGTTCCACGCCCCCTCGAGATCGCGCAGCGGCTCCGACACCACGAAGCGGGTCTCACCGCCCAGTTCGCGCAAAACCTCGACTTCGGGGTGCAATGCTCGTAACTGGGAGAGCTTGGTCGAGAAGAACAGTGAGCGCGATCGGCGCTCGCTGGAATAACGGAAGACCCAGAGATTTTGACCGTTGGTCGTCGCGACGGTCATCTGAACCGGATGCTCAACACTGTGCGCGTGCCCGACGTCCTCGACGAAGCCGACTGCCCGCGCGACGGCACCGAGCGGATCATCGGCGAGACCGAAGGTCAGGGCGAGGTAGAACAACGCTTCCGTGTCCGTTGAGCCCTCGATGTCGGAGAACAGCCCAGGATCCACGGCCATCAACAAATCGCGCCTGATTTCACTGAAACCACGCAGGGCGCCGTTGTGCACCCATAACCATCGACCGTGCCGGAACGGATGACAATTGCTGCGCTGAACCGCGGTCCCAGTCGAAGCCCGCACATGAGCGAGCAACCTCGACGTGCGCACCTGACCAGCTATCTCCCGCAAATTCTTATCGTTCCAGGCCGGCTCGATCCCCTTGTACACCGCGGGTTCGGCACCCTCGCCATACCAGCCGACACCGAAGCCGTCCCCGTTGGTGGTGGTCTCTCCCAGACGAGAGTGCAGACTCTGGTCGATCAGAGAATGTTCAGGGCGAAACAGCAGATCCTCGACAAGAATCGGCTCGCCCCAGTACGCCATCCACCGGCACATACATCAATTCAAACAGAGTCGACACGCTCTGCGATAGCCCCTCAGATTCCGTGGGCCGTCGCACCCCTGTGCGGAATTACAGTTATCGGGCCGTTCGCCGCCAATGGCGCGCTGCCAATCCTTCCGCGTCCGGAGGCCACGCGACCGGCCATCGATACGGATACGAACTCGGCGCGCCCGCGGTTTCGCTGTCAGCGCGATGAGCGCGCGTGCGTCGTCTTCGATCTCGACGTCAAGTCGGGCGACGTCCGCCGGTTTCGTATGCTCGGCGACCATGACCGTCGCACGTTCGATCCTGCTTTTCGCCCTCGCCGCTATCGCCGAGATCGGCGGAGCGTGGTTGGTGTGGCAAGGCGTGCGCGAACACCGCGGCTGGGCCTGGATCGGCGCCGGCATCATCGCCCTCGGCATCTACGGATTCGTCGCCACCCTGCAACCGGATGCGAATTTCGGACGCATCCTCGCCGCCTACGGCGGCGTCTTCGTCGCCGGATCCCTGCTGTGGGGCATGACATTCGACGGCTTCCGACCCGACCGCTGGGACATCACGGGCGCCGCCATCTGCCTACTCGGCGTCACCGTCATCATGTACGCCCCGCGCAGCTGATCTGTTCGAATTATTCTTTGGTCGGTGCGGTGGTCGGCTGCGCCGTCGGTGCCGCTATCGGTGCTGCGATCGGTGCTGCGATTGGGTTCTTCGCTCCCGTTCCGTGAACCGCGGACTCCGAGTAGGCGAGTCGACGCATACGGCGGTGCCGGGTGGTTCATCAAAACCACCCGGCACGACCATGTTCGCAATTCCTCCGGCTAGCGGCGGGATCGGCCGAGTTCGGCCAGCATCGCGTTGTAGGCGGCCAGTTCGTCGTCATCGGGGAACCGTTCCTGATGGCGGTCGCCGCGTTCGGCCTCGCGCCGGTCCTGTTTGGCCCACTGCGACAGCAATGCGCCGACCACGAGCAGGGCCGGGATCTCGCCGGAAATCCAGGCCAATGTGCCGCCGATCCACTGGTCGTGCGTGGGATCGGTCATCCACGACAGCTTCAGTTCGGGATAGAAAGTGCTGCCGACCAGAGATTCCATCGACATCACGGCGACGCCGAAGAAAGCGTGAAAGGGCATGACCGCGAACAGCATTCCCAGCCTTCCCAGATGAGGCAACCGACGCGGGCCCGGGTCGATGCCGATGATCGCCCAGTAGAACAGATAGCCGGTGAGCAGGAAGTGGATGTTCATCAGCAGATGACCCCAGTGGAAGCGGATCAGCTCGTCGAACAGAGGCGTGAAGTACAGCCCGTAGAGCGAGACGACGAATACCGCCAACGCCACGGCGGGATGGCTGAGAACACGGGTGAACCGCGAATGCATCAGCCACAGTAGCCATTCCCGCAGTCCGGGCGCGGTGTTGCGACCGGCCGGCTCGACCGCTCGCAACACCAGCGTCACCGGCGCACCCAGCACCAGCAACACGGGCAGAAACATGTTCAGCGCCATATGACCCGCCATGTGCACGCTGAACATCGCATAGCCGTAGGCACCGATCCCCGACGACGTCAGCAACAGCAGTCCCACACAACCGGCCAGCCACGACACCATCCGCCAGCGCGCCCACTGATCGCCGCGGCGACGCAGGCGGATCACCCCGGCGACATAGGCGAGCCCCAACCCGATGGCCGAGGTCCCGAGCACCACATCGAACCGCCACAATGACGCCATACGCCACACGCTCGGCGCGGCGGAAACGTCGAAACCCAGAAACACCTGCTGCGCGGTGAACGAGCGATGCCGGAAGGCCGGGGCGGGCTGAATCGCCATGGCCACCGAAATCCCCAGCCATACCAGCTCGGACACCACCACAGCGCGCAGCACAGCAGGCACCCGCACGGAATCCGGCGATGTCCTGCCCAGCCACAGCCACAGCACCGCGTGCGATGCGAGCAGTCCGGCCGCGGCGACACCGAGGCTGCCGTACCAGCCACCGAACGCCCACGATGGAGTGAGAATCGGAACCAGAATCGCCGCGGTGCCCACCATCACCACAACCGAAATTCCGAGCGCTGTTCGATAGCGCCGCAATACGATCGCGCGTTCGCTCGCACTCGCGTCGGCGTGGCCGCTCAGCACGCACCAACTCAGACCCACCAGCGCCGACAGCGCCACGGTGAACGGAATCACCGCACCTGTCGCGTAGTCGTGGTTCGGGCCCTCACCCGCATTGCCGACCACCGGAGGGCACAACACCGCTACCGCGACCAAGGCCGTCACGCCGAACACGCTGTTCCACGACAGCGCGAACCGCACGGCCACAGCCACCACCAGCGTGCACAGCGCGGCCACGATCCACGCCTTCGGAGCGGTCGAGGCCGCGATCAACGCACCGGTTCCGCCGATATTCATCATGCGCCGCACCGATATTCCGGCCGCATCAGCCGCGGAAATCGGAATCGAAGCGCCGCACGCGACCAACCACACCACCGATGACCACTCGGCTACCCGTATCCCGCGATAGCCGCACACGTCGATGCGCCCGGCAGCGGTGGCCGGCGCACAGACCAGCGCATACATCAGCGATCCGAGTGACAGGCCGCCCGCGAGCCCGGCCGCCAGGCGCACCAGCGCGTAACCGACCGCGGTATCCCACCCGGGAAAAAGTAGCCCTTGATCGGCATAGCGGGAATGGCCGCAGGCGAGGGTGACGATCAGGACGACCACCGCCGCCGCGGATGCTCCGGCCGGCAACAGGGCGTTCCCGGGGCCGGCGCGGTACACATCCGCGGAGTTCTCCTCGTACGCTCGTCGCATCCTCACCGACAACAGTTTTGCCATCGCCGCGGTCAGCGCGTACATGGCATGACTGCTCCCTGGTGGTGGATCCGGCTGTTCATCGAAAATTCCGTAGCCGCAAGCTGTTCCACACCACGAAGAACGAGGAGAACGCCATCGCGGCACCTGCCAGCAACGGATTGAGCAGGCCAGCGACGGCGATCGGCAAGGCGGCCAGGTTGTAACCGAAGGCCCACATCAGATTTCCGCGGATGGTTCGCAGCGTGGCGTGCGCGAGTTCGAGCGCATCGGGAACGGCGGCCGGATCGTCGCGCACCAGGATGATGTCGGCGGCGCCGATCGCGACATCGGTGCCACGCCCGATCGCCAAGCCGAGATCGGCGGTGGCCAGCGCCGGGCCGTCGTTGATGCCGTCACCGACCATCGCGACCCGCCTGCCCTCCTGCTGCAACCGCTGGATCGCGCGAACCTTGCCCTCCGGCAGCACATCCGCGACAATCTCGGCGATCCCTGTCTCCTCGGCCACCGCTCGCGCGGCCTCGGCGTTGTCGCCGGTCAGCAGCATGGTCCGCAGTCCGCGCCGATGCAGCCGTGCCACCGTTTCGGCCATACCCACCCGCACGGTGTCGGCCACTGCGAACACCGCCACCGCGCGGCCGTCCCGGCACAGATAGACCGCTGTGCGCCCGAGGGACTGTTCCGTGGCCAACGCCAGGCGCAGGTCATCGGCGACCGCGACGTGTTCGGATTCAACGAGTGCCGGTCGCCCGATCAGCACGCGCTGCCCAGCGACGGTGCCCCGCGCGCCCAGGCCCGGGAGCGCCACGAAGTCCTCGACCGCTCGCGGGTCGTGTCCTCGCGAACGAGCGTAGGCAACGATGGCGGCGGCCACCGCATGCTCGGAGGCCGACTCCACATCCGCTGCGGTACGGACTATTTCGCCGCTGTCGGCAACCGAGGTATGCACCGCGACAACGCTCATCGCGCCCTCGGTGACGGTGCCGGTCTTGTCGAAGACCACCGTGTCGATCGTGCGACTGGTCTCGAGCGCGTGATGTCCCTTGAGGAAGATGCCCAACTGCGCGCCACGGCCCGAGGCCACCATCAGCGCGGTCGGAGTCGCCAGTCCGAGCGCACACGGACACGCGATCACCAGCACGGCCAGCGCCGCACCGATCGCGGTGTCCAGATCGGCTCCGGACACCAGCCAGCCGGCCAGGGTCAACGCGGTGAGGGTGAGTACGGCCGGGACGAACACGCCGGCGATCCGGTCGGCGAGCCGTTGGACCGCCGCCTTGCCGGTCTGCGCCTCCTCGACCAGACGGATCATCCCGGCCAATTGGGTGTCGCTGCCGACCGCGGTGGCCTCGACGACCAGGCGGCCGGTCAGCGAGGCGGTGCCACCGGTGACCTCGTCGCCGGGAGCCACCTCGACCGGAGTGGACTCGCCGGTCATGGCCGCGGCGTCCACACTGGAATACCCTTCGATCACCCGGCCGTCGGTGGCGATCGTCTCACCGGGCCGCACCACGAACCGTCGACCGATGGTCAATTCCCTTGTCGGGATGACGATTTCGCGGCCCTCTGCGGTGAGTACCGTCACGTCCTTGGCGTTCAGGGCCGCAAGCGCACGCAGCGCTCCCCCTGCTCGCCGACGTGCCTTGGCCTCGAAGTAACGGCCTGCGAGCACGAAAACGGTCACCCCGCCCGCCACTTCCAGATATATGGAGTCGGCGCCCAAGATCGCGGCCCACACCCCGTGGTGGGTGACCGCCGGGACGGGCCGGACGAACAGGGTGATCATCGACCACACCGTGGCAGCGGTGATCCCGATGGAGACCAGAGTCTCCATGCTGGTTGCGCCGTGGCGCAGCCCGACGAGTGCGCGGCGATGCAGCGGGGCCGCCGCCCAGGTGACGATCGGCAGCGCGAGCGCCGTCAGCACGACCTGCCATCCGGGAAAGCGCACGCTCGCCACCGTCGCGAACATGATCGAGAAGTCGGCCAGCGGGAAGAACAGCAGTAACCCGACCACCAGGCGCCGGAACAGATCGGCGGCCGCGCGATCCTCGGGACCGGTGTCGACCACCGGGTCGGCGTCGGTGAGTTCGGCGGCCTGATAACCAGCGCCGATCACGGTGTCACACAGCGTCTTTGCTTCTTGGTGGGCGGGTACGTCCACGGTCGCGATGCCGGTGGCGAAGTTCACGCTGGCACCCACGCCGTCCATCTTGTTGAGCGCGCGCTCGACGCGCGCCGAACAGGCCGCGCAGCTCATTCCGGAGACAGCCAAGCGCACCCGTCGGGTGGGTGGATCCTGTACGGTCGCCGGTGTCGTCATCTCGTTTCGGGTCCCATCCTGTTGCCTGCTACTCGAAAACTCACATACGAGAGGTCGGACGGAAGCGGTTCGCGGTTCCCGCCGACCGAAAACGAGGAAGGATCCCGGAATGAACGAGACGGTCTATTCAGTGGCAGGGATGACCTGCGGACATTGCGCAGGTGCGGTCAGCCGGGCACTCACGTCACTCGACGGAGTCGAGGCGGTCGATGTCGATGCCTATGCCGGGCGCGGTCTCGTGCCGCGCGGACACGACCACGAAGACAGGTGCCCGGCGGCCTGCATGGCCGCCGGGCACCGTCGTATCGCCGACGAAGTCAGTGCGTATCGTTCCAGAACTGCGCACCGGCCGCGATCAACGCCGGCACACCCACGACGATCGTGCCGACCACAGCGCCCATCGCCGCCAGCGCAGCGCCCGTGACCAAACAGCCACCGATCGCGCCGGGCACGGCCAGCACCCCGATCGTCACCACTCCACCGGCCGCGCCGCCGACGATTCCGCCTGCGACGCAACCGATTCCGGCGCCGACCGTGCTGCCGAGCAGACTGCCCACCGTCGCGGCGGCCATCATCTCCATACTGAAATTACCGAACGCCGCGTTGAAGTTCGGATGCGAGAGGGCATCGATCTCCTGAGCGGTCGCCGCATCGGCAAGCCGCGCCGAGGCGGGATCGGTCACCGCCGTCAGTTCGACAGAATTTCCGGCGACATGCGCCGCGATCGGCAACTGCGTGCCGTCGTGCCTGTAAACCAGTGGAAGGGCCGCGACCTCGGCACCGTTGCGGTCGATGAAGTGCAGGTGGTTGTCGGCCACCGTCACCGATCCGGCATCCATGTCGAGCACCACCGAGCCGTTCACGGCGTGCGCCTGGAAATGGATGTCCGGTCCGGCGGTCGCCGGGTCCGCCGACGCGGTGCCGGTCGACGCGATCACGGTCGACACCACGAGCGCGGCGAACGCGGCTCCCATGCGAAACTTCATTGTTCTCTCCATATTTCGATGTCCCTCATCGGCAGATCGGTTTCGGCTGCCGGTCAACAAGTCGGGACGCGGCGCACTCGGGTTCCACCGTTTACGGAATGTGTTTCGAATCACGATCGGTGAAACCTTTTGGCCTGCTGGTCAATTCGAGCCCCAAGAGATACACCGATTCATTCGGTGTCCTTCTGCGCTTGCTCGCGCAGCACCCGCCTGTCCACCTTCCCCGCCGGTCCCAGCGGAAGGCGATCCAAGGTCAGCAACCGCTCCGGAAACTTGCGCGGCTCGAGCCCGTGCCGACGGAGAAATTCCGAAATATCCTGCAAGGTAACCAGTTCCGACACGGCAACGCATGCACACATCCGCTCGCCGTAGAGCGCGTCCGGCACCGCGACGCAAGCGACGTCGCTGATCGACGGATGTGTGATCAGCAACGCTTCGACCTCCGCGGGACTGATGTTGAGGCCGCCGCGGATGATGACGTCCGTGCGGCGTCCCACGATGCTCAGGTATCCGGCCCGGTCGAAGCGGCCCAGATCGCCTGTGCGCGTCCATCCGTCGGACGTTCGCAGACGCCGGTCGAGCTGCGGTGCCCCGACGTAACACAGCGGCGACATGGGTCCGCGAGAGATGATCTCGCCCGTCTCTCCCACTGGGAGCGGGCGCAATTCCGCATCGACCACCCGAATGTCGGTGACCGCCGGATTCGGACGTCCGGCCGTGGTCGCACGCTCGGGCGGATCGTCGAGGGCGGGGTGGCACGAGACGCCGTCGGCCGAGCCGTACAGGTTGATGATCGGACATCGCAACCGTTCTCGGGCGCGCCGAATCGTCTCCGCGTCCAGCGGAGAACCACCGAGCACCACCGCACGCACGCTGCTCAGATCGGTGTCGTCGAGTTCGGGACGGTCGATCAGCATCCGGATCATGGTCGGTACCCCGAGCAGATGAGTCGGCCGTGCCTTCTCGATCATCGACAGTGTCGCCACCGGTTCGAATTTCGGCTGCAGCACCAGCGTCGCGCCGAACGCGGCGAGCGTCACCGCCGTGCCGCTGGAACCGAACGCCGAGGCCAACGGCACCATGAACATGTTGCGCATCGCGGCGGGGTCGTCGTGCAACGCCGCCATCATGGCGCCCCGCCCGCCGATGAGCGCATTGTGCGAGTAGAGCACCATCTTCGGCTCCGCCTCCGATCCGGAGGTCACCAGAATGCGAGCCGGCCCGTCGGGATCGGGCCGGTGCGGCTCGAAGTCCGCCGCCTCCGGTGCCAGCAGCGCATGCATGGGGATACACCCTCGCGGCGTATGCCCGCCCAATGCCACGACCGCACGCAGCGCCGGCAGGTCGGTGGCCATCTCGCGCAGTTGCGCCGCGATCGCGGTTCCGTGGAAATCGGCCGGGGCGATCACAGCCACGGCATCGGATCGCCGCAACAGGCTCGCCGCCTCGCGATGCCCCCGGCCCACCGGATACGGCAGCGCGACCGCTCCCAGCGCCGCGATCGCCAGATCCGCCACGCATGCCCAGCGGCTGTTGGGAAGCTGCACGGCGACGACATCCTCGGCGGCAATGCCGAAATTCGCCAAACCGGCCGCCAGCCGGCGTGCGCTGTCGAGCAGTTCGGCGTAGGTGAGTACGCCATCGGCATCGATCAGCGCCGCAGCGTCGGGCCGAGCGGCAGCGTGCCGAGCGAACATCGTGAAGATATCGAGGTCGGGGTAATAGCGCTGCTCCGACCAGGATCGGCGTAACTCGATCGGGACGAGATCGGTGTACCAGTGGGTTTCGTAGGTTCGGTTCACGACAGTCTCCAGGGGGGACACAGGGCGGGGCAGCCGAATTCGTCTCGCACCACCACGTCGGCGAATCGGGGATCGGTCAGCAGCTCGGCAAGGTCGGTGACGACCGGTGTGTGCGTACCCGGTCCCGTGGCCGTCAGCCATCGCCCGTCTAATCGAAATGGTTGGCGCAGTGCGGCTTCCGCAGTGCGGCCGAAACGTCGCAACGTCCGCGCGGCACCGAGCAGGCTGCTCTCCACCGCCACTCCCGTACCGGCGCGCCGGCGCCCTAGCAATCCGAGGACCGTCGCTTCGGCGCCCAGCATGCCGCCGAGCACGTCCAGCAGGGTCATCAGCGACGGCGCGGCCGGTGTCTCCGGTGCGCCGACCAGCTCGGCCAGGCCGGTGCGCGCCTGCACCATGAAGTCGGTGCCCGGCGGCAGATCCGGTAGATCCACCCCCGACCAGCCCGAGGTGTAGGTGTAGACCGTTCCCGCCGGCAGATGTGGCGCCGACAACTCCAACTCCTCGGCCTTGCCAGGAGCCCAGTTGTGCAGGAAAACATCGGATTCGGCGACCAGCCGTCGCAATTCGGCGCGGTCGGCGGCAGACTTGATATCGATCTGCACCGCATCCTTGTGCCGGTTGAGCGCCAGCCACCGGCTCGACACCTCTCCGCTGCATGGCGGCATATCCCGCAACGGATCGCCGCCCGGCGGTTCGATCCTCGTCACCGACGCTCCCAGCAGGCGCAGCAGGTGAGCTGCCAGCGGAGCTTGAACGCGGCGCCCAGCTTCCAATATGACTGTGCCGCTGAGCGGTTCGGCAGCGGTGCCCACATGCTCGTCGCGCGTGACAGCTCCGGCTACCGTATCGACATCCCACGGCGCCCACCTCGGTCCGGCGGACAATGCGGATTCATCGGCGCTGTAGAGCCGGCACACCGCCACACCGGTTGCCGCCCCGCGGGCGGCGATCTCGGCGAAGGTGTGCGTTCGAGTGCACCGATGCAGTTCGACCGGCAACGGCGCGGTCGCGGTGGCATAGCGGAACTGGAAGGGACGCCAGCCTTTCCGCCACGCCGACGGATCGGCCTGCAAGGCCGTCCAGAACGCCGCCCATGGTTCCGGTTGCAGCGCTTCGATTTCGAAGCGTACCCCGTCGGCGCTCGTGAACGGTGGGCCACCGGGTGCGAGGTCGACCGCCTCGGGATCGTCGGCGCCCGCCGCGGCCAGATACTGCGAGACCGACAGCAACGCGGCCTCCGCGACACTGGTCCGCACCGTCAATTCGGGCTCCGGCGAGAGCAGGCTGGCCAGCAGTCCCGTCGTCGCGAGCACACCTGCGGCGGTGGAGCAGTAATCCAGCCCGATTCCCTGCGGACTTCCGTACCGCCGGCCGTTGACGTGCATGACACCACAGACAGCCTGCACCGCAGTCTCGTTCACGCATCCGGGCACGCGCACCGGTCCCGCCCATTCGACCACCAGCTCACGCCGCACGCCCTCGGCCGACTCCACCGTGACCGCCGCCGCGATGTCGGGGGAACCGGGCGGCCCGCCCTCGGCCAGGGTCGCACCCAAGGCGCCGAGATGATCGCGGACAACCGCGGCGGTCGGTCCGCTCCCGGTCACGGTGGCGACCGTGCCGGCCGGTAACAGCTCGGCCGCGAGTGTGGATGCGGATGTGTTCGTCATGGGTTGCCTTCCACCGAGAAACATGCCGATGTCCGATAAGGTCGGTCTCGATGGCGGGTGAGTTCCCGGCAATGGTGTGATGCGGTCATGCCCGACGAATCCTCGACACTCTCCCCACGATGCGAGCAACTGCGTACGCGGATCCGCGATTTCGTTGCCCACCAAGTGATTCCGGCAGAGGCAGCACTCGACGCGGGTGACCGCGCCATCCGCGCCCAACTACGCGAACACGCTGTCGAGGCCGGGCTGTGGGCTCTGCCACTGCCGTCCCGGTACGGCGGCGGAGGGCTGACGCCGGCCGACTACTTCACCGTCGCCGAGATCGAGGGACGCAGCGATCACGCACCCGAGGTGCTCGGCTCGGCCGCGCTGCTCAACGCCCGGATGATCGACAGCCACGCCGATCGCGAGCTGCGCGAAAAGCTGCTTCCCGCAATGGTTTCCGGACAGCTGACGATGAGCTACGCCATGACCGAACCCGGCGTAGCCGGATCGGATCCCGCCGCACTGCGAACCACGGCGACCCCCGACGGCACCGGCTGGCGGATCACCGGGCGCAAATGGTTCATCACCGGCGCGGGAACAGCCGACGAAGTACTCGTCGTCGCCCGCACCGCCCCGGGTGCGATGCGAGAGTCGTTGTCGATCTTCGCCGTTCCGGCCACCGCACCCGGATTCCGCGTCGTCCGGGAATTGGATGTACTCGGCACGGGAGGCCAATACGAGATCGAATTCGACGCCGTGACGGTGCCCGCATGCCGGCTGATCGGCGCAGTCGGCGCGGGCGCGACACTGGCCGGCGAGCGACTCGCGCTGGGCCGCACACTGCGCGCACTGCGCTGGGTCGGACAGGCACAGCGAGCTGTGGAACTGCTGGCCGAGCGGGCAGCCCAGCGCCGGGTGGACGATCAGCCACTGGCCGAGCGGCAACTGGTGCAGCAGATGGTGTTCGACGCCGAACTGGCTGTTCGCTCGGCCCGTGCGCTCACCGAACAAGCCGCCGCCGCAGTTGCCGCGGATAGGCGCGCGCACGTGGAGGTCGGCTTCGCGAAGGTGGCCGCCGCACGCGCTCTCGGCCTGGCCACCGACCACGCGATACAGATATTCGGCGCCGAGGGCCTCACCGCCGCAACGGGTCTGCCTCGACTGCTGCGCGTTGCTCGCGCGGCCCGCATTCTCGATGGTCCCGACGAATTCCACATCGAGGCCACCGCACGCCGCGTAATTCGCGAGTACACCCGACCGCCCACGGCATCCCCGAACCGGAACCCGCTCGCCGGGAACTAATTCCGTTCGCCGCCCGACCTGTTGGTGCGGAAGAAGGTGGAGTGAAGATTGTTCGAAGGCGCAACGATGGAACTGTCCGGGGTGGACTGCACGCACGGACGGCGTGCGGTGGTCCGCGGCGTCGATCTGCGAATACCCGGTGGGGAACGGGTGGCGCTGACCGGGACGAACGGTTCGGGCAAAACCACACTGTTGCGGGCCATCCTCGGCCTGCATCCGCTTGCCGGCGGGACGATCACCGTCGGCGGAGCCACCGCGCGTACGGCGCAGGACTGGGACCTGCGCCGCCGCGTGGTGGCGTGGATTCCGCAGCGCCAGGCAGCGGGGCGCTTTCCGCTCCCGGCGCGCGAATTGCTGTACAGCAGCGGCGCATTCGACGACGCCATGACCGCCGCCCACGATCTGGGCGTGAGCAGCTTGGCCGACCGCCCGTTGCACACCTTGTCCGGTGGACAACTTCAGCGGATGTATCTGGCCCGCGCACTGGGCTGCGTGGCCGCGGGCGCGGGTGTGCTGCTGGCCGATGAGCCGACCGCCGCACTGGATTTCGCCGGACAGGAAGATGCCGCACAGCTACTGACCGACATACCGGTGACACTGCTGGTGGTGACACACGACCGCGCGCTGGCCGCGCGCTGCGACCGGGTACTCGAGATGGCGGGCGGAAATCTGCGCGAGATCACGCCCCGGGAAGAGGATGCGGTGTGAACCACGCGAACGAGTTCTGGCAGCTGTGGCACCTGGTTCCGGTGCAGCGCGCGTTGGTCGCGCTGATCCTCGGCGCCATCGGATTGCCCATTGTGGGCGTGGTGATCATCGGACTCGACATCATGCCGGTGCGGTTCGCCATGATGCACGTGGCACTGTTCGGAATCGCGATCGGGATCCTGACCGGCTTGGACCCGCTACTGTGCGGACTGGTGGCGTGCGCGATATCAGGCGCCTCGCTGACGCCGCTGGCCCGCAGCCCAGCCGGACTCTCGGGTGCGATGGGCCTGCTGATGAGCCTGGCGATCGCGGGAGCTCTACTCACACTGTCGATTTCGGGCGTCAACGCCAACGGCGCCTTCGAACTGCTGTGGGGATCGATTCTCGCCACCCGAACCAGTGACGTCGTCCTGCTCGGTGTGCTGGCGGTGCTGATCCCGGCACTGTTCGTACTGCGCCGCCGCCAACTGGGGCTGCTGCTGTTCGATCGTGAACTCGCCACCTGTTCCGGAGTCCGGGTCAATCAACTGACCCTCGTACTGCTGGTTCTGGTCGCGGTCGCGGTGGCAGCCGGAATCCGGCTCACCGGCGCACTGCTCGTGGACGCACTCACGCTACTGCCCGCGCTGGCGGCGCGACGGCTGGCCAATTCGCTGCCCGGCATGGTGATCGCGGCGGTCGTCGTCGGTCTGCTGGTGAACGTCACCGGCTTCGTCCTCGCGGTGTGGTTCGACCTGCCGCCGGGTCCGGTGCTGGTGCTCGCGGCCGGGGCGGTCGCCCTCGCCGTTCATGTGTTACCCGATGGGAGAAGACGAGGATGGCCCTCCGCAGAGGAAAACGGTTCGCACGCTTCGGGATCGGTCTCGCTGCATTGATCGCCGGCGTAGCCGCATTGACCGGCTGTGGGTCCAGTGACCAGCAGCACCACGACGGCCCGAACGTAGTGGCGACCAGTACCTGGGAAGCGGCCTTCGCCGAGGCCGCCGGCGCGACCGATGTGACCGTCATCGTGCCGCCGGCGATCAAGCACGCGCCCGACTACGACCCTAAACCGTCGGATCTGGCCGCGGTGTCGCACGCCGATTACGTCCTCTACGCACCCTTCGAGGGCTTCGCGACCAAGATCAAGGACGCCGCCGGGTCTTCGGCGAAGGTGGTCGCGGTCGATCTCGACAACAGCCGCGACAACGTCGTCAAGGAGGTGCAGCGGCTGGGAGACATGTTCGGAACCCGCACCGCGGCCGACAAGTGGCTCCAGACATTCGGGGCCCGATACGACCAACTCGCCACGCAAATCAAGTCCGCATGGCGAAACGGCCGGCCTCCCACTGTTGTTGCGCAGACGTTCATGGGTTTCGCCGCGCAGTTATCCGGAGCCCAGGTGCTGGGAACCTACGGACCCGATCAGGTGACCGCCAAGCAGGTGGCGGATCTGTCGGCGGCCGAGCCGGAGCTGGTATTCGCCAACGAACAAATGGATACCGGAACCGTCCTGCCGGGCACAACCGCCCGGCAGCTCGATCTGAGCAACTATCCGACCAACGGCAACGATCTGCTCACGGTCTACGACGACACGGCATCGAAGATCAGCGCCGCACTGAAGGGCTGAACCAGCGGCCGGGCCACCACCGGGGGCCCGGCCGGTACTGCTCACAACGCCGTGGCCGAAACCTCGCCTTCGAGTATCGTCAGGGCGAGCATGAGAAAGAAGTCGCCCCAGATCAATTCGTGGCTGGGCGCGAGATTCCGGGGACCGTCATAGCATCCATCGAGCAGCCGCCCAGGGCGATCGCCGCCGGACAGATGATCGCGGATCAATGTCTCGACCAGGTCGGCCGCGGCAGCCGGGCGGCCGAGTTTGCACAATGCGACGGCCGTGATGGCGGCCGCAGACGTGTCGGGTACCGGTCCGCTCGCAGTGGAGGCGGTAGGTACGCCGTTGGAATACGAAGTACGCGAGAGTATTTCGCCCGCGATATCCGCGAACCGGGGTTCGATCCAATAGCCGGCGTCGGCGGCCGCCAGCGCGGTCCACGCCGCCCCTCGAGACCAGTCGGGCGGGGGCTCCGAACGCGGATACCACTGTCCCGCAGAGAATTCCCACGCCGGAATCACCCTCGGCGACGATCGCAGACGCAGCAGCAGAGAACACAGGAATCGCTCGGCAATCACCGACTCGCCCGCCCACGCCAGCAGTGGCACCGCACCGGCCAGACCATCCACGCGGCCCACCGACGGACGAGCCGGATCACCGAAACCCGTACCCCAGGGAAGAATCTCCGCCTCGGTGTCGAACGTCGCGGCCAACTGCCTCGCGACCTCTCGAGCATGGGCCGCACCAGTTTCCGAGATTCCCAGACGGGTCCCAGCGGCCGAGCCGTACCAGAAGATCAGGCCCCGAGTGACCGTGTCCAGTTCGGCGGCAGGCTGTAAACGGGTCACCGCCGCTTCGGCCGCCGCACGGTCGGCACCCGAACCCGACAGCCGCGCACGCAGCCACAGCTGCCCCACCCAGAAGCCGGCCGCCCAGGATCCGCGCCGCGTCGACACCCATGCCCCGGTCTCCGGATCGGCGTAGAGCGGAAAGCGCTCTCCCACCGACTCTTCGGTCTCGGACATGCGGTCCGTCATGTGCCGAAGCGCTCGCCGGAACGTCCGCCCTCGTGACCATGCCGCAGTCGCGCCGCGGGTCATCGCGACGACACCCGTCGCTGCCACCCCCACGACACCGCCCCGGCGGCGAGGAACTCCGCCGCCACGACTACCCAAGCCACGGTGAAATGCGGCGATCCGACACCGATCAGCGCACCGAAGATCGTCGGCCCCACCACGAATCCGGCGAAGAAACCTGCCGACACCACAGCCGAGTCGCGACCGACGGATTCCGGTGCCGCAGTGGCGATCACCGTCATCATCGACACCGCGTTGGCCGCAACCGCACAGCCGCCGATCCCCAGCACGCCCAACCAGACCAGCCACGACAGCGTGGCACCGGCGAGCAGCAGCACCAGACACGCACCGACCGCGCCGAAGGCCAACGGCGCCAGCAACATCGCGGGACTGCGCAACGATGCCGAACGCCGAGTCCAGCCCACCCGCCCGAGAATTCCCGCTACGCCCAGCACCGCCACCAGGCCACTCGAGGCCGCCGCCGACATCCCCAGCCGATGCGCGGCATACACGGCGATATAGGTGTTGATCGCAGAGATTCCGGCGCCGAGCAGCACCGAATATCCACACATCCACCCGGCGTCACCCCGCGGCACCGCAGCCTTCCACACCGGTCGGCGCGGCGGCTCGGAATCACCGGCGACCATCGCCGCGGCCCCCGCGGCGAGCAGAGCCGCCAGTGCCGGTATCGCCACGGCGACCCGCCAATTCAGCGAACCGGCCACCGCGGCGAGCGGCAACCCGGCCGAGAAGGCACCGAACTGCACACCCGACTGCTTCCACCCGGCAACACCACCGCGCCGCGCCCGCTCGACCCGCGATTGGATGAGCTGATTGGTGACCGGATTCGCCAGCGCCTGCGACAGACCGGACAACGCGACCGCGACGACCAGAACCGGGAACGCCGGCGCTGCGGCGAACAAGCCCAGCGCGATCGCCGACACCACGAACATGCCGATCAGGCATCGGCGCGCTCCCCACGCCACCACGACCGGCCCCGCAACCAGCGACAGCGCCGCCGCGACAGCGAACCCGACAGCGACCAGCACCCCCAAAGCCGAAGTGGCGACACGGAATTCGACGATCAAGCGCAGACCCAGCGCACCGAGCAGAAACAGCGGCAGCATCGACATCGTCATCGCGGTGACCATCAGCCACGTCAGCAGCGTCCGCTGCGAACTCACCGAGTCGGTTCGCGTATCCACATACAGAAAGTCGAACGCGATGGCGCTGAAGTTCCTGGCGCAGTGAAATTCTCAGCCGACGCCGTCGGTGGTCTCCGACGCGGCCGCCAACAAGTCCTCACGCGCCCGCGCCACCCGGGACCGGATCGTGCCCACCGGCACCTCGCAGGCATCGGCCGCATCCTGATAGGACAGGCCGAGAATCTGCGTCAGCACCAACGCCTCTCGCCGTTCGGGCTCGAGCTGGTCGAGCAGCATCCGCGCCTCGACCAGATCCTCGAAACCACGCCCACGACTGCGCGGTGTGCCCTGCTGCTCGGCCACCGCTTCCCAATCGTCGGTGTCACGCACCCGAGGACGCGCCTGAGCAGCGCGAATCGAGTCGACCACCACCCGGCGCGCGATCGACAACAGCCACGCGCGCGAGGTCGATCTCCCCGCAAAACGAGGCAAGCTCCGATAAGCCCGCACGAAGGTTTCCTGAGTCAGATCATCAGCCGCCGATGCGCCCGCGCGATAGGCATGAAACCGCCAGACATCGGCCTGCAAAGCGCGAACCCAGATCTCGAAGGCCCGTCGGTCACCACGCCCCGCGGCCATTGCGAGTGCGGTGAGGTCATCTCCATCGTCGACGCCACGCACATCGAGCACAGTACTACAGACGGTCGTGGGAACTCCGGCTGTTCGATGTACGACTATGGAGACATGAATTGCGATACGGCTCGCGAAGCGCTGTCCGCGCGTATCGACGGCGAACAGGAACCGGTCCCTGCCGCCGCGGTCGACCAGCACCTGGCGACCTGTTCATCCTGTCGGGCCTGGCATGCGCGCGCGGAAGGGCTGCGGCGCACCATGCTGCTCGCTCCCGCGCCCGCGATCCCCGACCTCACCGACGCGATTCTCGCCGAACTGCCGGCTCCGCGCACCGTGTACTCGCTGCTCCGAGTCGCTCTGGGCGTGGTCGCCGTCGTCCAGACCGCTCTCGCCCTGACCCAACTGTTCGGCGTGGACACCGGGATGGGCCACGAGGCAATGCCTTTCATGATGGGCCACATGAGCCACGAGAGCGCCGCGTGGAATCTCGCCGTCGGCATCGGCCTGCTGTGGGCAACACTGCACACGCGAACGGCCGCCGCGCAGCTGCCGATGCTCACGGTGTTCGTCGGCGCGCTGGCCGCGGCGTCGGTCTTCGACGTCGTCCGAGGCGATGTCGACGCCACCCGGTTGCTGACCCACGTCCCGGTCGTTGTCGGCGTCGCACTGCTGTATCTGGTGCGGCGCACCGACGACGGCAACGACGAACCGAAACGACGCGCGACCGATCCGGGCCGACACGACACGCATGCCGACTTCGAAGCCGAGGCAGCCGGGACACTCCTGCGGCGCGAGTTCGGACAACAGCGCCCCACCGGGCGCCACAATGTGGCCTGACTCCGCTCGGCCCGCCTACGCCCAGGCAATGGGGCGGGCGATGGACGAGGCAGGCTGGGACAACGCACCCAACGGGCCCGGCCGAGGTGGTCAGGAGGAGACGAGGGCGTCGGACAGAATCCGCACCTGCCGGGCATGTGGACCCTTGATATCGACGATTACTTCGAACTCCACGCGATCCCCTTCGACGAGCACACTGTCGTGTGCGGCGACATCGTCGGATCCGATATAGAGATCGATACTCCCCGTTTCAGGCGTAGCTCCGATGGTGGCCTATTCGGAGGCGGAGACGTGGTGTTCGAGACCGACGGCGGCGGTGAGCTCGGCGCGGTGGCGGCACAGACGCGGATGCTCGTCGCCGAGCTCGCCCATCAGATCCGCCAGCGCGTCGGCGACCGCGTTGAGCTTGTGCTGCACCGCGGCGTTCGCGCGGGCCTGGGTATTCTGCAGCAGCGCGACCAAGATGAACGTGATGATCGTGGTCACCGTGTTGATCAGCAACTGCCAGCTGTCCAGACTGGGCAGCACCACGAAACTGGGCAACCACACCGCCACCAGCAGCACGCAGAACGCGAAAAACGTTGCCCGCGAGGCGACCCCGCACGCCGCGGTGGCGAACCGGTCGAACGCCGACAGGCCCCCTTTCAGCTGCGAGGGCCTCTTCGCTGTCGGCGCCTGCACCCGCAGTGCGCGCCCGTCGTCGATTGTCACCGTCGATCTCCTTCATCAGCGCGAGATGCACCATCGATGAGCCACGGAGCATCACACCGAAGGCTCACCGACACGACCTCTTCACTGCCGCGCCCAGACGTCGCCGCGTCGGTAGAAGTGGGCCCCGCCGGCACCCCGCGCCGCCCCGCATTCCAAAACATCAATGACGCCGACGTTCCACAAGATCGGAAACCGAAATGGATCGGACAATCAGGCGAGTTATTCCGGAGTAATCACTTCCAACTGTCTCGATATTGCCGCAGACAACGGCCGCCAAGGGCATCTCGCGACGTTCGAATCACATTCCGACGCATACCCGTGATCGAAAACGGCAAACAACCTTCCCTAGCAGACGGCCGGTGCAAGCATCCCAGCGAGCCGCCCGGAAACCGCCTCACCACCGTGTTCGCGGCCGAATCAGTCCCGCGGGCCCGCACCGCGCGGTGACGTACGCCGTCGACCGAGGGACGCCTTCGGCCGCGACCGACAAATCACGTTTCGATTGCCATAGCGTTGGCGGCGACCTTCAAAATCCTGCCCCCACCGGATCGCCTCGCTGAATTCCGCCCGCTACCCACCACCGATGCGGCGACTTCGAAGTCGCGCGAGCCTTGAACGCAGAGCCGTTCCCGCAGTCGACGACGAATCGGCGGCACGCTTCTTCGCCTACGACACAGGCTTGGAGTACGAATACTCCGGCCCACTAGGCTATTTCGCGCCGATGCCGGGTGAATAATGCACTGACACTGGGCTTCTCGTCTACCGACAACCGCCCCGGACATCACCTGGCCTTCGACGTCGCCCCGGCGACCTTCGGCCAGTCCGTTTCCGCCTCCGAGCCGCCGGCGTCTCGTGCGGGAACGACCCCGTCCAACGACTGCCATTCCGACCTTGTCGACGCAGCACAGGAGAGGCAGGCCAGGCAGGTCAGCTTCACTCCAGCGAACCAGCCCACCAGGTATCATCCGCTCACTGCGATGTCCCTTTTATCCCATTTCGCCGAGCGCTCGGAATTGCGTGGATTGACCGCGGCATTCGACTTTTCGTATGGTTGTCGACGCGACGATTCGAGGAACCTGGTGAAAACCCAGGACGGTCGCGCCACTGTGAGCATCTCCGGGTTCGGGAAGATGACGAGTCAGACCCTCGAATCGGCGGTTGTACCAGTGTTCGGGGACGCGAAAATCCCCGTTAGGTGAGGAGTTCGCATGGCCACGTCGTATGCGCCGAGGTCCGGTTTGCACACCGATTCCTTGTCCATTCTCACGACGGCGTCGTGGCTGCGCCACCGGCGTACTCCCTCGTGAGTGTGGATCGAGCCGCTGCGTCGTTCTTCGGCACCGATATGCCCGTGCACGAATCCGTCCACGCCGCACGCCATTTCCTGGGCTTCGCCTGCCACTGAGCACGAAGAACTCTCGTGTCTGCCGTAGGCGGGTCGCCGGCGTTCGCCTTCGCCCGGATCGCGTCCGAACCATGACCGGTCGCCTCATTCATGACGTGAGCGGCCGCGACGACGTGTAGAGGTAACTTCCGAGGCACAGAATTCGTGCCGCCCTCGTCGGCACGAGTGGCCGCATCCGCATGACCTCGCGCGGATCGGTCGATAACGAAAGTAATTGCACTGCGGTAGTTTCCGCAGTCTCATCGCGCGAGCACGTCACTCGCGAAGAAGGACGATCGATGAAAACCAGGACCACACTCGCGTTCGGAGCAGCGGTCACGATCACCACGCTGACCATTGCCGGCGGCGTTGCGCACGCCGATGTTCCGGCCGGAACACCGCAACCGAGTACGACGGTCGCCACCGACGTCGGCCCCGGGATCCACTACACCGCCGACGTGGTCGACCACTCGGTCGTCTTGCGCACCGACGCCGGGCGGCTCAACGTGCGCGGCAACCAGTTCGAAATCCTCGACGACAACGGCAATCTCGTCGCCGGCCTGCCGCTCACCTACAAACTCGACCAGAAGGACTGGCCCATCGCCGCCCAGGTCGACGGTCGCACCGCAGTGCTGACTCCCAGCCGCAACCCCGCCGACGCCGTCGCGTCGACGACCCCCGACCTCACCCCGGTGGACGCGCAGAGCGACTTCAACGACGCGATCGGCGTCGCCGCCAACCAGATCGGCCTCGCGACCGGCGTCGGAGTCCTGGTCGGCACCGCCGCGGGACTGGGCATCGGATGTGTCGCAGGCGCCCTGGTCGGCGCCGCGTTGATGCCGCCCATCTTCTTCGCCGGAGCACCCGGCGGATGCCTGGCCGGCGCTGCGGCAGGCGCCGCCTTGGGTGCTGCGGCCGGAACCGTCATCCTGGGTGGGCCGGTCGCGATCGCCAGCGCGATCCAGTTCTTCAACACCATCAACAAGCCCCAGAACTGAGGCCGTCGACGCTCGCAGGCCATCGGCACCCAGCCTGCGAGCGTTCAGGCCGCCATGAGCAGCCCTCTCGAACGCGCCGCGAAGGACGGGTCGCAGTCCCCGCCACAGACGGGAGGTCAGAGGTTGGGGCGGCGGCCGGCCCAGGGCTGGGCCTGCTCGAGCTGCGCGGCCAGCCGGATGAGCTGCCCCTCCGCCCCGAGGCGGCCGACGAATTGGACGCCGATCGGCAGCCCGTCGGGAGTCCAGTGCAGTGGCACACTCATGGCGGGACGGCCGGTGATGTTCGCCAATTGGGTGTAGGGAACCCAGCTCAGGTTGTCGTTGATGAACTGGTCGACGATCGGTGTCCAGCGCAGCAGCCCGGCGACGCGGGCGGTCAGCAGCAATCGCTGTGCCGTGCGCAGCGTCGGCGCGAGGTCGAATGCCCCGATCCGAGGCGGCGGGGTGGCTGTGGTCGGGGTGAGCAGCAGGTCGTAGGACTCGTGAAATTCCGCCAGCCGTCGCACGTACTGGTGTCGCCGCGCGACGGCGCGAGTCAACTCGACAGGCTTGGTCGCGCGTCCCAGCGCGGCCATCAGCCGGGTATCGAGTTCGAATCCCGAATCCCCCACGCCCCCAGCGGCTTTGGCCTCATCCACCGAGAAGGCACACTCGACGAACCAGGTAGTGAGAAAATCCTTGGCCAACGCCGCGTCATCGAAGGGAGCGCGGGGCAGCTCCACCACGTCGTGGCCGAGGCTCACCAGTAGTTCGGCCGCTCCGGTCGCCGCCGCCACAGCCTCCGGATGGGGCGCCGGATTGACCGAACTGGCTGTGCAGAAGCCGATCCGAAGACGCCCCGGGGCGCGTTCCACCTCCGCGAGATAGCTCCCTTGCCCCCGTGCCGCCAGGTACGGCGAAACCGGAGTCGGGCCCGCCAGCACATCGAGCATGGCGGCGGTGTCTCGCACCGAACGAGAGATGACACCATCGGCGGCGGTTCCGCCCAGATACTCACCGTGCACGGGACCGGCCGGGATCAGACCGCGAGAAGTCTTGAGCCCGAACAGCCCACACGCCGAGGCCGGAATTCGGATCGAACCACCCCCGTCGCTCGCACCCGCGCACGGCACGATACCCGCGGCCACCGCCGCCGCGGCGCCACCGGAGGACCCGCCGGGCGTGTGCTCGATGTTCCACGGATTGCGCGCCGCACCGAACAACTCGGGTTCGGTGATTCCCTTGGCGCCGAATTCGGGAGTATTGGTCTTACCGAAGATGACCAGCCCGGCATCGAGCCACCGCTGCACCACCGTGGCATTCTCGGTCGCCAGGACCGACGCGAGCGACCGCGATCCGCCGCTGGTGGGATAGCCGGCGAGATGTTGATGAAGATCCTTGATGAGGAACGGCACCCCAGCGAACGGCGCGTCGTCCACCTCGACAGCACGGGCCGGATCGACATCGGCCACGATCGCGTTGATCCGCGGATTGACTTCGGCCGCGCGCGCCCGCGCCGCCTCCAGCAATTCCGCCGGCTCGGCCTCACCCGACCGCACCAGAGCAGCCAGCGCCATCGCGTCCGCACTCGAGTAGGCATCCACACCGGCACCCTATCGGGAAGCGACTCGGCGCAGTGGCCACCACCCCATCAGCGAACAGGGATACATTCGCACTCGTGACCGAACTCCGCGCATTCCGCCGGGCCTGCTACGACGCCGCCCGCCGCACAGGCGGCACCGTGGTCGAGTTTCGTGTGGCAGACGGCGTGACGCCGAACTTCCATCAAGGGATCATCGCCTACGTTGATCAGCAGGTCGCGGTGGTCGCGGTCCGCCACTCGACGATGCTTGCGGTAGCCGAACCGCGGACGATCGATTGCGCCGACGGTGTAACCGAGTCGGGCCCGATGGTTTTCGTCGACGCACCGGAGCTGGTGGGCGCCCTCGCCACGTCGCCGGGATTCACAGTACTCACCGCAGCCGACCTCAACGGTCCGTTCGTCGCGACCGCCTGGCCCGACATCGAACGATCCGACATCGAGTACTGGAAGCCACACACCCTCGGCGAGGCGCTGTTCAACTACTGGGACTGAAGCGACCGCCCGCTCGGATCGAGGCCACAGCCCCTGATCCTGTCCTGAGCAGACAGCACAATTGCCGGCGACCGGTGACCACGGGCTCACCGTGTTCGACGATGTAGACGACGAGGGGCGATCGGTCGGCCTCGCCGACCACAGCCGTCGGCGGCTGAACGACGCGCGTCACCCCATCGCCCTTTCCGCGGTGCCGGTTCAAGGTGTGGCTTGTACCCGGATCGGCTCACCGCCCGCGAGATCGCCTGCGGGATTGTCGATCTCGTAGTAGGGCGGCTCACCGTCGAGGTAGTGGGCGACGTCGAAGTAGTCGTTGCCGCCCAGGTCGAGGGTCCCGGTGGTCCAGGCCAGCAGGAAGTCGGTGACCGGCATGGCGGTGAACAACCACGCGGATTGGTGGACGTTGGTGAGGATGATCGTCCACACCGCCGGATCCGGTCCGGGGTACCACAGCAGGTAGTCCCCGCTCTCGTGAGCGCCCCACTGGATCAGCTGTGCCGGTTCGATCGACACCCCGGCCGGCACCGGAGGCTGCCATTGCGGCAATAATTGTTCCGGTGGCAGCAGGTCGCCGCGGGCCCGGTGGGTGCGGGCGGCGAGATCGTCCCATTCGTCGGACGCGGGGCCCAGCAACCGGAATGCGTTGCACCACAGGACATCACCGTAGGCGTGGTAGAGCCGCTTGTATTCGGCCGGCAGCTCGACACCGAGCTCGGCCTCGGTCACCTCCCAGGTCACCGGCGGCCGTGCCGGTGGCGGCGGGAGGAGGGTGGTGAGCTCGTCGAAGGCGGTCATCGTCTCGATCCTGTCAGAAATTCTGGATCAGCACAGGACCGGGATTCCATCCCTTGTCGCCGATCGCCCACATCAGGATGTAGTCGGGGATGGCGTTGTCGCCGACGTAGAGCGGGATCTTGCCCAGCGATACGTTCTGCTGCGGGATCCCGTCGGCGACTCTGGCGCCGCTGACGACCTTGCTGATCTCGACGTCCCAGTCGCGAATGATGCCGGTGTTGATCGCGCCGAGTTCCGGAGTGAGGAACTGAGGCAGATCCCCCGGGCAGCCGTTGACGTTGGCGCACAGATGTCCACGCTGATACGGCCTGCTCGCGCCGGGGATCTTGATCGAGGGAGAACCGCCCGTGCCGACCATGGCGGGGGTGACGTAGCCGACGAGGCCGCCGGAGCGGTTGTAGTCGTCCAGCGGCGAGGCCAGCACATTGCCGCCATCGCCGGCGATGAGGATGACCGGGGTCTGATCGGCGACCGGATTGGTGCCGTCCGGGTTCGGCAACGCGAACACCTGCGGCGTGGCGTTGCTCGGGCGCAGCACCCCCTGCGCGGCCCGCTGGATCTGGAAGGCGTTGGCGAAGAATTCCTGCTGCATGGCCGTCATATCCGGCGCCGGCCCGATTCCACCGGTAGCGCCGGGCGCCTGCAACGGATTCGCGGGTGCGGGCAGGACACGGAAGGCGTTGGGGCCGTTCACCATGCTGTTGGGCAGGAGGGCCGGCTGTGCCGGAGCGGGGTTCCCGATCAACGTCGACGGATTGTAGGTGCCACCTTGCGGGATCGCGGGATTGCGGATGATCCGCGACAACGGCGGCAACGCCATCGCGGGATTCGGTAGCGCCGGACCGGTCGACGAGCGCGGCGGCAACGGTACCGACGGCGTGCGCGGCTTCGCCGGCGCCGGACTCGGCGAAGGCGTGGGCGCGGGCCCTGGTGCAGGGCTCGGTGGGCAGCTCGGGTTGGGCGCGGCCGCGGCGATGATCAGCGCGGCCGGGCACGGTTGCGGCGCATCGGGTTTCGGCAGCGCACCGACCTGCGGAACGTCGTGCCCCTCGGCCCGGCACTGCTCGGCCAGGCTCTGCAATTCCGGGATCTCGGCATTGCCGCGCTCGGCCTCCGCGTTGTAGGCCGCCACCGCCGCCTCGTCCGACGGATTCGGCGGACTCGCGTTGTGGACCGCGGCAGCCTGATTGTGCGCCTCGATCCGCGCGGCGACCGCCCCGCAGTCCAATGGATCGGCAGACCCCACCGGCGCCGCGACCAGCAACATCCCGAAGATGCCGAGGACGACAGTGAGAACAGCTACTGTTTTGCTAACGAAACGTCCTGTCGAAGAAGACATTTCACCCCCCAAGTTCATGTCGGTTCGAAACTAACGCCACCGACTGGCAACGGTCAAGAGTGACCGCCGCCACTGGCGACCGCCGACGCGCTCGGGGACGACATGGCTTTCAGGGTGGGAGACGCGGCCGCGAAATCAAGCCGGTATCGTCCGCCGTGGCCGCAGCGGGATGTGGTCACGAAACGCTTCGATGGCGGCGGCGACTTCGAATGGCGTTGTCGCGTGGGCGATGTCGTGACGGTAGAGCACGCGGTTCGCGACCGCGTCGAGATCGAATCCCCAGACCATCGACATCAGCGGGTTGATGAACAGCTCGGCACCTTTCGCGCGGGTGCGTGTCAGTGAGTGGTGGTCCCCGTATTCGCCGAGGCTGGTGACGTCTTCGACCGGCGTTCCGAGTCCGGCTTCGTCACCGGTCATGAGTAGATCGGTCCCGCCGTCAGTAGGAAATCGGACAGTCGGTGTCGGCGTCGACTTCGAACACTCCAGCCGCTACGGGTCGTGCATCGGTGCGTGTGATAGGTGTGAAGGTGAGGTTGGACAGGAAGATCGTCTCGAGGTGCTCGTGCAGCGCGAAGGCTATCGGCAAACCGCTGAGCAGGTCGAACCCGCCACCGGCACCGGCGATCAGAATCCGCTCGCAGTGCCGAAGGCGATGGAACAACGGTGTGTCGAACAGGGTGGGAGCAACCATTCGTCGAAGTATTCAGCACATCCCCCGATGGGGAGCCGGGGTCGACCTCCCTCTCCGACGGCCTCGGCTCGCCGACGGACTCTTTGCGCCGGGCGCGAGAGCTTCTCCTCCGACGGGTTCGGCAGATTCATGGCGTGGCGGTTCGGGCGAATCCGCTGCAACCCCGTTTCCGGCGAAACACCACCACCGCGCGCAGTCCCGGTTCCGCGTCGGCGACGGTAGGAATCGCTCGAATAAGTTCACCCCCCATAGATTCCGTCGACAAGCACGGGTGCGGTCGTACTGGCGTTCCACTGTGCCGCGAGGTGTACGTCGTGAGCCAGCCCCTTGTCCGTCAGTTCCCGGCCGGAGATCGCCTCGGCCAGCAGTGTGGGCAATTCGATTGTGGCGGAGCGGAATCCGATGGCGGCGAGTCGGGCCTCCGGTGAGCCATCGCCATCGTGTGCCAGTAGGGCGGCGGAGATCGCGCCCGCGCCCAGCTGATCTTCGAGACTCGGACGCAGCGGCCCGT
This sequence comes from Nocardia violaceofusca NBRC 14427, assembly GCF_963869435.1. Classification (NCBI taxonomy): domain Bacteria; kingdom Bacillati; phylum Actinomycetota; class Actinomycetes; order Mycobacteriales; family Nocardiaceae; genus Nocardia; species Nocardia violaceofusca. The sequence continues at coordinate 131,936 of NZ_CAWMPM010000016.1, forward strand.
CGACGATCCCCCACCGCTCGCCCGCCGCGATGATGCCGACGGGCCGATCACCGGCGGCGGCGATCGCGGCCTTCGCGACCGCATCGGCGTTGCGGAGCGAGCCGGCGAACACAGTCGAATCGTATTGGGCGGCAATGCCCGACAGCGTCGCGCCATTCGGGGAAGGCAACGCCAGCAACGTGCCCGCCGGAAGTTCGAGCAGGGACGATGGACTCAGCGACCACCCGCTGTCATGTTTCGCAGCGGCCAGCACCGCACCGGCCCGCTCGGCCTCGACGGCGGCTCGGGGATCGGCGCGGCGCAGCGGTAGCGGCAGTACCCGCCCGCCCCGGGATACCGCGATATCCACCGACGTCGAGAAGGAGAGGACATCGACGATGATCAACGCCCCGCACTCCGGGCCGAGTTGCTCGACACCTTCGCGCCCCCACTCGAGTCGAATGCGATAGTCCTGCTGCCGGAAGATTCCTGCGTTCACTCCCGTGACCTTTCGGTGGATCGACGCGGTGCGACAGCGACGTCGGGTGGGACGCGCTGTCAGGCTTGTGGCCGGAAGTCGTGGAGCACCCACAGGGTCGGCCGGGCGGCGGAGTCCACGGCCGGGATCGGGCCGCTCCCGAAAGCGATGCGGCCCTGTGGAACTGCGCAAACACACCCGGACCGGCACTTCGGATCACGATGGTTCGAGTGTCACGAACCGCCACACTGTGCGACTGTGGCCCGCATCGACCTCTCGATTCGCCGAACAGGGCACAGCGAGGGCGGTCCGTTCGGCTTGCGGTGAGCGCAAACGGTGTGGGTGGGCGGTCGGACGGTTAGCGTGCTGCCTCGGAGCCCCGGCGGAGGAGGATCACGTGACCGTGCAGCAGGGCAGATCCGAGCAGGGCGTCGAGTATGGCGGCGGTGCACCGTGTCTCGACGCCCACCATCCACTCGATGATCCGGTGCGGACCTCGTTGCGCGGGGCACACAGCCGGTTCGCCACCTGGGTGGGGCGGATCGGGCGCTACGACCCGGAGGTCTCGGCATTCATCGGTCACCCGCCGAGCCTCGACCCGCGGGACTGGGCCGATCTGGCCACCGTATTGGGCCCCGGCGGCGGTACCGCGCTGCGCGGCTACGGGCATCGGCCACCGCCGGATTGGCGGGTGCTGCGGACGCTGGAGACGGTCCAGATGGACGGTTCCGCACTGCGTGTCGCACACGATCCGGACGCGGTGCGGCTCACCGCCGCCGACGTGCCGGAGATACTGGAACTGATCACCCGTACCGAGCCCGGGCCCTACCTCGCGCGGACCATCGAGATGGGCGCCTATCTGGGGCTGCGGGTGGACGGGCAGCTGGTGGCGTTGGCGGGTGAGCGGATGCACCCGCCCGGGTGGACCGAGATCAGCGCGGTCTGTACCGATCCGGAATTCCGCGGCCGCGGCTACGCCTCTCGGCTGGTGCGTGCGGTGGGCGCGGGAATCCGTGCGCGCGGCGAGATCCCGTTCCTGCACGCGGTAGCCGGCAACATCACGGCCATCGAGCTGTATCGAACCCTCGGCTTCACCGTGCGTAAGCGATCTCTGCTGACTTTCGTGCAGGCGCCGGCGTCCTGACATCGAATCCGATCGCGATCACCCCCTCGGCGAACCGGGCCGGGCGGTCGCAGGAGAAGGGGAAACTATGACCGTCGCCGACCGGCAGCTCGGTGTATTCGACTCGGTCGCCGACGCGATCGGGAATACACCGCTGATCCGCCTGAACCGGGTGACCGAGGGCATCGCCGCCACCGTCTACCTGAAGCTGGAATATCTGAATCCGCTGGGCAGCGTGAAGGATCGGGCCGCGCGCGCGATGATCGACGCCGCCGAGGCGGCCGGTGAGCTGCGCCCGGGCGGCACCGTCGTCGAATCGACGTCGGGCAATACCGGCATAGCGCTGGCCGCGATCGCCGCATCGCGTGGCTACCGCACGATCGTCGTGGTACCGGACAAATCCAGTGCCGAGAAACTGGCGCTGCTGCGCGCCTATGGCGTCGAGGTCCATGTGACGGCCGGCGGACTGCCGCGTCAGCATCCGGACTTCCTGAAGAATGTGGCGCTACGACTGGCCGCGGACATTCCGGGCGCCTGGTACTCCGGTCAGTATGACAATCCCGCCAATCCGGCCGCCCACCGGGAGACCACCGGACCCGAGATCTGGTCCCAAACTGGTGGTCGGGTAACGCATTTCGTCGCCGGAATCGGCACCGGCGGTACGATCACCGGCACGGGTGAATACCTCAAGTCCGTCTCCGGCGGGCAGGTGCGGGTGATCGGCGCAGACCCCGAGTCGTCGATCTACAGCGGCGGTGACGGTCACGCCTGGTACGTGGAATCGATCGGGCACTATCTGCATCCACGCACCGATACCGACGAGTGGCCGCAGTCCTATCACCCCGAGGTGGTCGACCGGATCGAGCAGGTTCCCGATGCCGAGGCGTTCGAGGTGTTGCGGCGGCTCGCCAGTGAGGAGGGGCTGCTGGTCGGCGGTTCCACCGGCACGGCCGTCGCCGCAGCCCTGCGAGTCGCGCGCACACTGGGTCCCGGCGATGTGGTGGTGGCCATCGCACCGGACTCGGGGCGCAACTACCTGTCCAAATATTTCGACCCACAGTGGCTGGGACGCTTGGGTTTCGATGCCGCGCCCACCGCACCGGGCCCTCGTGTCGGCGACCGGATTGCGGTCGCGGCGGACGCGGACGCTCCGGCGGTCGTACCATCGGATGTGACCGTGGCGCGGGCCCGCGATCTGCTCGGCGCGTACGCCGCGCTGCCGGTGCGGTTGGCACGTCCAGGCGCCGGATATGTCGTGGTCGCGGAAATCCTGGGTGCGGTGTCGGCATCGCGGCTGGCCGGTGCGCCGGACGCCGATCCGGTGACCGACCATCTGGATCCACCCCTGCCCGTGATCGGGGTGCACGAACCGTTCGCCGTTGCCGCACAGCGTCTTTCCGATGCCACGGGCCCGGTGGTGCTGGCGCGGGACGGATATGCGATTGCGCTGGTGGATGCCGCGGACCTCGACGATGCCCCCGGTTAGCGGGGACGTGGTGAAATCGGCGCGCTGAACTGCGAGCCGATCGGTCCTACGGCGGCGCCGAGCATGCACGACCCCAAAAACCGAACCCCGAGGGGCCGCGGGCGCGAAGATGCGGCGTCAGAGAGTCTCGAAGGCCTTCGCCAACCGCTGCACCGCCCCGCGATGCAAATGGGCGGACGAAGGTGGCATCCGGCATTCCGCAATTCACAGAACCCGGTAATGGAACGAGGCGAGTTTCGGACCGGTGCCACCGTCGAATCGGACCGTGACTTTCCACTTTCCCGCTGCCGGAACGATGAGCTGCTCGCTGCGCCACACCAGCGATTCGCGCTCGACCACGGGGCGGCCCAACGTCACCGGCAACCGGGCCACATTCGCCGATTCCGACGAAAGATCGACACTCACGGTCGCGGAATCATGCTGCGCCGCAGACGTATTCGCCGGTGCGTAGTCGACCGTGAGCCGCTGCGGGCCGTGCCGGATCGAGTCGATGCCTACATGCAGCACCTGCGCCGCCCCGAAGTCGAGCGTGGTCGCGAGATCGGTGGTGTAGGTGTCCTTCGCCGGAGCCAGCGTCGTCAGCACCGAGGTCACCGCCAGCACCACCACCGCCAGCGCCGTCTCCAGCACGACGGTCCGGGGCCGGCCGACGATCGCATCGGTGCGGCGGAACCACCGCAGGCTCAGATAGCCGAGCGACACGACGCTCAGTGCCCCAACGACTTTGGCGACCAGGACCAGACCGTAGGTGGTGTGCACGAGAGCGGCCGGCGGGTGCACCTGCAGGACCGCCAGCACGATCCCACCGGCCACGGCCGCCACCACGTGCCCGACCGCGACCGCATGCCATCGACCCCGATTCCGGACCCCACGCAGGACGAAGGCGACCACGACGACACCACCCAGCCACACGGTGATGCCGTACACGTGCAGCAGTGTGCCGGCGAACGACCACGGCCACCCCTGTACCGAGCCGCCGTGACCGTCCAGCGTCACCGCGACAACCGCGGCAGCGGCCTGCACCGCACCCGCCCCCACGACCGCGCGGGCGGCACGGGTGACGAGAGCGAAGGCGATGATCGAGGCCGCCGCCGCGATCACCGTCACCACTCCGAGCGGGGTCTCGAGAACGGTGCGTACACCCGTTGCCGACATCGCGGACAGACCGCCGTCCTGCTGGGCGACCAGAACGAGAAATCGGCAGACGAATCCGGCGACGAAAATCCCGATTCCCACCCGATAGAGCATCCGAAAACGTCGCCTGCGAACCACCGTCGGCCACACCCAGAGCGCCGCGGCGTACAACCCGGCCGACAATATCAATCCCAGATAGGTGATACCCCGCGTCGGAGAGTTCAGATATTGCTCGATACCGGTCGAAGAATGCTGGGCGAACCGGCCCTGGGCGGTCACCGCACCCACGGTGAACTGAATCGATAACGACACCACGTGGGTATCGGCGGACACGACGCGCGCGGTGGCCAGATAGGCCCCGTCGGGAACCGCCTCGGCCGGCACCAGCACAACCCGGCGCTGACCGTCGTCGAGCCGGGCGGCGGACAGCGCGAATCGTTGTCCGCCGCTGTCGATCAGCTGGGCCGAGCCCGCGACCAGGGTGACCGGCTCGTCGAGTTGCAGCCGCAGCTCAGCCGGCGCGGTGTCGACATGGGTTCCCGATTCCGGTGTCGTCGACACCAGCACGGCGTGCGCGGACGCGGCGCCGGCCGCCCACACCGGCGCCAGGATCGCGACGAGCAGGACGAACCAGCACCGCAGTGCACCCCTAGGACCGAGGCTCACGATCGCGCCGCAATGCCAGTGTCGCCGCCGCACCCGCCGCGACCGCGAGCAACAGCGCCACCACCGACAGCACCTGCCACCATTCGCTCGGCGATGATTCGCCTCCGTCGTGCAACGCGGCGTCGTCGTGCCGATCCGGCGAGGTGTTCGCCGCCGATACGGCATGGCCGCCGTCGTCGGAATGTCCGGCGGCGATCGCGGTCACCGGCACGACGGGCGCCGGATGTTCGGGCTCGCTGGCCTTGTCGACCGCTATTTCGTTCCACGACACCACCGAACCGTCGGAATACCGCTGATCGGACGGCAGCGCGACCGAATCCCCAGTCTTCGGCCACGGGCCCGCCGAGAACGAGAATTCGCGATACTGCGTATTGCCGAAACCGTCGGCCGGTGTATTCGCGTTCCACACGATCTTGGTCACCCGACCGGCGGCCTGATCCCGTTCGACCGACGCCGTCCAGCCCGGAATAGGCTGTGTCCGTGCCGATTTCAGGTCCACGCCGGTAGGGATGGTGACGGTGAGCCCGACCGTATTCGCCGTGGCGGATTCACCGGGCACGATCAGGTGCACGACTCCGTAGCCGCCCTTGGTCACCGGTGTGCCGTCGGATTGCACGTGCGCCGCGGCCGGAGCCGCGTATGCCACCAGCGGCACCGCGGCCGCGATGGCCGCCGCGCTGCAACGCCGGACGAGGTGCCTCCGCACGGGTGCACGCCGCTCGCGAATGTCGCTGTCTGCCATCGTTTTCCTTGTATGTAGAGGTTTCGGCGGATGGATTTCGGCCCGGCATGTCGAACGACGTCACTTGGCGCCCGCGGCGGCCACGGCGATATCCGCGCCCTGGTATTTCGTTGCCAGGAACTGAGCCAGCCGGGGGCTCTCCAGTGCGTGGGTCAATTCCAGCACCCGCTGGTCGCCCGCCAGCCGCGACGGCGCGACAAGCACGTGCGCATAAGGATTTCCGGGCCCCGGCTCGATCGCGAGGGCGTCCTTCGCCGGTTGCAGCCCCAATGATGCGGCCTGCTCGGGACTGAGGGCCACCGCGTCGTAGCTCTGATAGATGGATCTCAGATCCTGGTCGAAACTCAACGGCAGCAACGACAGATGCCGCGGCGAGTCGCGCACGTTCGCCTGACCGATCGTCAGATCCGCCGCCGAGGTGCCGCCGAACGGACGATCCAGCGTCACCAGGCCCGCACTCTGCAGCAGGTAGAGCCCGCGCGCGAAACCGGTAGGCGTCGCCGGCAGCGCCACCTGCGCGCCGTGCGGCAGACTCACCCCGGTGACCTGGTCCCGCACCAATCCCACATGTACCCAGTCGGCGGTGTCCTTCAGATCGCGCCACTTCGACGAATACACCGCGTAGGGCACCACGTTCACCTTCGACACGATGCTCAGATTCGTATAGGAATTCTTCTGGCTGTCGGCCTCGAACGCCGGAATGTGCTGGAAGTAGGAAAGATCGCCCTTCCCGGCGGCGATACGGGCATTGGCGTCGCCGGCCGCGTCGACCGGTTTCACCTTCACCGAATCCGGCAGCAGGTTGTGGATCGCGTAATCGAGGATTTCCCGATCGTCGCCGCGGTCGACGTACACGACCAGCGCATTCTCGTCGTCAGCGGCAGGTTCGTAGCTGACCTTCGTCGCCGCTCCGCATCCGGCCGCCGCGGTGGGCACGAGAAGAAGCGAGGCGACGATCGTCGCGATTCTGCGCCGAACCGGAACCCGCATCGCTGCGGGCAGCCGGCGCCGATCTTTCCTGTGCATTCGACTACTTTCCGCGCTATTTGCTCGTCAGTCCCCGCTGCCAGGAGGTAACTCGCCATTCGACGACGGTCAGAATCGAGTTGACGATGATTCCGACCAGACCGAGGGCGAATATTCCGGCATACATCTGCGGGGTCTGATACCGCAGCGAGGCGGTGTTGATGTAGATGCCGATCCCCTGCGCGCCGCCGACGAGTTCGGCCGCGACGAGGGCGGTGAATGCGTTGGCGGCGGCCAGCCGGATCCCGGGGAAGATCGCCGGGAAGGCGGCCGGCAGCACGACCTGGGTGAAGATGTAGAAGCGTCCGGCGCCGAGTGTCCGTGCCGCGTTCAGCAGCAGGCGCTCGACCCCGCTCACCGCACTCACCGCATTGACGAAGATCGGCCAGAAGCAGGCCCACACCACGATCGCGATCTTCGACTCCTCGCCGATGCCGAAGAACAGCACGAAGACCGGCAGTAGCGCCAGCAGCGACAGGTTGCGGAAGAACAGCAGGACCGGCTCGGCGAGTTTCTGGAAGATCCGGAACGATCCGACCAGGATGCCCAGAGCGACGCCCAGTACCAGCGCGATCACGAATCCGATCACCGCGCGCTGCACACTGGGCCAGATCTGGCTGCCCAGGGTGCCGTCGCTCAGTCCGTCGACGAACGCCCCGAAAGTGTCCTGCGGTGTCGATAGGTACTGATCGCTGACCTGGCCGCTGGCGACCACCCACCACCACAACAGCAGGAACAGCCCGAGACCGATGACACCGTAGAGAAGCCGGTCGAATTTCGCGAGCCACGGATTGGGGGCCTTGGGCGGGATGAGATCCCGATCGGCCGGCGCCGCCGAATCACGCAGCGGCTCAGTGATCGTCGTTGCCAATGCGCACCTCCTCCTCGAGGATCCGCGCGACGCGCGAACGAATGTGCACGAAATCTTCGGAACTGCGCACCGCGGCATCGCGCGGACGCGGCAGCTCGACATCCAGCACCGCCTTCACGCGGCCCGGTGCCCGCGTCATGACCGCGATCCGGTCGGAGAGGAAGATCGCCTCGTCGATCGAGTGGGTGACGAACAGGACCGTCTTCTTCGTGGCACCCGACTCCCAGATGCGCAGCAGTTCGCTCTGCAGGAATTCGCGGGTCTGGGCATCCAGGGCCGCGAACGGCTCATCGAAGACCAAGACCTCCGGTTCGTAGGCGAGCACGCGCGCGATCGCGACGCGCTGGCGCATACCACCGGACAGCTGATGCGGCAGCCGGTGTGCGGCAGATTCCAAGCCCACCGTCCGCAGCACCTGCGCGGCCCGCTCCCGCCGTTCGGCCTTCGCCACGCCGCGGACCTTGAGACCGACCTCGACGTTCTTCTGCGCCGACAGCCACGGGAACAACGCATACCCCTGGAATACGACGCCGACGTTCTTGTTGACGCCCTCGACTCGCTTACCGTCGACGAAAACCGCTCCCCCGTTGTAGGTTTCGAGGCCGGCCAGGATGTTCAGGAAGGTCGACTTCCCGCATCCACTCGGGCCCAGCAGCGAGACGAACTCACCGCTGCCGATCCGCAGATCGAATCCGTCCAGGACGGTGGTCGGCTCTTTCGCGCGCCGATCGGTGCGCGGGTAGAGCTTGCCGACACTCCTCGCCTCGATCTTCCACTCGGTGGGCGCGGGCCGCGGTGGATCCTTTTCCACTTGCTCGACGAGCACTTGCTGACTCATGACATTCGACTTCTCTGTGGGACGAATAATGGACTGGTCAACGCCCGATCACTTCTCGGCGCCGGCGATTTCCACGAGATCGGTTTTCAGCACCTTGCTGTTCTGCTCGGTGTCGAGAATCGTGGTGTTCTGCTCCTGGGATTCGAGCAGATCAGCCGATTTCGCATACGGGTTGAAGGCGTTGGTCGCGATGTCCTCGGGCTTCAGCTTCTCCGAGCCGGGCAGCGGTTTGCCCACATCCCGGACGAGGTCCCACCACAACTGCAGGCTCGCCTTGTCGAGCAGGGCGTTGGGTGCGTAATGCCAGTTGGTGGTCTGCTCCACCGGATAGCCGGTGGTCTTACCGGCGATCTCCGCGGATTCCTTGGGGTGAGCGTTGGCCCAGTTCGCGGTCTTGGCAATGATGCCGACGAATTCCCGCGCCGCGGCCGGATTCTTCTGCAGCCACGCGTTGCTCGCGACATACGGCGCCTGGCCGCCCTGCGGACCCCAGTCGTCGAAGGAAGTGAACGCCTCGGCGAACTTGTCCGGCTTGCTCAGCAGCACCCCGACCAGCGGCGGATGGAACACGCCGAGATCGACCTCACCCTTTTCGATGGCCGGCGGTATCAGTTCCTCCTTGAGCTGGAGGAATTTCACCTTGCTCAGGTCGACGCCGTTGTTCTTCAGATACTGCTTGATCACCAGATCGACACAGCTGTTGGTCGCCGAGATGCCGACCGTCCTGCCCTCGATGGCCTTCAGGTTGTTCTTGGTGATATCCGAACCGGCCTTGGTGAAATAGGCCATATGCGGTTCGTTCGGCAGGTCGAGCATGCTGGACGCGATGGCGGTGAACTTGAAGTCCTTCACCTTCCCGTCGATGTCGCCGTTGAACATGCCGGTCGCTATATCGATCTTGTTCTGATCGAGTAGCTGCACCGCGGGCACGGCGGTGGCCGGTCCCACGTATTTCGGCTTCACCCCGGCGTGGTCCCAGTACCCCAGTTCGTCGGCGATCCGGACCAGCGACAGGGCGGTGGGCGAGTTGGCGAAGCGGAAATACACCACGCCGTTGTCTTTTCCGAGACCACATCCGGCCAGTAGCGCCGGGACGGCGAGGAACGCCACCGACAACGCCGTCAATTTTCCGAGCAGGCGTCTGCCGCCGATTCTGCTCACGGTCGCACCTCACGATGCGTTGTTGTGCCGCTCACGATATTTCCCTCTCCAGCGCCGGCCCCGGCCACCGTCCTCATCCGGATTTCCACTCCGGGGAATTGATATGGTTCAGAACGTAAGCCCCCCAACGGTTTCTACCTACGAAAAAATTCAGCCTGAGCCCAGCTGCGGCGAACGAGAAATATGAAGTATTTCTTGACGGAAACGCCGCGAACCTCGTAGTAGAAATTGGCGATTCCGTGAATCCGGCGGACGCGCGAACCTCGAATCTGCGGGAATTTTTATCCGGCAGTATCGATTCGTACCAGGTCGGACGGCGGCCAGGGCCGCGGATCCGCTCGCAGGAACGATCCGCTCCCACGGGCCGGGCCGATAATTTCGCTCGAAGGATGCCGGTCGCCGCCTGCCCGGCGGCTGCGTCCTCGGTAGAGACAGGAAGGGACGCAGTGACATTCGCGAAGACAGGCTCCGACCATCCGCTCGTCGCGAAGGTGCGCGACTACGCCGACACCGTGCTGCGACCGCGGGCCCTCGCGACCGATCGCGACGGCGTCGACACCGGGCACATCGAGGAACTCGCGGCGCTCGGGCTGCTCAACCACACCGCCCCGCCGCGCTACGGCGGCGCCGGCGTCGACCGTGAGACCGATCGTCAGGTGCACGAAATCATCGCCGGCGCATGCTTCAACACCTGGCTGGTCTGGGCCCAGCACGCCTCGCTGTCGGAACGGATCGGCACCCTGGAAGCCACCGGCGCGCCGATTCCCCCACTCGCACAGCGCATTCTGCGCGGGGAGTTGCTGCTGGGCGCCGGGGTCAGCGATGTGCGGCGATATCCCGACCACTACATCGCGGCGCGAAAGGCCGAGGGCGGCTGGATATTCGACGGTACCGTGTCGTGGGTCAGCGGCTGGGGCCTCAACTCGGCGCTGACCGTCGCCGCGGTGGAGAAGGACACCGAAACCGTCGTCACCGCCCTCGTCCCCGTGGACGATCACCTGCACAGTGCCGGCCCGCTGGCGCTCGGCGCGGTCGCCGGCAGCCGCACAGCCCGGGTGGCGCTCGGCGACGTCTTCGTGCCAGAGGAGAATGTGCTCACCACCGAATCCATCGAACGAGCGCGCTTCCTCGACCAGGGTGTCTCCAACGACGCGCGCGCCCAGCATTTCGGTCTGGCCGACACCGTGTTGCGCGAATTGGAACTGACGTCGGAGCAACCGGCGCAGCGGGTGGCGGCGGTGTGGCGACCGCGGTTCGAGCAGCTGCGAGCCACCGCCTACGACTTGTCCGACGAGGCGCGTGCTCACGGCGGTGGGGCCTACCGGGCCGAGGATCGTCTCGCCGTGAAAGTCGCTGTCGGCGAGGCATTGTCGGCGATCACCCGCGCCCTGCTCATCGCCCGCTCCGGCCGCGGGCTGGCCGCCGACGACACCGCGCAGCTCTACGCGCGCACCGCCCTGTTCCTCCTCGTACAAGGCCAGTCCGCCGATGTGCGGCGAGCTCAGCTCGCCGAACTCACCGCATAGGTGCCGTAGATCCACCCTCCGGAAAGGACTCGCCATGTCCACACTGACCGATGTCGTCATCAGCGCCACCCAATTGCTCGAGCATCATCCGACCTCTGGGCGGCCTGTGACGCTGCTGGAAGTGCATCGCGAACCGCCCGTCGCCGCGGCGCCTCGTCTGCCGGGTGCGCACGTGGTGTCGCTGACCGCCGATCTGGTGGGGCCGACATCGCCCGGGTCCGGGGCGTATCCGCTGCCCACCGAGGAACAGATCCAGAATGCCGTGTGGCGCTGGGGAATCGACGCCGACACCCTCGTCGTGGTGTACAGCCGCGAGGTCCCCGCACTCGCCGCGCGGGCATGGTGGACCCTGCGCTGGGCGGGGGTGCCGGATGTGCGGTACCTCGACGGCGGTCTGGCCGCCTGGGTCGCGGCCGGTGGGGACGTCGGGGATCAGGCGCCGCCGGCACGCACGGGTTCGTTCGTCGTCACCCTCGGCTCGCTGCCGGTGCTCGACACCGACGCGGCGGGTGCGCTGGCCCGCTCGGGTGTACTCCTCGACGCTCGCGACAGCGCGGGCTATTCCGGCGCCTCCGGCGGCGGGCACATCCCGGGCGCGGTGCATCTTCCCGCGGCACGCAATATCGCGCCGGACGGGTTGTTGCGCGCCCCCGACGCACTGCGCGCCGAATACCGGGGCGCGGGCGAATCCGGCGACCGGACGCAGTGGGGCGCCTACTGCGGCGGCGGCACCGCGGCCACCCTGGACGTGCTGGCGCTGGCGACACTCGGCGTCGAGGCCGCTCTCTATCCCGGCTCGTTCTCGGCGTGGAGTTCCGATTCCACCCGCCCGGTGGCCAGCGGGGACGAGCCGGGCTGACGGGCGCTCGACGCACCGCCACCCAGCTCCCCCGCACCACACTGCCGGAAAGCGCTCGGACTCAGAAGAATCCGACGCTCGGCAGCTCGGCGTCGTTGACGACGACATCTCCCACGACCCGCGCCTTGTACACGGTCGGGTTGTGGGAGAACAGCGTCCGCAGATTGCGCCAGTGCCGGTCGAGCCCGGCCGATGCGCGCGTCCACGACGCGCCACCGGCGTCGAAGGCCTCGGCCGCGGCGCTCAGCGCGATCTTTTCCACGGCCACCTTGACCTGCGCGGTCTGGAGTGAGGCCGCGAGTTCCAGGCGATCGTCGGGGACGCCGTGCTGCCAGATGTGCCGGGTCGCCGCGTCGAGCGCGTCGGCGGCCGCCAGCACCGCGGCTTCCACCACGAATGCGGTACTCGACAGCGATCCGACGACAGCCAGCAGCTGCGGATCGTTGCGGGCCAGTTCGGCGTTGCCCCACGAATAGGATCGGGTCCGCTCGCGCAGCAGCGTCGCGGTGTCCTCGGTCAGTGCCCGCAGAATGCCCGCGGCGATCGCGTGCAGCAGCAGATGCACCAGCGGGCTGCGGGGTCGTCCCGGGCCTGGGAGCAGCCGGAATTCGCCGATCTCGTCCGGGTGCACGAGCACGTCGTCCAAGACGGTGGTGCCGCTGCCGGTCTCACGCTGTCCGATGCCGTCCCAGTCGTCGACGTGCACCACGCCCTCGCGGTCGCCCGGAACGACCACGCTGACCTGTTGTCCCGCTTCGTCGTTCGCGCCGATGCGCAGATAGTCGGCGTAGATGCTGCCCGTGCTGTAGAACTTGCGGCCGTTGAGCCGGAATCGATCCCCCTCGGCGGTGAGCAGCGTGTCGTAGCTGTACACACCGGGCTGCCCGGACAGCTCCGACTGCGCACCGGCGAAGATCTTGCCCTCGCGGATCCACCGCAGCCATTGCTTGCTTCGCTGCGTCTCGCGCGTGCGCAGCGCTTCCTCGGCGGTGCCCCAGTGGATGCGCAGGATGTGCGGGACGTCGGGATCGGCCTGTGCGAGCCGCACCGCGAGAGCGAAGAATTCGCGCAGGCTGTAGCCGGCGCCGCCGAGGTCGCGCGGCAGCCGCACCGCGCCCAGGCGATGCTCGCGAGCCAGCGCCAGCGCGCGATCCGGTCGGCCCCCGCCGGCCTCGCGGCGGCGCCGGGCATCCGCGGCGATCTCGTCGATCACCGCCTGCAATTCGATGGAGTCGAGTGCCGGTGGCACGGGCTCGGTATGTGTCGACGTCATAAGTGCTCTCCCGGGACCGTCGGTGTGCTGAATGGATCGCGCGATCAGCCCGCACGAGGGGCGCATCCCGCTCCTGCGGCGGATACGACGCCGATGTCCTCGCAGGCCCGGCGCGGTCCATATCCGCGATAACCCAACGACATTCGCACGTTCCGGCGGCCGACCGGAGGCTTTGGTTCAGGCCAATTCTTACCGCGATCGCCCGCGGACGTCAGAAGAGTCCACCGCCGGCGCGCACGGACTGGCCGGTGATCCATCGCGCGTTGTCGGAGACCAGAAACGCGACGATGTCGGCGATATCTCCCGGCTCACCGATGCGGCCGAGAGGCGTCGCCGCAGCGACCTCTTCGAGCGCCGCGGTATTTCGTGCACCGGCGAGGGCTTCCGTGCGGGTCGCACCCGGCAGCACACTGTTCACGGTGATGCCACGCGAACCCAGCTCTCGGGCCAGAACACGCACCAATTCCTCGGCGGCGGCCTTGCTCGCGGCATAGACCGCCGAGCCGGGACGGTGGGTGACCGTCACGCCGGAGGAGATCACCACGATCCGTCCGTGATCGCGCAGGCGATTCGCCGCCTCGCGCAGTGCGACGAACGTGGCTTTCACGTTGAGTGAGAAGGTGCGGTCGAAATCCTCGTCGGTGGCTTGCGCGAGAGACGCGAACCGAGCGGTGCCCGCATTGTTCACGAGAATGTCGACTCCGCCGAACTCGTCCTCGGCCAGATCGAACAGCCCGCGCAGCTGCGCGGGGTCGGAGACGTCGGCCCGGGCGGCCACCGCGCGTCCGCCACACGCCTCGACGGTGGTCACCAGTTCCTCGGCCGCAATGCGGTTGCCGAGATAGTTGACGACGACAGCCGTTCCTTCGGATCCGAGGCGGCCCGCGATCGCCCGCCCGATCCCCGCCGACGCCCCGGTCACTATCGCTACCGGCATGAGTCCTCCATATAGATGAGCATGTATATAGTCCACACCATCGACTAATTGGTAGAGCATGTCAACAGTCGGGCAGCTAAACTTTGGCGATGGCCATCGGTGACCCGGATTCAGTGACCGCCTTCGGCGCATTGCACCGGGAGCTGAGCGTGCTCTACGGAAAGGTCGCGCGGAGTTACGGTTTGACCCCGCAGCAAGTGGAGTTGCTGTGCCTGGTGCACAAGTCGCGGCCCACCTTCGGCGAGCTCGCCGCGGCGCTCGGATGCGACAAGACCAACGTCACCGGAATGGTGGACCGATTGGAGCGCCGGGAACTGCTGGCGCGTGAACCCGATCCGGCGGACCGGCGAGTCACCCGAGCGGTCCTGACCGGCCCCGGGCTCGCGCTGCGCGACGATGTTCGCGCCACACTGGAGCGGCAGTTGGCCGAGCGGCTCCCCGGCACCCAGCGAGACCGGATGATCGACGCGGTGGCGACGGCAGCGGCGGCGCTCGCGGAGAGTCGTCTCCGTCCGGAAACGCTGTGAACTTTCGCGATCGGAGCGTCCTGCGCAACCGGGCGTGAGGAACTCGACACCCTCCGACGAACCGGCGCCCTCGGCGGCGCTCTCGAATCCCCCGGAATTTATTTCGGCCGGGGCCGACTTATCGCAGTACACAGCGCTTTTCACACATCGCGGCGCGCTGCCGGACAGGCGATCGGACGATCCGGCGGGGCCATACTCTCGGTGTTCGCCTCGCCGAACATTCTTCCTCCGGCGGTAGCCAGCAGCGCCCGCCGCGGATCGCGACCACCGAACAGGACGACCCCGATGAGCGCCGAATTCCTCTGGTACATCCCCAATCAAGTGACACCGGGCCACCGGGGCGACACCGTCACCACCGATCACAACAGCCTCGACACCCTCACCGCGCAGGCGCGAGCGCTCGAGGAGTACGGCTGGAAGGGCGCATTGCTCGGCACCGGATGGGGACGTCCGGACACGCTCACCGTGGCGGCGGCGCTCGCCGCGCGCACCCGGTCGTTCGAGCCGCTGATCGCCATCCGGCCCGGATACTGGCGTCCCGCCCATTTCGCCTCGGCGGTCGCCACACTCGATCATCTGTCCGGCGGCCGGGTCCGGATCAACATCGTCTCCGGGAAGGACAATCTCGCCGCCTACGGCGAATCCGAGGAGGACCAGGCCGCCCGCTACGGGCGGACCGAGGAGTTCATCCGCCTCGTTCGCCGGCTCTGGACCGAGGAGAACGTCACCCACGACGGAACGCACTACCGGGTGACCGATTCCACGGTGCTGCCACGCATTCCGGCCCGGGAGGGCAGGCCGCATCCCACCCTCTACTTCGGCGGGGCGTCGGCGGCCGCCGAGCGGGTCGCGGCGACCGTGGCCGATGTCCAGCTGTTCTGGGGTGAGCCGCTCGCCGACGTGCGCGAGCGGATCGAACGCCTGCGGACGCTCAGCGAGCAGCACGGACGCGAACTCCCGCCGCTGGAATTCGGTCTGCGAGTCACCACCGTCGTGCGCGACACCACCGAACAGGCGTGGGCCGATGCCCAGGCCCGGGTCGCGGAAATGGCGAAAAGCCATGAGGCGGGCCCGGAACCGCAGCGGCGGGCCGCGGTCGGCCAGCAGCGCCTCTACGACCTCGCGGCCCGCGGCGACGTGCTCGACGACAACCTCTACACCGCGCCGGGCCGGGTCGGCGGGGGCGGTGCGGGCAGCACCTGGCTGGTCGGTTCGGCCGAGGACGTCGCCAAATCGCTGCGGAAGTATCAGGACCTCGGGATCACCCATTTCGTCCTGTCCGACACTCCCTACCTGCAGGAGATCCACCGCCAGGGCGAGCACCTGCTGCCGCTGCTGCGCTGAGCGAAAGCGCCGAGGCGGGGCTCGACGTCCCCGCCTCGGTGCTACCGCTGCAGCACAACCGTTTTCAGGCCGATTCGGCGATTTCGCCCAGCTGACGGTGCGTCACCGGCAGCCCCAAGCGCGCACGCAGTGTCCGGTCCCGATATTCTCGCTGGAACAGCCCGCGCCGCTGCAGGATCGGCACCACGCCGGTGGCGAAGTTCTCCAGATCCACGGCGGTTTCGGCCGGCATGATCGTGAACCCGTCCGCGGCTCCGGCTTCGAACCACTGCTGCAGATCGTCGGCGACCTGTTCGGGGGTTCCCACCAGCAGGCGATGCCCCGATCCACCGGCGCCGCGTTCGATCAACTCGCGCGGCGTACGCGGCCCGGCGGCGATCAGCGCTCGGGTGGATTCGCTGAATCCGGTCGAAAATGTCTCGGCCGGAATGTTTTCCGGGAGATCTCCGGCGGCGATCGGATCGTCGGGTCCGAACGACCCTGTCGGCAGGCCGAGGTTGGCGAGAAGGTTGGCGGTGAGCCGCTCGATCGGCAGCAGGTCGTACAGTTCGCGTTCGCGGCGACGTGCCTGCTCCTCGGTCGCCGCGACCAGCACCACCACGCCGAGTGACACCTTCACCGCGTCCGGCCCGCGACCGGCGGCCACGGCCCGGCGGCGGATCTCCTCCCGGAACGCGACGGCCCGCTCTCGGGTCTGAGCCACCGTGAACACCACGTCGGCGAACCCCCCGGCCAACCTCAGGCCGCCCTCCGACCCGCCCGCCTGCACCACGACCGGCCGTCCCTGCGGACCCGGCGGCACCGGCAGTGGGCCCGCGACGGAGAAGAACTCTCCTTCGTGGTCGATGCGGTGGATCCGGTCCGGATCGGCGTAGCGGCCCGACGCCTTGTCCGCGATCAGCCAGCCGGCGTCCCAGCTGTCCCAGAGTTTGGTGACCACATCCAGGAATTCCCAGGCCCGCCGATAGCGGGTCTCGCGATCGGGATGGGCGTCGAGGCCGAAATTGGCTGCGGCGGCGGGTGTTCCGGTGGTGACGATATTGACCGCCGCCCGGCCCTTGGTCACATGGTCGAGCGCCTGGAATCGCCGCGCCAGGTTGTACGGCGAGTTGTAGGTGGTCGAGGAGGTGATCACCACGCCGAGGTGCTCGGTCACCGCCGCGACGGAGCCCAGCAGCACCAGCGGATCGATACCGGTGCCCGGCGCCTCCTCGATCTCCCCGCGCAGCGCCGGCCCGTCGCCGAGGAAGACCGCGTCGATTTTCGCCGCCTCCGCGATGCGCGCGAGCCGCTGGAAGTACTCGATATCCAGATAGGCGAGCGGATCGGCGTGCGGCAACCGCCACGCCTGCCGGAAATGTCCCGGCGTCATCAGCGACAAGTTGAGATGGAAACCCGATGTCGGACCGGACATCTCAGCGCCGCGATCCGGTTCCGTGCACGCCGTGCTCGTCGATCAGCGCCAGTTCCTCCTCGGTCAGCGCCGGGAAGCTCAGCGCCGCCAGGTTGTGGTCGAGCTGTCGGGCGGAGCTGGCGCCGATCAGCGCGGAGGTGACCTCGGGACGCCGCAACACCCACTGCAGCGCCAGCTGTGCCAGCGACTGCCCCCGCGATTCGGCGATCTTGTTCAACGCGGCGGTGCGCTGCCGGTAGGTGTCGTCGATGACCTCGGGCGAGAGGAAGGCGCTGTTGCGTGCCCGCGCGCCCTCGGGAATCGTCTCGAGATACTTGTCGGTCAGAAGCCCTTGTGCCAGTGGTGAATACACGATCACACCGAATCCGTCGCCGCCGGCGGTGTCGAGCAGCCCGCTCTGTTCGGGGCCGCGATCATAGATCGAATACCGGGTCTGATGGATCAGCAACGGCACCCCCTCCCCGCGCAGCAACTCGGCGATCTCGTGCGCCCGGTCGGGCCGGTAGTTGGAGATGCCCACGTACAGAGCCTTGCCCTGGCGCACCACGTCGACCAGCGCGCCGACCGTCTCCTCCAGCGGAGTCTCGAGGTCGGGGCTGTGGTGGTAGAAGATGTCGACGTAGTCGGTGCCCAGGTCGCGCAGGCTGTGCTCCAGCGAGGCCACCAGCGATTTGCGCGAGCCGCCACGAAGATAGGGGCTGGCGCCGATCGGGTTGCCGGCCTTCGTCGACAGAATGAGCTCGTCGCGGTAGGGCGCCAGATCCTTCGACAGCACCGCGCCGAAGTTCAGCTGCGCGGCCCGGTGCGGCGGGCCGTAGCGGTCGGCATTGTCGAAGTGGGTGATGCCCAGATCGAAAGCATGGAGGATGATTTCGCGCTGGGTGGCGAAGGGGTAGTCGGTGCCGAACTTCTGCCACAGGCCGAACGAGATCGACGGCAGGTCCAGACCCGAACGCCCGCTGCGGCGATACGGAATCGTCTCGTAGCGATTGTCGACGGCGGCATAGGGCGAATCGGGGGTGTAGACGGTCACGGGGTCCTCTCGGTTGTCGTCGATGGTGACTTCGGGGTTGAAGGGCTCAGAACAGTCCGGTGGTCGGCGGTTCCGCGCCGGTCAGGTGGTAGGCGCCCGCGACCGCCTGTTTCCATTGGCGCGGATTGTGATTGGCGACGGTGCGGGCATTGCGCCAGTGCCGGTCGAAACCGAGGCCACGGTCGGTGATCGAGCCGCCGCCTACGTCGAAGAGCAATTCCGCTGCGGCCAAACCTGATTCGATGGCGATCACACCGGCCTGGGCGACCTCGACCGCGGCCTCGGCACCGGCGGCGCGGGCCTGGGCGCCGGTCAGGCCGTGCACTCCCGCGAGGGTTTCCGCGGCGAGCAGAACCACCGCGCGTGCGGCCTGGGCACGGGCCGCGATCCGGCCCACCGTCTGGCGGACGTAGGGATCGTCGACACTGGCGCTCGCGGAACTGTGTTTGATCGGGCGGGCCTTCTCCCGCACGAAGACGACGGCGTCGTCGAACGCGCGCGCTGCCACTCCGGCCTCGACCGCGGCGAGGTAGAGCTGCGCGAAGGACCCCTGCCACGGGTTGTCCGGCTCGTCGGTTTCGGTTTCGGTGACCTCGTGGCCGTATACCAGCGCGTTCGTGAAACGTGTTGTGCCACTCGCGGTCAGGCGCTGTCCGACGGCGTCGAAATCGTCGAGCCGCTCGACGCCCGCGCGATCGACGGGCACGGTGAAGCGCAGGACCGTACCGTCCTCGGTGCGCGCCTGTGTGGAGAACCAGGACGCGTACAGGCCGCCGGTCGAGTAGTACTTCTCGCCGTCGACGATCCAGTCGTCGCCCGAGCGGCGGGCGGTCGCGTTGGTCTGCCCGCTCGCCCCGCCGGTGCGCTCGTTGGCGGTGCCGGCGAACAGGTCGCCGGCCCGCAGCCGCTGCAGGGTGAGATCCCGTTGCGGGAGGTCCGGGCGACTCGCCACCCGGTACGCGGTCAGGAAGGTGCTGCGAAGCGCCTGTGCCACACTGGAATCGGCACGGGCTATCGCGATCACCAGATCGGTGACGGCGCGCAGCGAACCACCCGCACCGCCGTCCTCGCGGGCGATGCCGGTCAGCGCGATCCGGGTTTCGGCGAGTGCGCGCACCTCGGCGAAGGCGTAGTCGCGAGCGGATTCGCGGGCGGCGGCGGTCTCGCCGAGCCGGCGCAGAATCGGCTCGGCGGCGGCGCGGATACCGGCCACGGTCGGGCCGGTCGCCTCCGGGGTGCGATGCGGCTGAACAGCGGTCATCGCAGCACCGCCGCAACCGGTTGCAGTCCGAGCGCGGCCCGCAATGTGGGAGCGCGCCGCGCGGATCGCACCGTCGCCACCGCCTCGGCGGCGGCCAGTACACCGCGGGCGCCGCCGGTCGGCGCCAACTCCACGGCGTCGAGATCGTAGGCGTGTGCCCAGTCCGCCAACCGGGACAGTGCCGCACGCCCGTCGCGCGCGTCGCGCACCGTCACCGGCGCGCGGCCGATCAGCGCCACCTCGCCGCGTCGTCTGCCGACGCGCTCCAGGGCGGCGGTCAGGGCGCGTCCGGCGCCCGAGACGGCGGTGCCCGCGACGATCACCGCGTCCGCCGAGCGGGCCGCGATATCCCATCCGACCAGGTCGGTATCGGCGGCGACGACGAGCGGACGCCCCTGCACCGACGACGGACCGTCCAAGGGCCCGGCGACGTGATAGCCACGGCCCTCGTGATCGATTCCCGCGATCAGGGCCGGATCGACGACCCGCGCACGCTCCCGATCGCCGAGCAGCGCCGCGCGGGGAAACGATTCCCACAGGCGGGCAAGAACTTCCGTGTACTCCGCCCAGCGTCGTCCGGGAGGCAGCGGAGGCGAGGGCACGGTGACCGCATCGCTCACCTCGTCACCGTCACCGGGACGCAGCACCACTCCCGAGCGGCCGCCGGTGGCCCGGTCGAAGGACAGCACCCGGCGGGCGACGTTGTAGGGCGCGTTGTGCGTGGTCGCGATATCGACCAGATAGCCGATATCGCCGGCCTGCCCGGCCAGATAGGCGGCGGCGATACTGGGATCGAGGGCGCGCCGGCCCCCGGCCGAGTCGAGAATCCGCAGGGCGGCGACACCGGCCTGCTGCGCGGCAGCGGCGATACGCGCCGCCCACTCGATCGACATGAGCTCACCGGCATCGATTGCCGATGCGGCAGCGCCGGAAGCGGATCGGGCGCCGGACTCCGAGGCGGTCGCATCCGATGCCGCCGCCCCGACGGCGACATCGATCAGGATCGGAACGGTGCTCATCATGCTGTCCTCCGTTCGGGCTGCGGGTCCGGGGCGAGCGGAATGCTCATCGCGCCACCTCCAGTGGTCCGCGGTCCCACACCCCCACCGGGACATCGGGAATTCCCAGACCGAGGTGATCGCGCAGCGTCCTGCCGTCGTATTCGGTGCGGAACAACCCGCGCCGGCGCAGTTCCGGGATCACGTGGTCGGCGAAATCGTCGAATCCGGACGGCAATACGTCGGGCATCACGTTGAATCCGTCCGCCGCGCCGGCCCGGAACCACCGTTCGATGTCGTCGGCGATCCGTTCCGGGGTGCCGACCACGATGCGGTGCCCACCGCCACCGGACAGCTTCTTCAGCAGCTGCCGCAGTGTCGGGCGCTCCCGATCGATGATGTCCTTGACGACCCGGTAGAAGGTTTGCGAACCGCCGGCGTCGTCGGGTTCGGGCAGCAGGCCGGCGGGGATGCGCTCGTCGTCGGCGAGACCGTCCAGCGAGATGCCGAGTTGTCCGGCCAGCCGGGTCCGCGCATAGGCGTCGGGCAGGAGTTCGTCGAGCAACTCACGGCGCCGGGCCGCCTCCGCCTCGGTGCTGCCCACCACGGTGGACAGCCCGGGCAGAACCACGATCTCATCCGGATTCCGGCCGAACGCCCGTGCCCCGTCCCGCAATTCGGTGCGGAACGCCCGCGCGGTGTCGAGGTCCTGTTCGGCGGAGAAGATCACCTCCCCCACCCGCGCGGCCAGCCGCTTACCGTCACTGGAGCCACCGGCCTGCACGACCACGGGCCGGCCCTGCGGCGAACGAAATTCGGTGCGCTCGGCCCAGCTCGCGACGACCCGCTCGACGAATTCCGCGGCCCGGCGATACCGCAGCGCGTGGTCGGGTTCGGCATCGCGGCCGAAGTTGCGCGCCGCGACGGGCCCGGCGGTGGTGACCACGTTCCAGCCGAAGCGGCCACCACTGAGATGGTCGAGATCGCCGAGGCGGCGGGCCAGTTCGACGGGATCGTTGTACGACGACGAGAGCGTAGCGATCAACCCGATCCGCTCGGTGCGCGCCGCGATCCGGGCCAGCACCGTGGTCGGCTCCAGATTGTTGCCGGGGCGATGTTCGATGCTCGGATCCAGCGCCGGCCCGTCGGCGAGGAATACCGCGTCGAGGGTGGCTTCCTCGGCCTTCTTCGCGATCGAGGTGTAGTGGTCGATGCCGTAACTGGCCAGCGGGTCGGTCCCGGGGAAGCGCCACGACCCGCCGAACACTCCGGCGTTGAGGATGTTGACGTTGATGTGCAGACGGTCGGTCACCGGTCGTTCCCCACCTCGGCGGCCGCCTCGCCCGCATCGGCGACCGAGGGCCGGTCCCGGTAGTAGCCCGGCTGCGGCGTCACGCCGTTGACCAGATGATCGCCGATGAGCCGCGGTTTGTAGACGACGGGGTTGTGCGAGGCGAGCGTGCGCGCGTTGCGCCAATGGCGGTCCAGGTGCACGCTGTTGCGCACCGCCGAGGAGCCGAGTGCGTCGAAGGCGGTGGTCGCGGCGTCGAGCACCGCCTCGATGACAGCCACCTGGGCCGCGGACGTCTCGACGTACGCGTACCCGAAATCGGCCTCCGCCCCGCTGGTGTAGGCCGCCTCCAGGGTCACCGCGGCGTGGCGCAGCAGGGTTTCGGCGGTGCGGCGCCGGACCTCCAGCCGCCCGACGACACCGAGCACCTCGGGATCCTCGGCGGCGTTGCGGGTCAGCGCGTGCGGGCTGGTGCGCGTGCGCCCGCGCACCAGATCCACGGTTTCGGCGACGATACTGCGCGCGATACCGGTCAGATTCGCCAGATGCACGATCTGCACGAACGAGTCCAGACCGCGCAGCGACTCCCGGTAGCGGCCGATGTCACCGTGCTCCTCGACCGGAACATCGTGGAAAAGTGTAGTGCCACTACCGGTTTGGCGTTGCCCGATACCGTCCCAGTCGTCGGCGTGGGTGACCCCCGGATGGTGCGCGGGCACGACGACGAAACCGCGATTGCCGTCCTCGTCGGCCACCGCCGCGCGGATGAAGTCGGCGAAACGCGAGCCCGTGGAATAGAACTTCGTTCCCGAAACGAGCCGCCGGCCGTGTTCGTCGATACGCACCCGGGTGGTGGTCGAGCCCCATTCACCGGTCAGGGTGCCGGCGGCCTCCGCCGCGGCGATCACGGCCGACGGTTCCGATTGCGCATTGCCGAATACCGCGCCGGCGCCGATCCGGTGCAGCCAGTAGGCCCGCACCTCGGAGTCGGTTTCGGCGCGCAGGATTTCGGTGGTGGTGAAATGTCCACGCCAGATCTGCGGAATGTTGGAGTCGGCGCGGCCGGCTTCGGCGAGCAGATCGAACAGTGTCGGCAGGTCGACATCGAAGCCGCCGAATTCGACGGGCACCCGCAGGCGTCCGAATCCGGCGTCACCCAGTGCGCGGATCAGTTCGTCGGGGTGTTCGAAGGACAGGTCGCGTTCCCCGGCGCCCTTCGCGAATTCGGCCAGCACCTCGCGGATGCGTACCAGTGCTTCGGCCGGCGAATCCGGTCGTGATATCGGGGTCATGACAGTCCTCCTGGAGCCGGAATCGTCCGCGGCCTGAGTGGTCGCCACAGTGGAACACCCGAGCCGGGAGAAATCGACGGGTGCGCTCACGATGATTGAAATCCCTTGCCCTGCCTAATCATTGACGCCCGAAGCCTTCAGTTGAACTGAACGATTCGATAAGCGGAACTGTCTTGTTCTCCCCCGGCCGGGACACCGATGGTGGTTTTGGAATCACGCCGATCAAGTTCGTTGCCATAAACAACGAACTTCGCGACAGTGGACGAATCGACAGATGAGGAGGTGCCGGTGGCACGCGTGGCAGATTCGGTGCACCGGCAGTCGGCTTCATGAGCATGGGGGGCAATCCCGTCCTGGCCGCGGCGGGGATCGAGACCGAGCGGGGCGCGAACACGCTGCGCCGCGGGCTGGCGAGCCTGGCGCGCGGCTGCCGCCGGCATCCGCGGATGGCGGCGATCGCCTTCTTCTGCAGCATCGTCAACGGCGGCTGCATGGTGCTGGGCGCCAAGGCGGTGGGCTGGTGTACCGACCACATCGTGGTAGCCGGATTCGCCCACCACGGATTCGGGTGGGCCGCCGGGGCCGTCGGCGCCGTCTTCGTACTCGGGGTCTCGCTGCTGCGAGCGGTCACCATCATCGGGCGGACGGTCGCGACCGGGAACATCCAGTTCGGGTCCACCGCGGCGGCCCGCAAGGCCGTGGTCGCGCAGTATCTACGCCTGGGTGTGTCCTGGCATCGGCGTCACCAGGCCGGATATCTCGTCTCGCATGCGGTTTCCGACACCGAGATGGCCTGGGATCCCATGCAGCACTTCCCGTTCGCCGTCGGCATGACCGGGATGCTGACGCTGGTGATGGTCGATATCGCGCTCGCGGACGCCTGGCTCGCGGTGATCGCCGTGATCGTCATACCGCTGGTACTGGCCGCGAATCTCACCTATCAGCGCGTGCTGGCACCGCGAGCACAGCGGGCCCAGCAGCAGCGCGCCGTACTCAGCGCTCTGGCGCACGAGGCGATCGAGGGCCGTCAGGTCATCGCCACCCTGGGCATCACCGACCAGGAGATCGCGCGGTTCGAGGCATCGGCCGACCGGCTGCGGGTGGCGAATCTGCGGGTCGGCGGCGCCACCGCGATCTTCGAACCGGCGATCGAGCTGCTGCCGCCGCTGGCCGCGCTGGTGATCCTCGCGGTCGGGGTCGGCCGCATCGAAGCCGGGCAGCTCGGCGTCGGCACGCTCGTGGAGGTCGTCTATCTGCTGATCACCACCGCGATCCCGCTGAACGTCCTGGCGCGCTTTCTCGGGGTGCTCCCCCTGGGCGTCGCCGGACAGGACAAACTGGCGGCCACCGCGGCCGAAACCGAACGCCCCGCGCAGGGGCGATGTCGGCCCGGACTGCCTGTCTCCGGAAGCGCGGTCCATCTCACCGCGGCCGAATTCGGCTACACCGCGGCGCGGGTGGTGCACGACATCGCGCTGCGTATTCCGCCCGGCGGCCTGGTCGCCGTCGTCGGCCCGACCGGCTCCGGGAAGACTACCCTGCTGGCGCTCATCGCCCATCTGCTGGAAGCCGACCGGGGCACGGTAGCCGTCGACGGCGTCGACACCCGCGAGCTCAGCACCGCGGCATTGCGCGATCGCACCGCCCTGGTGACCCAGAACGCCTTTCTGTTCACCGACACCCTGCGGGCCAACATCACCCTCGGCGCGACCGGCGGCGACGACGCGGTCCGGCGCGCGCTGCGTGTGGCCGGCGCCGACGATTTCGTCGCGGCACTGCCCGGCGGGCTCGACACCGTGGTATCCGAATCCGCGCAGCTGTCGGGCGGGCAACGGCAACGAATCGCTCTGGCCCGCGCGGTGTTTCGCCGACCGCGCCTGCTGCTGCTGGACGACACCACCTCCGCGTTGGACCCCTTGGTCGAGCACACCGTGGTGGAGCGGCTACGCACGGAATACGCGGGAACCGACCGGCACACCACCGTCGTGCTGGTCGGCCATCGGGCGGCGACGATCTCCCTCGCGGACACCGTCGTCTACCTCGAGGCCGGTCGCATCGTCGCGCACGGCCCGCACGAGGAACTGGCAGCGACCGTACCCGGGTATCGACATCTGCTCGGCGCCTACGACACGGCGGAGACTCTGCGATGACATCTGCTGTAACGCACCGTGATTCGATTCCCGCACTGCTGCGCCGGCTCGACCGCCACGCGCCCTTGCCGCGCCCCGCACTGCTGGGTATCGCGCTGCTGGTCGTGGTCGCCGGCGGCGGTCGCATCGTCATCCCGGTCACCATTCAGTACGCACTCGATCACGCCCTGCTCGCCGACACCACGCCGACCGCGCGGTCCCATATCGTGTTCGCGGCGGTCGGTGTCGGCGTGGTGGCAGTCCTGGCCGCGATGCTGAGCTCTTCGCTGGTGAACCGCCGCCTGATCCGGATCGTGGAACGATTCCTGTTCGAATTGCGCACCGCGGCCTTCACCCGCGTCCTGCGTCGTGATCCCGCCGACCGCGGCACCGATTCCGGCGGCGACCTGGTCGCCCGCGTCACCAACGACCTGGACATGGTGACGGTCTACGCGCAGTCGGGCGGAGTCACCCTGGTGCAGAACATCTGCCAGATGGTGCTGGCTCTGGCCGTGATGGCGGTGTACTCGTGGCCGCTGGCGGTGCTGGTGCTGATCATCGGCACGCTCGTCCCGATCGCCGGTCGCCGGTTGCAGCGACTGGTATCGCAACGCTTCGACGCGGTGCGCGTGCGCATCGGCGAACTGTATGCCGGACTACTGGAACTGCTGCTCGGCATCGACACCATCCGGGGCTACGGCATCGAGGAGCGGATGCGCGCGGGTACCGAGCGGCGCATCGACGCCGTCCTCACCGCACAGCGGAAAACCCTGTGGCCGGTCGGATTCAACATGTCGGTCGGTGAGTGGGCCAGCGGACTGATCACCACCTCGGTGATCGTGGTCGGCACCGCCGCGGGCATCGGCCCGCTGCACGCGAGCGCCGGTGACATCGTGGCATTCCTGTTCCTGGCCACCTTCTTCGTGCGGCCCATGCAGTTCGCCGTCACCAGCCTCGCCGATGCCCGCAACGCCGAGGCCGGACTGCGCCGGGTGGCGGCCGTTCTGGACACTCCGACCAGCTCGCGGACGCCCCGGCACACCACCCTTCCGCCCGGCGCGGCGACCGTCGAGCTGGCCGGGGTGACGTTCGGCTACGTGCCGGGAAGGCTCGCGCTGGGTCCGGTGAATCTGCGGATCGGCGCGGGTGAGCACGTCGCGGTCGTCGGCGAAACCGGTTGCGGTAAGTCCACATTCGCGAAACTGATCACCCGGCAGCTACTGCCCTCGGGAGGGCGGGTCGCACTGTGGGATATCGATACCGGCGACATCGACGGCGGGGTGCTCGCGCGGCGGGTGGCGATCGTGCCGCAGGATCCGTTCCTGTTCGACCGGAGCATCGAGGACAACATAGCGCTCGGGCGCGACGGCGCCTCCCGGGAGGCGGTGCTCGACGTGCTGGACCGGCTCGGCCTGCGCGAATGGATCGACCACCTTCCCGACGGCCTGCAGACAGTGGTGGGCCGCCGCGGCGAAGCGCTGTCGGCGGGTGAACGGCAACTGGTCGCCCTGGCGCGCACCGCCCTGACCGATCCGGATCTGCTGGTGCTCGACGAGGCCACCAGCGGCGTCGACGCGGCCACCGATGTGCGATTGCAGCGCGCCTTGGTGCAGCTGACCTCCGGCCGCACCACCGTCACCATCGCCCACCGGCTGCACAGCGCGGAGATCGCCGATCGAATCCTCGTCTTCCACGCGGGCCGGATCGTGGAAGACAGCCCCCACGAGCAGCTTTCGACCGCCGGAGGCCGCTACGCCAGGCTGCACGCCGCCTGGGCGCCCGATGCCGCGAACCGTTCCCGCGGGGAGCTCATCGGCTGAGCGCCGACACCCTCACTCCGGCCCGCCGGCGACCCGCCGAATCGATGCCCCGGCGATCACCTCGATATCGGCGGGATCGCAGGCGGGCGTGTCGGCGGGTACCACCGCGGCGACGACCTCTTGCCCGGTGCGGCCGTCGACAAGGCGCACCGGCGGGCCTTCCGGATCCGCGAGATAGCGGTCGCCCCATTGCGTCAGGCCCACGACCACGGGATACAGATCCCATGCCTTTTCGGTGGGCAGATACTCGTACCGTTCGCGCCGTCCGTCGGCACGGTAGGGCCGCCGCTCGGCGAGCCCCTGGTCGACCATGTCCGCCAGCCGCTTGCTGAGCACCGAGGTCGACACCCCCAGATGCTGCTGGATGTCTTCGAAACGCCGGACACCGTTGAACAGTTCGCGCAGGACGATCAGCGTCCACCGGCTGCCGACCACCTCCAGTGCGCGGACCACCGGGCAGTTGTCCAATCCGACCGATGCCCATTCCATGGCGGCGATTCTACCGGTTGAGTTCTGAATGCGAAGTCAGCTAGGGTCTGAGTTCTACAAAAGAAGTCAGGAGTGTCATGTCCGCTCACTTCACCGCTCTGACCGTCGATTCCGACCGCGGCGTCACCACCGTGACCATCGACCATCCCCCGGTCAATCTGCTCGACGAAGCACTGGTAGCCGACCTCGACCGGCTGCACACCGAATTGCGCGACGATCCCGGCACCCGGGTCGTCGTCTTCGCCAGCGCGAATCCGGAATTCTTTCTCGCGCACGGCGATATGCGTCTGGTCACCGATCCGCAAGCGCTCGAAACCTATGCCACCGGTCCCGGGCCGACGCTGCTCGAACGCTACCGAGCTCTGCCGCAGCCGACGATCGCGAAAATCACCGGACGGGCCCGCGGCGGCGGTGCGGAATTCCTGCTCGCACTCGATTTGCGTTACGCCGCAATCGATCACGCGTGGTTCGGCCAGCCCGAGGTGGCGCTCGGCATTCTCCCCGGTGGTGGCGGCACACAGCTGCTGCCACGGCTCATCGGCCGCTCCCGGGCGCTGGAGGTCGTCCTCGGGGCGCAGCTCTACGACGCGCGCACCGCCGAACGCTACGGCTGGATCGACCGCGCCCTGCCCGCCGATGAACTCGACGCCTTCGTCGACGACCTCGCCCGCCGCATCGCCGGTCATCCCCCGGCCGCGGTCGCCGCCGCCAAACGCGCCGTGCGGGCCGCGGGCGAGCTGCCGTTGACCGAGGGCCTGGCCGCCGAGCTCGAGCTGCTCATGCCGCTGTTCACCGGAACCGATGCGGTACAACGGTTTTCCGCCGCACTCGAGGCGGGCGCGCAAACCCGGGCCGGGGAGCTCGAGTTGGAAGAGTTGATCGAGCGCACCGGCTCGGCCACGCCACAACCGTCGCGCGGTCGTCACACCGGCGCCTGAACTAATCGTGCAAGCCTCGACGAGATTGCGAGAAAACTGCGCAACAGGGCCAAGTTTGCACGATTAGTTCAGGCCTCCCGAGGCGGCGGACCGAACCGCGTCAGGCCGAGCGGCGCAACGCCGGATCGGCGAGGGCGTCGGGGATCTTGCCGGTGTCGCGTTCGTGGAAATACGTACCGGGCGGGACGATCTCGTCGATCCGGTCCAGCACCTCGGATTCCAGCACCACATCGGCGGCGCGCAGGTAGGTGTCCAGATGCTCGCCGGTGCGGGGGCCGATGATGATGCCCGAGACGTCCGGATGCGAACCCGCGAAACCGATCGCCAGCTCGATCAGGCTCAGGCCCGATTCCTCGGCCAACCGGGCCAGCGCGTCGGCGGCGGCCAGTTTCGCCGCGTTGGCCGGGGCGTCGATATCGAAGCGGCCCGGGATCAGGTCCGCCCGCTGCGATGCCGGCTGGTCGGCGCCGATCCGGTACTTACCGCTGAGCCAGCCGGCGGCCAGCGGACCGTAGGTGAGGACGCCGAGACCGTATTTCCTTGCGATCGGCAGGGTTTCGCGTTCGATGCCACGGACCAGCAGCGAGTAGGGCACTTGTTCGCTGACCGCGCGGTGCCACCGGCGCCGATCGGCCGACCACTGCACCTCGATCAATTCGGCGGGCGAGAACACCGAGGTGCCGTAGTAACGGATCTTGCCCGCGCGCACCAGATCGTCGAGCGCACCCACGGTCTCGTCGATCGCGGTGATCGATTCCGGCCGGTGCACCTGATACAGGTCCAGATGATCGGTGCCCAAGCGGCGCAGCGAATCCTCCACCGCGCGCACGATCCAGCGCCGGGAGTTACCCCGATGCGACGGATCGTCGTCGACCGAATTGTGAAATTTGCTGGCCAGGATCACCTGGTCACGGCGACCGGCCAGCGCTTTGCCGACGATGATCTCCGATTCACCCCGCGAGTAGGTGTCGGCGGTGTCGATGGTGTTGATCCCGGCATCGAGTGCGCGATGGATCAGGGCGACGGATTCCTCGTGGCTGGTGTTGCCGCGCGCCCCGAAGTTCATGGCGCCCAGGACGAACGGGCTGATCCGCACGCCGGTGCGGCCGAGGGTGCGCAGGTCGGACAGGCTCATCGGCGGGCTCCTGGCTGGCGGCGGCGAAGGGTGGATTCGGTCAGTGACGGCGGCAGGTAGCCCTCGTCGGCGGGGCTGATCGTGACGCCGGGCGCGACGATCTCGTCGATGCGGTCCAGCACATCGGTGCTCAGGCGCACGTCGACCGCGCCGAGCTGGCCTTCGAGCTGGTCGAGGGTGCGTGGTCCGATGATCACCGAGCTCACCGCCGGATGCTGCAGGACGAACGCCAGGGCCAGGTGGACGAGCGAGAGCCCCGCCTCGTCGGCCAGTTTCGCGAGCTCCTCGGCCACGGCGCGTTTGCGCTGATTCACCGTCAGTGCCGGATCGTGACGATGCGGCTGGCGTTGCAGCCGTGAGGATTCCGGCGCCTGCCCACCGTCGCGGTAGCGTCCCGACAGCCAGCCACCGGCCAGCGGACTCCAGGTCAGCACCCCGAGCCCGTAGCGCTGGGCCACCGGCAGCGTGGCCCGTTCGGCACCGCGCGCCAGGATCGAATACGGCGGCTGTTCACTGACCGGCCGGTGCAGCTGCCGATCCTCGGCCACCCATTGGGCCTCCACCAGCTGATGGGGTTCGAACGTGGTGGTGCCGTAGTAGCGGATCTTGCCGGCTCTGACGAGATCGTCGAGCGCGCCCAGCGTTTCCTCCAGCGGGACGTCCGGATCGGGCCGGTGGATCTGATAGAGATCGAGGTGATCGGTGCCGAGGCGGCGCAGGCTGTCCTCGGCCGCGCGCAGAATCCAGCGGCGCGAATTGCCGCGGCTGTTCGGATCGGTGCCGATCTGCCCGTGGAATTTCGTGGCCAGGAACACCTCGTCGCGCCGGCCCGCGAGTGCCTTTCCGACGATCTGCTCGTTCTCGCCCTGCGAGTACACGTCGGCGGTGTCGACCACCGTGATGCCGGCGTCCAGTGCGCGATGGATGATCCGGATCGCGTCGTCGTGATCGCGGTTGGCCCAGGCGCCGAAGTTCATGGCGCCCAGGGTGAGTGGGCTGACCAGTACACCGGTGCGGCCCAGATAGCGGGATGTCATGCGGTGGTTTGTCACTTTCTGTCGGCGGCCGCGAGGGCCGGTGCGAAGGAATTCGACGGCTCCGCCAGCCCGAGGTGGTGACGCAGGGTGGTGCCGGTGTATTCGCGCCGGAACAGTCCTCGGGTGCGCAGCAGCGGCACCACCTCGTCGACGAAATCGGCCAGCGACGCCGGCAATACCGCGGGAATGATGGTGAACCCGTCCACCGCGCCGGCGCGAAACCAGCGCTCGATGTGGTCGGCGACCGCGTCCGGCGTACCGGCGACGACACGATGACCGCCGAGGAATTCGGTCAGCAACCGCCGCACGGTATATCCGGTTTCGGCGGCGTACCGGGTCAGCGAATAGAAGAAGCCCTGCGGGCCGATCCGCCCCTCGGGCAGTGTGAGCAACCGTGGCGGCAGCGGTGCGTCGAGATCGAGCACCTCGTCGGGATGTCCGAGCCAGGCGGCCAGCGATCGCACCGGATCGCTGTCGGGGTGCAACCGCTGCTGCAGCCGATCGAACGCCACCTGCGCCTCCCGCTCGGTCGAGCCCAGCACCGGGATCAGGCCGGGAAGAATCCGGACGGCATCCGGATCGCGGCCGGAAGCCGTTGCGGCGCTGCGGATCTCGGCGGCGAACTCCTGCGCCCCGGTCAGGCTCAGATGGGTGGTGTAGATCGCCTCGGCCCACGCCGCGGCGAAGGACCGGCCGGGCCCCGACGCACCCGCCTGCACGAGCACCGGCCGCCCCTGCGGCGAGCGCGGCACGTTCAGCGGCCCGGCGACCCGGTAGAACTCACCGTCGTGGTCGACCGCGTGCACCCGGGCCGGATCGGCGAACCGACCGGCGGCCTGGTCCCCGATGACGGCGTCGTCCTCCCAGCTGTCCCAGAGCCGGAGGGTGAGGTCGACATATTCGGCGGCACGCCGGTAACGCTCCTCCCGCTCGGGCAGGTCGTGGAGACCGAAGTTGCGGGCGGCATCCGGGGCGAAGGTGGTGACCACGTTCCATCCCGCCCGGCCGCCGGAGATCCGGTCCAGCGACAGGATCCGCCGCGCCAGGTTGTAGGGCCGGTTCAACGTCGTCGTGGCGGTGGGGATCAAGCCGATCCGCTCGGTACTCACCGCCAGAGCGGAGGTGAGCAGGATGGGATCGAGGGTGGCCGCCGGCGCGCGGGCGATCGACGGTTGCTGCACGGGGATGTCCGGGAACAGCAGCCCGTCCAGCGCACCTCGTTCCGCGATCTCGGCCGTCCGGCGATAGTGCGACAAACGGATGAAGGCGTCGGCGGGCAGATCGTCTTCGCGCCAGGCCGCGGGGTGGTAGCCGGAGCTGCCGACATTGACGAAGAAATGCAGTTCGCGCGTCATCGCGCCACCTCCGGGGTGCGGATCGGTTCCGGTATCGGCAAGCCGAGATGCGATCGCAGTGTGCTGCCGCGGTATTCGGCGCGAAAGACGCCGCGCCGCTGCAGAATCGGCACCACACCCGTCACGAAGTCGTCCAGGCCGCCGGGGAGCACATCGGGCATCAGGTTGAATCCGTCGGCCACCCCGGCCTCCACCCACTCGACGATGGTGTCGGCGACCTGCTCCGGTGTGCCGGTCACGATGCGGTGCCCGAGCCCGCCGCCGAGGCGCCGCAGCAGCTGCCGCACGGTCAGGTTCTCGCGACGGGCCAGGTCGACGGCCACCCGGCGGAAGGTGTGCGAACCACCCGCCGCCCGCGGATCGGGGAGGCTGTCGAACGGCAGCGGCGAATCCGGTTGCAGCACTTCCGGAT
The DNA here is from genome assembly GCF_963869435.1 of Nocardia violaceofusca NBRC 14427. NCBI lineage: Bacteria > Bacillati > Actinomycetota > Actinomycetes > Mycobacteriales > Nocardiaceae > Nocardia > Nocardia violaceofusca. Next base: position 164,510 of record NZ_CAWMPM010000016.1, read on the forward strand.
CCACACCGAGTTGGTCGGCCAGACGATTGAGCGCGTATTCGGTGGGCACCAGTTCGTCCAGCAGGGCTCGGCGCTCGGCCGCCTCACGCTCGGTGGCGCCGATCACCGTGGACAACCCCGGCAGCACCAGGAAACTGCCGGGCGGACGGCCCGCCGCTGCCGCGCGCGCGGACACATCGCGTCGGTACTCGGACGCTTCGGCGACGGTCTGCGCGGCGGTGAAGATCACCTCGCCGACCGTCGCGGCGAGCGCCCGCCCCGCGTCCGAGGCGCCGGCCTGGACGATCACCGGCTCACCCTGCGGTGAGCGCGGGACGTTCAACGGCCCTGCCACATCGAAGAATTCACCGCGATGGTCGATCCGGTGGATGCGATCCACGTCGGCGAACCGGTGGGCCGCTTTGTCCCCGACGAGGGCGCCGGGTTCCCAGCTGTTCCACAGTTTGCGCACCACATCGACGAATTCGGCCGCGCGGCGATACCGCGTGGTGTGGTCGAATTCGTCGTCGTAGCCGAAATTGCGGGCCGATTCGGCGCCGGCCGTGGTGACCACGTTCCATCCGGCCCGCCCGCCGCTGAGCAGGTCCAGCGTGGCGAAGCGGCGCGCGACGTCGTAGGGATCGTTGTAGCTCGACGACAGGGTCGCGATCAATCCGATCCGTTCGGTCGCCGCCGCCACGGCGGCCAGGATCACCGACGGTTCCAGGCTGTTGAACGGCCGGAAACGGATATCGTCGCGGAGGGCGGGCCCGTCGGCGAGGAAGATCGCGTCGAACTTCCCGGCCTCGGCCGTCCGCGCGATCCGCACATAGTGGTCCAGGCCGAAACTCGCCTCCGGATCGGCCCCCGGGAAACGCCACGCCCCGCCGAAGACGCCCGCATTGAGAATATTGACATTGAGATGGACCTGGCGACGCGCCACGGTCACTCCTTTCCGGATCGCCGGCCCAGCAGCCGCGCGACCGTATCGGGATGAACGATTCCCTTCGACCTGCGACAGCTTCGCGGCGAGGCAGGCCGCGATGTCACGACGCCAGGCGCAGCGGCTGGGCGACCGAGCGCAGCGCGCGGATCGCCGCCGCCACGGCCGGTCGTTCCAGCGAGGCTTGCCGATATGTCACACCGACGTGCCGGACGCCGTTGTCGATCGAGCACGCGACCAGTCCGGTATGCCGGTCGGCGACCGAGATCTCCGGCACGATCGTCACTCCCAGCCCGTGCTCGACCATCTCGGCCATACCTTCGAAGCTTCCGCTGCGATGTTCGATCCGCGGCGCGAATCCCGCTTCCCGGCAGGCGAAATGCACCGACGCCACCGACGGCTCCCCGTCCAGGGCGGTGATCCAGTCGGCATCGCGAAGAGTGCTCAATCCGTGCTCCCGGACCCGCTCCCGCCACTGCGGCGGGGCGAGCAGGACCAGCGGGTCGCTGAACAGGTATTCCGAGGCCAGCCCCAGGGGCAGATCGCGGGACCGGAACGAATACGAATAGGTGATCGCCAGGTCCACGTCCTGCTGACGCACCGCCGGAACGGAATCCACCGGCCGCAGATCCACCAGCCGCACCCGCAGCCCGGGATGGTCGGCGCGCAGCCGCACGGTGACCGGCAGCGCCAAACGCATCTGAGCGGTGCGGAAGGTGGCGACGGTCAATACCCCGGTCACCGCCTCCGAGGTGGCGCTGACCGCGGATTCCGCCTCCTCCAGCGCTGCCACGATCCGCGACGTGTGATCCACCAGGACACGCCCGGCGTTGGTCAGCCGCAGTACGCGGCCCTCGCGGCGGGTCAGCACGACGCCGACCTCGTCCTCGAGGATGCGCAGTTGCTGCGATACCGCCGAGGTGGTGATGCCGTGCAGTTCGGACACCGCGGTCATCGTCGTATGTTCGGCCAGATCCCGCAGGAGGATCAGCCGTCGAATGTCGTACATGGTCCCTCGCTTCGACTGCGGGACATCCGGTGTTCATCATTGCCAGCGGGTGATCGTGGAGGAAATCCTTACGATCAGAACGATTCTGTGTAGCTGCCGGCCTCACGCCGGCACCGGCAGCCGTACCCGCGCCCCCGGCACCGCGGCCAGCAGCGTGCGGGTGTACTCCTCCTCCGGCGACTCGAAAACCGAAGTCACCGAACCTGTTTCGACCACCCGGCCGTTGCGCATCACGGTCACGTCGTCGGCGATCAGCCGCACCACACCCAGATCGTGCGTGATGAACAGATAGGTGAGGCCGTGTTCGGCCTGCAGATCGGTCAGCAGCTGCAGAATCTGCGCCTGTACCGACACATCGAGTGCGGAGACGGCCTCGTCGAGCACCAGGACGCGGGGTTCGGCGGCCAGCGCCCGCGCGATCGCGACACGCTGGCGCTGGCCTCCCGACAATTCGGCCGGACGCCTGCTCAGGTGTGCGCGGTCCAGCGCCACCGCGTACAACAGCTCGGCCACCCGCCGGCGCCTCGCCGCGCGGTCCCGGATCAGGCCGAACGCCTGCAGCGGCTCGCCGATGATCGAAGCGATGTCGAAGCGGGGGTCCAGGGAGGTGTACGGATTCTGATACACCAACTGGATCTGCCGGCGCAGCGGGCGCGGGCGGCGGCCCTGGCCGTCGACGCGGACGTCGTCCAGCCACACCGCGCCCGCCTCCGGGCGTTCGAGGCCCACCACGAGCCGGGCCAGGGTGGATTTCCCCGCACCCGACTCTCCGACGATCGCATGTGTGGTCCCCGCCCGCACCGCGAGCGATACCTCGTCCACGGCCCGCACTCCCCCGCCGAACCCCTTCGTCACCTCCGACAGCCGCAGAACCGGTGGCGCGGAGGCCACCTCGGCTCGGACGGGCGCCCCCGAGGAGGGCACGAGCCGCCCGGAATGCGCGGCGGGCGCCGCGGCGAGCAGCCGGCGGGTGTACTCGTGGCGCGGCGCGGACAGCACCGCGGCCGCCGCCCCCTGCTCCACGATGCGGCCGCGCTGCATGACCAGCAACCGGTCCGACCGCTCCGCCGCGACCCCCAGATCGTGGGTGACCAGCAGCACGCCCAAACCCAACTCTTCGCGTAATACCGTGAGCCGGTCCAGAATTCGCTTCTGCACGGTGACATCCAAGGCGGAGGTGGGCTCGTCGGCGACCAGCAGCACCGGATCGTTGGCCAGCGCGATCGCGATCAGCACGCGCTGTTTCATACCGCCGGACAATTCGTGCGGATACTGCCGGTACACCCGCTCCGGGGCGGCCAATCCCGCCGCCGCCAGCTTCTCGACGACCAGCTCACGTCCAGCGTCGGCGCGCCGATGCAGTCGCAGCGCCTCGAGCACCTGCCGGCCCACCGGTTTCACCGGATTCAGCGACGTTCCCGGGTCCTGCGGCACGAAGCCGACCACCGGGCCGCGCACCCGCGCCAGTCGCCGGTCACTCCACCGCGACACATCCTGTCCGCCGATCTCGAGTGCCCGGGCGCGCACCTGCGCGGCCGGCGGCAGGAGCCGGAGTGCGGCGTGGATGGTGGTGCTCTTGCCGGAGCCGGATTCGCCGACGATCGAGACGAATTCGCCGGCGGCGACCTCGAGCGACACCCCCGACACCGCGGGCGCGGCGGCATCGCGATACCGGACGGTGAGATCGTCGATCCGCAGCAGGGGTCCGGTAGTGCTCATCGTTGTTCTCCCAACGCGCGTCCGATTCGATTCACCGACAGCACGACCACGGCGATCAGTACGCCGGGGCACAGTGCGATCCACGGATAGGTGGCCAGGAAGTCGCGGCCTTCGGAGACCGCCAGACCCCATTCCGGCTGCGGCGGCGGTGCCCCGTAACCCAGGAAGCCCAGCGCGGCGACCGCCAGCACCGCGGTACCGCATTCGAGTGCCGCCAGCGAGAGCACCGCCCGGATCGAATTGGGCAGCACGTGCCGCACCACCACGCGGACGAATCCGGCTCCGGAGCCGTAGGCGGCGGCCACGAAATCACTGCCCGCCACGGTCAGGACCTGCGAGCGCATCACCCGGGCGAACGAGGCGACCGCCGAAACGCCCACCGCCAGCGCGATATTCACCGTGCCGAAGCCGAGCGCGGTGACCATTGTCATCGCCAGCAGCAAGGCCGGGATCGACAGCAGCACATCGACACAGCGCATGACCGCGGCGTCGGGCCGGCCGCCGACGATCCCGCTGAGCAATCCGATCAGGGTTCCGACCAGAAATCCGAGGGCGACCGCGAGCAGGGTCGCGGTCAGGGTGGTCGAGGTGCCGTAGATGGCGCGGGCCAGCAGATCCCGACCGAGCCGGTCGGTGCCGAACGGATGGGCGAACGACGGCGGCAGGAACCCTGAATCCGGGTCGCCCTCGACC
>NZ_CAWMPM010000017.1:0-93521 GCF_963869435.1 Nocardia violaceofusca NBRC 14427
ATGAAACCGATTGCGTTGCAACTGGTTTGCGTGCAGCTCCACCTCGTCGAGCACAGCCACCGCCTCCGGCCCCGACCCGCTCATGCCGTGTTCGACGGGCACGAGCGGGGGGCCTGCGTGGTGACGCTGCGCTGCCGCCTCCGGCCCCGACCCGCTCATGCCGTGTTCGACGGGCACGAGCGGGGGGCCTGCGTGGTGACGCTGCGCTGCCGCCTCCGGCCCTGACCCGCTCATGCCGGGCTCCGCGCGTACAGCCGAGCCCGCAGCCGCGGGTCCAGCACCGGATACACCAGATCGACCATCAGATTCACCACCACGAAAATCACTGCCGCGAGCACCACCACGGCCTGCACGACCGCGACGTCCTGGGTGCGCACCGCCGTCTCGGTCAATCGGCCCAAACCCGAACGGGAGAACACGGTTTCGACGATTACCGCGCCCGCCAGCAGATTCCCGAAGGTCACCCCGGCGATGGTCAGCGCGGGCAGTGCGGCATTGCGCAGCACCTCGCGCACCACCACCCACAGCCGGGTCGCGCCCTTGGCCAGCGAGACCGTCACATAGCCCGCCCGCATTCCACTGTCGAGGTTCTCCAGCAGCAACCGCGCGATCGGGGCCGACACCGGGATCGCCAGCGTCACCGCCGGCAGCACCAGGCTGGCGACGCCGTCGTTGCCGATCGGCGGAAACCAGCCCAGCCGGAACGAGAACACCTGCAGCGCCGCCAATCCCAGCAGGAACACCGGAATCGACACCCCGGCCGCCGGCAACGTCGCGAACAGTTCCGCCAGCCACCGCCATCGCGTATACGCGGCCACGATCGCGACCACCGTGGCCAGGACCACCGCCAGCACCAGCGCGGTGACCGCGAGCACCGCGGTCTGCGGCAGCACCCCGCTGATCATCGCCCACGCGTCCAGTCCGGTCCGGGTGGAGCGCCCGAAATCACCGTGCACGGCCTGCCCGAGACGGTGCAGGTACTGGCCGAACAGCGAGTGGTCCAGACCGTAGTAGACCCGGGCCTTCTGCTTGTCGCCCGCGGTGATCAGATCACCCTGGGTCGGATCGAACAGCACGTCCACCGCGTCGTAGGGCAGGACGTAGAGCAGCGCGAAGGTCACGGTGTAGGCGCCCCACACCACGAACACGGCCTGCGCGAGTTTCGCGGCCACATAGCGCAGCACGACTACCCCTGCTCGATCCAGGTGTCGTAGAACACATTTCGCGACTGCGCCTCGTAGCCGATGTTGTGCACCTTGGCACCGGCGGCGGTCACCTGCGCGGGGTTGTACACCGGCACGGTCAGCACCTGCTCGTCGAGCAGATACCGCTGCGCCTGCTCGGCGGCCTTCGCCCGCTGGGCGGGGTCGAGGGTTTTGCTCAGCGCGCTGAGTTTCGCGACCGCCTCGTTCGCCTCCGGACTTCCCGGCGCGAGTTTGGCCATATTCCCGTACTGCGGGGAGTACACCTGCTCGAGCACCGAGATATCCGCGCGACTCTGGTTGGCGACCTGGATGTTCCAGCGGCCCTGCTGGGTACTGGCGGCGGTGTAGTCGGGAATCGGCAGCACATTGAGCTGCAGGTCGATGCCGATCTTGCGCAGATCCTGCTGGATCAGCTGGTAGGCGGGCTTGTTGTTGACCAGATTGTCGATGCCCAGCAGATCGAGTTGCAGGCGCCGCCCGTCCTTGACCCGGATGCCGTCGGCGCCCTTGTGCCAGCCGTCGGCCTCGAGGATCTGTTCGGCCTTGCCCTGGTCCTCACGCAGATGCGCGGAGAAGTCCACGTATCCCGGAACACGCTCCGACACAACCGAACTCGATACCTTGTAGCTGGACGTCAGCACCGTCTTGACCAGCGCGTCGCGGCTCCAGCCCAGCTGCACCGCCTGACGCACGGCCTTGTCGTCGGTCGGGAAGCGGTCGGTCTTGAGGTCCAGCGAGATGTCGCGGCCCGGAATGAGTTGCGGCACGATCCGGTATCCCTGCGCCTGCAGTGGCGCCTCGTCGGTGTTGTTGACGTCGAGGATGGCGTCGACGGTTCCCGATCGCAGCGCACCGGTGCGCACCCCGGCTTCGGGGATGACGTCGATCTCGACCGCGTCCAGATACGCGTCACCGTTGTGTTTACGGCTCGCCGGCGCCCAGTGGTAACCGGGCCGCTTCTTCAGGACCGTCTTCTGCTGATAGACGTGCTGGGCGAGGGTGAACGGCCCGGTTCCGACGACATTCTGGGCCTGGCTGCGTTGTTCTTTCGGCAGAACCAGCGTCGAATGCGCCACGATTCCGGAGAAGTACAGCGACAACGCTTGCAGAAACCCGGCACTGGGCCGATCGAAACTGACCCGCACCGTCGTCGGATCGACCACCTCGGTGCCCTGATATCCCACCCAGTAGGCGGTCACCGGAACGATTCCCAGTCGCTGATCGCCCCGGCCGAGCAGATCGAAGTTCTCTTTCACCGAATCGGCGGTGAACTTCGTTCCGTCGCTGAAGGTGACGTCGTCGCGCAGATGGAAGGTGAACTGGGTCAGAGTGTCGTTGTACTGCCACGAGGTGGCCAGCCACGGCTCCAGCGCACCGGTCTTCGGATTCTGGTAGACGAGCTTGTCGGTGATGTTGCTGGTGATCAGCGATTCGGGATAGGAACTGCCGGAGTGCGGGTCGAGATTCGCCGGAGCGTCGAGCACGCCGAAGCGCAACGTCCCGCCGGGTACGGGCGTGGCGTTGTCGTCGCTCACGGCGACCTGCCGGGCGGGTGTGGCGCATCCGGCGACCACCGCCGCGGTGAGCAGGGCGAGCGCCAGCGCAACCGGACGGCGATGAATTCTTCTGTGTGACATAGGTTTCGATTCGTTTCAGGGGCGGCGCGATGCGCTCGTCAGATCGGACGCCTCGGGGCGTGCGCTCAGGCTAGGCCGGTCTCGGGACGGTTCCGAGGGTTGTGATCGGCCAGATCGACTACACCGTCGTTGAAGCGGATCTGAACGAAGACGAGAGATACCGTGCAGATACGTCGAGGGGCCATATCCGTTCACACGCGCACGGCGGCGGGAGCCGGCACCGGTAACCCGAAGCGTTCCCGCAGCGTCGACTCGCCGTATTCGTGCCGGAACAGCCCGCGGCGGCGCAGAATCGGGACCACTTCGTCGACGAAGGTGGTCAGGCCCGAGGGAAAGGCATCGGGCATGAGATTGAAGCCGTCGGCCGCGCCGCGGCGGAACCAGTCCTCGATCGTGTCGGCGACGTCCTCGGGTGTCCCGATCACCGCGCGATGGCCGGCGCCGCCGTGCAGTTCCCGAATCAACTCCCGCAGCGTCAGATCGCGTTCGCGGGCCAGTTCGACGATCGACTCCCGGAAGCCCAGGGAGGCGGAGAAGGTACTCGGATCCGGCGGACCGGCCAGCACCGCCTCCGGGAGTGGGCGATCGAAATCCAGCGAATCCAGCGGCACGCCGAGAGTCGCCTCCAGCCGTCGTCGCTCGGGGCCCTCGTCGACCGACCGGAACAGGGTCTGAAACCGTTGCAGCGCTTCGGCTTCGGTGGAGCCGATGATCGTGGTCAGTCCCGGCAGGATCTTCACCTCGCTGGGATCGCGACCGGCTTCGCGCGCAACCGATTTCACGTGCCGGTAGTGCCGGATCGCCGCGGCCGCCGTCAGTTCCGCCGAGAACACGGCGTGCGCGCTGCGGCCGGCCAGGATCCGCCCGGCCGGCGAACCGCCGGCCTGGACGAACAGCGGATAACCTTGCGCCGAGGGCGGCGTGCGCAGTCCCCACTCCACATCGAAGTGTTCGCCGTGGTGGTGGACGACACCCCCGTCGATCGCACTGTCCCACAGTGCGCGCACCACGTCGACGAATTCCTCGGCCCGGCGGTAGCGCGCATCGCGATCGGGCATCTCGCTCAACCCGAAATTGCCGGCCGCCGCGGGCGAATAGGTCGTGACCACATTCCAGCCCAGCCGCCCGCCGGAGGCGTGGTCGAGCGACAGCAGCCGCTCGGCCAGTTCGACCGGATCGTTGAATGTGGTCGACAAGGTGCCGATCAGCCCGAGGTGCTCGGTCTCGGCGGCGACCGCCGACAGGATGACGCCGGGCTCGAGCGCGCGTCCGGGTTTGTGCCGGGGATCTTCGCGCAGGGCCGGTCCATCGGCGAGGAACAGCGCGTCGAGGGTGCCGCGTTCGGCGGTCCGGGCGGCCCGCACGAAATGCCCGGCGTCGACGAAAGCGCCCGCGTGCACGTCGTCGAGAGTCCACGCGCCGGGCGCGATTCCTACGTCGAGAACGTTGACGTTCAAGATCACATGCGCGGGCTGCGCGGTGGCGGTCATGGAGTCTCCTCGTCGATCCGGATCAAGCGGCGGGAAAGGCGCTGCGCGCATCGCGCGGAAGCACCGGTGCGGGCGCCGGAAGGCCGAGCCGCGCACGCAGTGTGGTGCCGGGCGGCGGCGCGGCAGTCGCCGTGACATGGCGGGCGGCTGCGGCGACGATCGCCGCGGGCGACCCCTCCCCCGCGATCACGACGCCGGCGGCTTCGGTGGTGGACGATGGGGGCGACCCGGCGTCGACCCATCGCAGCACCGGCCCACGCACCGGCGTAGCCGGCAGGCCGAGCACGACGTCAGCGAGATCGCCGAGGTCGTGGTATTCGGCGGGCACCGGGGACTCGGCGAAGATCGGTGGTTTGATCTGTGGCGGTTCCGGAATGTTCAACGGGCCGGTAATACTGTGTGCACCAGTGTGATCCACATATCGGATGCGCGCGGAATCAGCGAACACGCCGTGCTCACGGTCGTCCACGACGGCGTCCGGCGGCCAGCTCTCCCACAGTTCGCGGACGGCGCGCACCGCGTCGGCCGGAACGTCGCCACGCGGCGCCGAGGTCCACACACTGCGCCCGTCGGCGGCCGCCGGCTCGCCGAGCAGCACCAGCCAGCCGACCCTGCCACCGCTGGCGTGGTCGATCGAACCCAGCCGCCGGGCCAGGTTGTAAGGGTGATCGCGCAGCGGGGCGGCGGCCACCACCAGGCCCACCGACCGGGTGTGCCGCGCCAACACCGCGGCGGCGACCGAGGGGTCGAATCGCACGGTCGCGGAGTCTGGGCGCAGCACGACGAAATCGATTCCCGAACCGTCCAGCAGGGCACCGAATTCCGCTGTTCCGGTACCGTGCCGATCGAATATCGCTGCTACCTGCGCCCCGTCCAGGGCGGCGCCGACAATATGGTGATGGGTCACGGCAGGTGAACTTTCGTCGTCGCGGTCATGGGCAATCCCGGCTCGGGAGAAATGCGGGCCGCCATTTCAAAACCGCCCGCAGAATTTCGGCGGCACCGTGATGGCGGCAAGGTGGCCGAATGGCGAATCGGCCACTGCGGCTCGGTTTGTCATCGCGCCGACCACCTGGAGGTTCGATGTTTGGATGTCCGGCCCAGACTATGCCCACCGCTTCGAATCGCACCCGTTTGCGATCGGCAAGATTATCTACACGGTCACTACAGTCGGCCTTCACGTGCGGTGGCCAGGATTCCCATAAACGTTCGACCGCAGCGAATCAGGCTTTAAATTTGGCCGGACCGTAAATCGTGTGCGCGCCGGGCTCCGCCCCTACATTGTCGAAGGCGGCGCGCGGTGTTCCGTCGCCGTGACCGCGTGACGCATCGGGTGTCACGTGAAGCTCCCGGTGTGCCGACGGCCGCCGCGCCGCGCGGTGGTGACAGTCGGGCAGTATCCCCGGGCCGAGTGAAATGGGTTGTCCTGTGGTCGAATCCAATACATCCGCCGATCGGCATACGACGCGTGTGCTGCGCCGTTTCGGTCCCGATCCGGCGAACTGGGTGCAGCCCTCGGCGGCCGATCACGACGTCGTTGTGGTGGGCGGAGGCCAAGCCGGTCTGGGCATCGGATTCGCGCTGCGCCGTGCGGGTATCGCCCGCGTCTCGGTGATCGACGCCGCCGCGCCGGGTGCGAAGGGAGTGTGGACCACCACCGCGCGCATGATCGATCTGCGCACGCCGAAGCAGTGGCCCGAACCCGAATTCGGCTATTCCGAACTGAGTTTCCAGGCCTGGTACGAATCGGTGCACGGGGAGGAGGCCTACGAGAGCCTGTCGCGTATTCCGCGGTTGACCTGGGCACGCTATATCGAGTGGATCGAGACCCACCTCGGCGTCCCGGTGCGCCACCACACCCGATTGACCGATATCGCGCCGGCACCGGACGGCCTCACCCTCACCCTGACGGTGCGCCGACCCGACGGCACCGAAACCACCATCCAGGAGACCACTCGAAAGCTGGTGCTGGCCAACGGTGTCGAGGGAACAGGCGGCCCGTATCTGCCGCCCGAACTCGGTGACATTCCGGCGAGCCTGCTCGCCCACACCGGCCACCACATCGATTTCGCCCGGCTGGCCGGGAAAACGGTCGGCGTCCTCGGCGCCGCGGCCTCGGCCTTCGACGCGGCGGCGACCGCACTGGAGGCGGGCGCCGCCGAGGTGCATCTGTTCACCCGCAGGCCCGATCTGATCGTGCAGGGCGCGGGCGGGGCCGGACCGTCCGGAAATCTCGGCGCCCGCAACAACTATCACCGGCGCGGTGACGAGGCTCGCTGGCGCCAGCGGGTGCTCGCCGCTCGGGCGGGGCGCAGCGTGCCGCTCGAATCGGTCAGGCGCGCCACGGCATTCGCCGGTTTCCACATCCACCTGGACGCACCCTGGTCCGCCGCGACGCAGGCCGGCGACCGGGTGGTCGTCGAGGCGGCCGACGGCAGGCACATTTTCGACTTCGTGATCGCCGGAACGGGATACCAGTACGATCCGCGCACCCGCGCCGAACTGCGCGGCATCGCCGACGATATCGCGCTGTGGGGCGACCGGCACCGCCCCGGCCCCGATCTCACCGATCCCGCCTTGGCGCGGACCCCTTACCTGGACAACGGGTTCCAGCTGACCGAGAAACACCCCGGACGAGCGCCGTGGATCGGCCGCATCCATATCTTTTCCGCGGCAGCACATCTCAGCTTCGGCTATCCCATCGGCGACACCCAGAGCCTGGCTCACCACATCCCCCGGCTGGTCGACGCCCTGGGCCGCGATCTCTACTTCGAGGACCAGCAATCGTCGCCGACCCCCTCCCCCGCAACACCACCCGCGTCGTTGCGCGATCACTATCGCCACTCGATCTGGTCACCACAACAAGCGCACGAGCGAGACTTGGGTGTCCCCCTCCCGTAGAAACATGTCGACCTCGGGTGCATCACGTCGCCCGTCCGTCGGGAAGATCCACAGTCTCGGCTCCCATCCTGCTCTCTCGAGGTTCACGGCGGGGTTCGCCGGTCGAGAAGACTCACCCAGCAGTTCGGGCAATCGCCAGAAGATGCGCGCTGGTGTTGATGATGTCCGGATCCTGCTCCAGCAGTCGTGCGCACCGTAGCGCGGCTGTCAGGAGCGCCGGGACGTCGACCGGGTCGGCGCGGTCGAGCGCCGGCCAGGTCGGCCCCTCGATGCCGTAGATCTGGACCTCGCGGAGCCCAGCGGCTTCGATTTCGTCGCTGAGAAGTTCCAGGCGGCCGTGGACAGATCTGGCCAGGCGATCGCTCTCCACGCAGTCGAATAGTGTTGTACGAGATTGGAAGTCATACCGAATCCTGTCGGCAGAGCGTGTGCGGCTTCAACGGAATTCCCGATCAAATACTCGCGACGGCCGTGATGGTGCGCGGAACCACCGTGATAAGTGCCCTTTCCCGGTGCGCCGCGTGCTGGGCTGCGAGGGTCACGGCATCGACATACTTGGTTCGGATGCGTGCGGTCCACACGCTGCCCCGATCAGGCGACACGGTAGCGTCACCGATCACCCGGACCTGCTTGTTCGGACGCTCGCCGTCGGGACGGAGCGCGGCCTCCACGTCGATGACCAGGCCCACCCGTGGATTTCGCACGATTCGGTCCAGGTGCGGGCGGCCCGCGTAACTGGTCAGGTAGAAGACTCCGTCGACCCACAGAAACCAGATCGGCGTGACGTGCGGATAACCGTGCGAATCGATCGTCGCGAGGCGGGCGACAGTGTCGGAGAACAAGAGGTCTTCGACTTCGAGTTCGTCGAGTCGGCGCATGGATACCCGACCTTCGTTGCCGGTGAACAGGTCTCATCACTATGCCTTCGGACCCCGCGCCATGCATGTCATGTCGATGCCAGAGGCCGTCTCACCAGCCAACGAACTCCACACCCTCGCCGGCGAGGTAGGTTCATAAGCTTGCTATCGGTGCCAGGAGGTGTGTCTACCGTGCCGTTTCCGCCTGAAATCACCCAACGACTGCGCAGTACCCCCGAACAGATGGCCGCCGCGTGGGTCGGAGGAAGTCCCCCGAAGGGCGAACCTGTCGTTCTCGTTCCCTACGACCCGTGCTGGCCCCGAATATTCGACGAGCAGGCCGCCGCGATCCGGCGAGCGCTGGCCGGTCGAATGATCACCATCGAGCATGTCGGCAGTACCGCGGTCCCTGGCCTGGCCGCGAAACCGATCATCGACATCGACCTCATCGTGGCCGACTCCGCCGACGAGCCTGCCTACGTTCCCCACCTGGAACGGGCCGGTTTCCGCCTGGTTCTGCGGGAGCCCTCCTGGCACCAGCACCGCATGCTCACCCGCATCGCCCCGGCCGTGAACCTGCACGTCTTCAGCCCGAACGCGCCCGAACACATCCGACATCTGATCTTCCGGGACTGGCTACGCACCCACCCCGCCGACCGAAACCTCTACGAAACCGCCAAGCGCGACCTCGCCGCGAAAACTGTTGCTACTCCGGCCGACTACAACCTGGCCAAGAACCCGATCATCGACGAAATCTACGACCGCGCATTCGACCACGCTGCCCACAATGAACCCACCCAACGCGGCCCCTCCCCGGCGTAACGGAGCCACCGGCACCACGAAACCACCGCACACCTCGTCCTGTTGGTGGTTTTCGCGGGGTGGTGATTCAAGTCTGGTGGATCTCGCGGATGGCTGTCAGTTTTCGTCGCTGATTATTTCGTCGACGAGGCGCTGTGCCCGACCGGCCAGTTCGTGATCAGTGGCGCGATACTCGGCGAGGGTGAGCAGTGCCTTCCACAGCGCCCAACCGCGGGCACGCGCCCAGGTGGCGCCGTCGTGGTCGAGTGCTCGGCGGAAGGCTTCGCGGCTGTCGCCGGACAGCATCGTCCACGCCAGGACCAGGTCGCAGGCGGGGTCGCCGACCCCGCAGGTGCCGAAGTCGATGACCGCCGCCAGCTTCCCTCGGTCGACAACCAGGTTGCCGGAGGCGATGTCGCCGCGAAACCACACCGGGTCCCGGTCCCACTCGGTGGCCAAGGCTTTCTCCCAGACCGCCGTGGCCGCTACGGTGTCGACGCAACCGGTGAGGATGGTCAGGCAGTGACGGGTCTGCGAGTCATAGTGACCCGGTGCTCGGCCTCGGTAGAAGCTGTGCGCACCGGCCGACGGAGCATCGGTGGTATCGCACCGCTGCAACGCGCGGATGAATTCCGCGACAGCGACGGCGAATTCGGTCATATTCTCGATCTCGGCGCGATCAGCGGTCTCGCCCCGGATCCAGCGGCGCACCGACCACGGAAACCGATATCCGAGGGCGGGTGCTCCCTCACCGAGTACTGTCGGCACCGGTATCGGCAGTGCGGGGGCCAATCGCGGCAACCAGCGGCTTTCCTTGGCGACGGCGGGCGCGTAGCCGGCTGCGGTCGGCAACCTGACGGCCATGTCCTCGCCGAGGCGGTAGGTGCGGTTGTCCCACCCGTCGTCGGCCACCGGCCTGACCGGTAACGCGCTCCAGTGCGGAAACTGTCTCGCGATCAAGCGCGCCACCAGCTCCGCATCGATTCCCGCGCGCCCGTCCCCGGAAACTGTCACCGCGCCAGCCTGACCACAGCCCACCCTGCGTAGCCTGAACGGGCTCCTCAGTCGAGACAGAACTCGTTGCCTTCGATGTCCTGCATCACCAGGCACGACTCGTTGACGCCATCGGCACGCAGCAGGCGCACCCGTACGCGCCCGAGGGATCGACGCATGCCGAACCTCGATGCTCGTACCCCAACACCGAAGACCAGAAACGAGCGACGCGCTCAGGTTCCGCGCAGTCGAAGGTGACTTGGACCTGTCTCACCGAGGCCATCGCCCTACCCTAGCGACGGGCTCCGACGCCGTCTCCACTTCGAATCGCCATGCTCGCAATAGGAGCCGCGCCCGAGTTCGCCGGTAGCCCCACCCGACAGGCTGGTGGATTCGGATGTCGCTTCGCCCGAACGCGAGCAGCTGTCGATCTGCGCGAAAGTCGTTGCGGTATCGATGATCGTCGACGGTCGGCACCTGTCCGGCCTTCCGCGGGCCACGAGTACGAGTTCGCGCTCCGAAACTGCGGACCGTTCGCCGAAAGCCCAGCGCCCTTCGACCCCGGTGAAATACTGGTACCGGGTATCGCCAACTGTCGGCGACACTTTCGGGTCGGCTGATGCCGCTCTTGGTTGGGAGACGTTCGTGCAGTACATGCCTCATATCGAATCGGATATCGCCGCCATGCACACCGAGTACCAGTCACTTCTTCACGGGGATCGATGGTCGTTGCGCACTCTGTTCAGCACCGACGACTGCGATATCGCGGAATACTGTGGCACTTTCGCGCCGAACCGGTTCGGCGCCCAGGCGTGCGAGGCGGTCGAGACGTTCTGTCGCAGACACCGGATCTGGCTGGAAAGCGGTGGTGCCGCTTACAACTCGATGACACCCTACCTGCATCCGCGCACGATAGACCTGCCGCGGATGACGACGATCGGTGTCTACAACGCGATCCTGTTCGCACTCAACGACACGGTGGGCCGCGAGAAGTTCAGCCATCTGTCCGAGGACGAACGAGCGCAGGCACAGCGGGAAGTCGACCATCTGTGTCGATTATTCGAGTCCGGCCGGATCCGGCCGGACAACTCCACGCCCATCGTCGAGGCGAGCCTCGAATTCTTGACGACCCTCACCGAACAAGCCGAGCCCGTATGGTTGCAGCGATTCCGCGCATCGACGATCGACCACCTGCGCTCGGCGATCCGCGATCAGAACGTCGGCGCACGCGGTGACCTGCTCAGCGTCGACGACTACATAGCCCTGCGTAACGAAGTCTCGGGGATGTACCCCGCGATCCAGCTGTGCGAGTTCGCGCGCGACACCACCCTGCCCTGGGAGCAGCTCGCGGTCGCCGGCCTCGCCGAAGACCTGCGCACGCTGGAGCGCCTGACCGCCGAAGTCGGCGCCCTGATGAACGATGTCTTCTCCTTCGAGAAGGAGGTCATCGTGGACCGTTCCGATTTCAACCTCATCTCGATTCTGCTGCTCAATACGCCCGGCGCGACGCTGGCCGACGCCGTACTCGGCGCCGCGCAGATCGTGCGTGAGCGATTCACCCACTTCCGCGGCCTGCGCCGAGACCTGCTCGACCGCTGCGCCACTCTCGGGCCACCGCTGGCCACCGCCGTCACCGCCTATACCGACGACCTCGACCAATGCGTGCAGGCGAGCTGGGTGTGGCAATGCGCCACCTCGCGCTACAAGGGCCGGTCGATATTCGCCGAGGCCCACCACCCATAGGTAGTCCGCCGATGACGTGACGAATCGGGCATGCAGTACCTTTGACTGCAGCGTCTCGATCAGCAGTACCAGCCGGGGGACTATCGCCGGGCACCCGAAGTAGCAGCACAAGCGCATCGGACATGGGGAGTTGGAGTGGATGATCTGAGCACGGCACTCGCCCAGCAATGGGAGCGCGCGCTCGCGACGATCACCGCCCACCCTTCCTACGCCGACGTAGAAATTTCGTTTCTGCGCGATCTGCTGGAAGAAGTCCACGCCGGCCTCACCGCGGAGGTCTTCGACGCGGCCGCCGGCTCCCGGGTGGGAGCGGCGCTGGCGGGTGCCCAGCTCACCGATCCGGCGGTCCCGGTCGTGTCCGCCCCGGTACTGCACAGGCTCACGGAATTCAGCGACCACCCCGACACCGGCCGGCGCATGGCCGCCCTTCTCGTCGCGTTCGGACACGGCCACCACTTCCTGGCCGAAGCGATCCGGGCCGACGATGTCGAGGAAGGCCAGCGCCGGTTCCGGCTCGTGTTCGACCACGCCTCCATCGCCATCGCTATCGGCGACACCAACGGTGTTCTGCTGGAAGCCAATCCACATCTGGCCGACATGATCGGCGTACCGGTCGACTCGCTGCGCGGAATCAGCGTCTACGACTTCGCCCACCCCGACGATCAGGCCGCGATCCGCCAGATGGTCTACGACGACCTGGTACCGGCCAGGGCGGGTACCGCGAAGATCGAACGGCGCCTGCAGCGCGCGGATGGCAGCACCGGATGGGCCACATTCGCGATCACCTATGTCCGGAGCGCCTTCGGCCCGGACTATCTGCTCGCCATCGGTGAGGACGTCACCGAACGCCACCAACTGCAGGAGCAGCTCCACTACCAGGCGCGCCACGACGCGCTCACCGAGCTGCCCAACCGCCGCCACCTGCTCGACACGCTCAGAGCAGTGATCTCCACGGCCGGCGAGAACGATCAGATGGGGCTGTGCTTCACCGACCTGGACCACTTCAAAGAGGTCAACGACCGATACGGTCACGGCGTCGGCGACCAGGTGCTGGCCACCGTCGCCCGTCGCCTGCACGACAGCCTGCAGGACGACGGATGCCTGGTCGCACGGATCGGCGGCGACGAATTCGTCACCCTCATCCCGCCCCCGGCCGACACGCGACGGGTCTCCGATGTCGCAGATCGCCTGCGCGGCGCACTGTCGCATCCCCTCATCGTCGGCGGGCACAGGCTCCACATTTCCGCCAGCATCGGCGCCGTCGTCACACCGATCGCCGGCAAGGACCCGGAATGGCTGCTCGACGCGGCCGACACCTCGCTGTACGACGCCAAATCCGGCGCCCGCGGCAACTGGATCCTGCACACCGTCCACGCTGCCGAGTCCGCCGACGACGGCCCCGCCAGATACGGAAACGCCTGAGGACCTCAGGGCTACGACGGCTGCTCGGCGGCCGGCAACACTCGATAGACGATCTCCACGCCACCACCGTCCAACGGCCGCGAGCTCTCGAATGCGAGATCGGTCCGCGGATCCAGCGAGTCGGTCAGGCGTATGCCGCCGCCGACGAAGAACGGCAGGATCACGAGCTCGAGTTTGTCGAGGACACCGAGCGCGCGATAGGTCTCGATCGTGGCGGGCCCACCGATCAGATGGACATCGCCGCCGCGATTGGCCGCACGCACCTTCTCCAGCAGCCGCACCGGATCGTCGTCGACGGTCACGTCGTCGGGGGTGCCCTCGGGCCGATGCGAACCCAGCACGAAGACCTCGAGATCCGGCCACGGCCAGCGATCGGCGGACAGCGCCGGTTCGAAGGTCGTACGGCCCATCAACGCGGCCTCGCAGGTACGCAGGAATTCGGCGATGCCGTGACTGCCCGGACCGTGCACCGGATCGATGACCTGAGGCGGCCAGCCATCCGGAGTCGTCACGTAACCATCGGCGGTCATACACAGGCGGGCCAGGATCTGCATCGGTTCATCCATTCTGTCGAGTCGCAGAAGAGACGATGCGTGCGGCCGAAAATCATCGACGGTCGGTGCGTCCACGCCATCCGGCCGGTCGGAGACGGCCCTTCACTCGCCCCGGTAGCGCACCTGGAATTCCTTGATGCCGTTCAGCCAGCCCGACCGCAACCGCCGTGGGTCGCCCAGCTTGGTGATGTCGGGGAGGTGGTCGGCGACGGCGTTGAAGATCAGGTCGATCTCCAGTCTGGCCAGGTTGGCGCCGATGCAGAAGTGCGCGCCCGTGCCGCCGAAGGCCAAGTGCGGGTTGGGGTCCCGGGTGATGTCGAAGGTGAACGGAGCGTCGAAGACCTCTTCGTCGAAATTCGCGGATCGGTAGACGATCAGTACCCGCTGCCCCTTCCGGATGCGCACGCCGCCGAGTTCGGTGTCCTCCAGCGCGGTTCGCTGGAACGTACTCACCGGTGTGGCCCATCGGACGATCTCGTCGACGGCGGTCTTGGGTCGCTGCGACTTGAAAAGCTCCCATTGGCCGGGGTTTTCGAGAAACGCGATCATTCCGTGCGTGATCGCGTTACGCGTGGTCTCGTTGCCGGCCACGGCCAGGAGGATGACGAAGAAGCCGAATTCCTCCGAGGTCAGCGCTTCGCCGTCGACGTCGGCGTGGACCAGTTCGGTCACGATATCGTCGGACGGCCGCGACTTTCTCGCTTCGGCCATCTGCCAGGCGTAGGCGAGGAGTTCTGTGGAAGCGGCCAGCGGGTCGACGCCGGCATACTCCGGGTCGTCGTAGCCGATCATTTCGTTGGACCACCGGAAAATCTTCATCCGGTCCTCCTGCGGCACGCCGATCAATTCCGCGATCGCCTGCAACGGCAGTTCGCATGCCACCTGCGTGACGAAGTCACCCGCGCCCGCCTCGGCCGCCGCCGCCACGATGGCCTCGGCGCGGGCGGACAACTCCGCGCGCAGCCCGTTGACGGCCCGCGGGGTGAATCCCTTCGAGATCAGCTTGCGCATCCTGGTGTGTTGCGGCGCATCCTGATTCAGCAGAACGAGCCGCTGCATCTCCATCCGCTCGGGGGTGAGTTCGACGCCGTACCGCGGCAGCGCGGTGTTCTCGGCATTGGAGAACACATCGCTGCGCCGAGACACCTCTTTGACGTCGGCGTGTTTGGTCACCACCCAGAATCCGTCGTCCGGAAAACCGTCGCTGTGCGGCGGCTTCGAATTCCACCAGATCGGAGCCGCACGACGCAGTTCCGCCAGCTCTTCGACCGGCACCCGCCGGGCCCACATATCCGGATCCGTGACATCGAAATTCGCCGGGATATCGGGACGTGTCGCACGCATATCAACCACCGGGCCGTCATCGCTGACTGAAACAGGTTCTAGACACATTCAAGCACAATCGCAGGGCCCTGGGACGCGATCTACGGCGACCGCCACGACGGTTCGGCCGAGCCCGCGGGGGTCGCCGATCTATGCCGGCAACCGAAACGACGGCCTACGCGTCGACCGCTGACCGGGAAATGTCGGCAGTGCAGCGGCACGGCGATGGCAGGCTCGGGATATGACCTCCGTCGATACCCGCTCGGTACCCGAACTACTGGAATTGCCCACCGAACACGGCGTGCTGCGCTACCGCGACACTGGCGAGGGCCCGCCACTGCTGATGCTGCACGGGTCCGGGCCGGGTGTCACCGGCTGGCGCAACTTCAGCGGCAACGTGCCGACCTTCGCCCGGCATTACCGCACGCTGGTGCTCGAGTTCCCCGGGTTCGGGGTCAGCGACGATTTCGGTGCGGCACATCCGATGATGTCGGCGCAGCTGGCGGTCACCGCGTTCCTGGACGGGCTCGGACTCGAGACCGTCCGGATCATCGGCAACTCGATGGGCGGTTTCGTGGCAACGGAATTCGCCCTCGCCGCGCCGCAGCGGGTCGAACGTCTGGTCACCATCGGCGGCATCGGCACGAACATCTTCAGTCCGCAGCCGGGCGAGGGGATCATCCGGCTCAGCGAGTTCGTCGAGAATCCGACCCGCGACAGTTTGGTCGCCTGGCTGCGCTCGATGGTCTACGACCAGGCGCTGCTCACCGAGGAACTGATCGAGCAGCGCTGGGAGCAGGCCACCGAACCCGGCGTCCTGGAGAATTCACGGCGGATGTACGGCCGCGCGGCGCTGGCGCGCATGGCGGAGGCAGCGCGCGCCGCCGATGCCACTCCGGGCTGGGCGAATCTGCGCCGGATCTCCGTTCCGACGCTGATCACGTGGGGACGCGACGACCGGGTGAGCCCGGTCGACATGTCGCTGATCGCGATGCGGACCCTGCCCCACGGCGAGGTGCACATCTTCCCGAACTGCGGACACTGGGTGATGATCGAGCAGAAGCAGGCGTGGGAGGCGACCGTCTCGGCGTTCCTCGCCCGCTAGCCACCACATCGGTGCCGGTTCCGCCGCGCGATTACGGGACCGGCACCGACGGCTGGGCCATCACCGCCCGCAGACCGACGAGCAGCATCTTCATTCCGCGTAGCTGCAGGGCCTCCACCTCGGAGAAGTCGCCGCCGACCTCCTCGTCGACCC
The DNA here is from genome assembly GCF_963869435.1 of Nocardia violaceofusca NBRC 14427. Taxonomy (NCBI): domain Bacteria; kingdom Bacillati; phylum Actinomycetota; class Actinomycetes; order Mycobacteriales; family Nocardiaceae; genus Nocardia; species Nocardia violaceofusca. The sequence continues at coordinate 16,185 of NZ_CAWMPM010000017.1, forward strand.
ACTGGATGTAGGCCTGGCGGCTGGTGTGCACGATCAGCTCCGCCGGGAGTCTGCGCAGGAACGGATCGTCACCGAGTTCGACTCTCGCCGAAAGGAATTCCGTGATCGGCTCGCAGAGTTGCTCGCCCCATTCCAGCCAGCGCAGACGGTACTGCGGCGTATGGATCATCAGCGTCATGAATTTGCGGTCGGATTCGGGTGTCCGGCGCTTGTACACCTCGGTGGTGAACGCGCGCGCCAGTGTTTCGGCGACGTCGGCGTCGGCCGGCGCGTTCTTCAGGAAGTCGATGATGATCGCCTGGCTGCGCCGGAACAGCGGCCCCATGACGTCTTCCTTCACCGGGAAGTGGCGGTGGAAGGTCCTCGGCGCGATGCCGACCGTCTCGCAGATGCGTTCCACGGTCGCGGAGGTGTCACCGTCGGCGACGAACATATCGCGCGCGGTATTCGCGATGGCCAGGCGCAACTCCTCCGCGCGGCGTTCGGTCAGCGTCGGCCTGGACGACTTGCTCACGACCTCTGTCCTCCTTGATCGCAGTCCACAGTAACGCGGTCGGGAAATCGCCTGGAGGGGTTCGCATTCGTCGATCCGTTCGAGCACATCGATGTGATCTGCTTTACATCCATCTGCACCCTCCTTAGACTCAGACCTGTCAGAATCTGACAGGTAGTCATATTCTGCACATGTCTGGCGGTTGGAGGCAACAGGTGGCAACGGTGCAGCTCGAACAAACCCCCAACGCGATGATCGATCGCGTGGCGTCCCTGCTGGAGGCCTTCGTCGGGCAGCGGCCCATGACGCTGGCCGATATCGCCCGGCGCTCACATCTCCCGCGCTCGTCGGCGCATCGAATCCTGCAGCGGCTCGTGGAACTCGGCTGGGTGGAACGCCACGGCTTCGAATACGCCTTGGGCATAAGGATGTTCGAGCTCGGGTCGCAGGTGGTGCGCCAGCGCAGCGTCAACGACGTGGCGATGGCGGTCATGACCGCACTGCACCGGCGCACGGGCCTGACAGCACATCTGAGCCTGTTGTCCGGCGCGGAGATCCTGCATCTGAACCGGGTGGGCGCCTGGCCGACGCCGGGGCGCCAGTGGGCGGTCGGCGCTCGCCAGCCCGTCGAGTTCACCGCGGCCGGGCACGCGCTGCTGGCAGCGATGGAACCGGAGCAGTGGCCCGAGCTCTCCTTCGCCAGCGCGCCGACCTGCTACAGCATGCGGACTCGCCGGCAACTGGAGCGTGAACTGGAGAAGGTGCGCGATCGCAGCGGGGTCGCGGTGGACTCGCAGGGCTGCGCGCTGGGAGTGACGGTGGTCGCGGCCGCGCTCGACATCGATGTCGAGCGAGGGCGCGTGGCGGTGTCCCTGTGCGGTCCGACGCGCTCGATCAAAACCAGCGCGGTCGTCTCGGACGTGCGGCTGGCGGCGAACGAGATCCGGCGCGTGGCGCTCGCGGCGCCGCGGAGAGGTCCGCAGCCCGTGCACGTCTGACCGTCACGAGTAACGGTGCGGCACAGGTGCTTTCGCGGGCAAAAGCATCGCGCTGTCCCCTGAAGTCAGGCGGGCTGGCCAATCGGACGGATCGTCACCGTGTTGAGGTCGACGCCTGCCGGCTGATCGAGCGCGAAACCGATCGCCTCGGCCACCGCATCCGGGCTCATCGCGAGGGGCGGAACCTGTCCGTGCCAGAACGCGGTGTCGATCATGCCCGGGTTCACGACCGTGACTCCGATGCCGCGGGTCGTGGCGTGCAGGCGGAGGTTTTCGGCGAAGCCGACCACTGCCCACTTCGTGGCGGAGTAGAGGGTGCCCGGGCTGTTCTTGATTCCGGCCACGCTACCGATGAGCACCAGCGGGCCGCCGGATCGATCGAGGAGATACCGCACGGGCCCCTGTCGTCCAACGACGGCAGGGGCCCGCGGTCTCGATATCCGCTCAGCGCGCCGCGCTGTCGAGCACGCGTAGATCTCCGGATTCCGCAGCGGCCCAGATCGATTCCCGCAGCTGCGAGCAGTGCCGCATCGCCGCGTCCGAGAGTGCGCCGGCGGCATGACGTTCCACGCACGCGGCACTCGATTCCGCGTCCCACTGAATGCTCGTCTGCGCCCAGCTGCTCTTGCGGGCGAGCACGCGCGCACCGCACTGCCGGCACTCGACCGGCGCCATGGGCACTTCCCGGATACGTTCGTCGACCGGCGTCACGAGGTCGCCTCCGCGGCTTTGCGCGCGACGTTCTCGCGGACCTCCTCCTGCCAGGCGGCCAGCGGTCGCGTGGTGTCGAGTTCGAATTCGAACCGGTCGACCATTTCGGAGGCGACATCGGCGACGTCGACGTAGAACTGCTGATACCAGCGGCGCAGCTGATAGACCGGGCCGTCCTCCTCGCAGAGCAGCGGATTGTCGATGCGCGCCTTGCTCTTCCAGATCGCGACGTCCTGCTCGAAGCCGAGCTTGACCCAGTCACCGAGCGCGACGGCGGTGGCCATCGCCTGATCCTCGGGCAGCGTGTCGGACTTCTCGACGATGATGCCGTACTGCAGGACGAACGAATTCTCGTCGATCGGATAGTGGCAGTTGAGCAACACCGTCTTGTAGTCACCGTGCTCGTAGTGATAGACGAGGTCGTCGATCATGAACGACGGCCCATAGTACGAGGCCACCGACGAGGTGCCGAGCAGCTGCGGCTGCCCCACCGGTCCGGGCAGATCGTCGCGGGCGCCGCTTTCGAAATACTGCGTCGCCACCGGTCCCTCGAAAACATTCTTGAAAAAGGTCGGCAGGGAACCGTGGATGTAGAAGAAGTGCGCCATGTCCACGACATTGTCGATGATTTCCCGGCAATTCGTGTCGACGACCGTGGTGTACCAATGCCAATCGGTCCAGTTGGGGTCGCCCGCGCCCGCGATCCGCGGGATCGTCACTCCCTCCGGCGGCGGATTGCCCTCCGGATCGTTCCAGACGAACAACATGCCGTCCTGCTCGAGCGTGGTCCACGCCCGGGTCCGTGCCAGTGGCGGCACCCGCCGGGCATACGGGATCTGCTTGCAGCGCCCGTTGCCGCCCCAGCGCCAATCGTGGAAGGGGCAGGCGATCTCGTTGCCCTTGACCTCGCCGTCGGACAGGTCCCCGCCCATATGCCGGCAGAACGCGTCGAGGACGTTGACCCGGCCGTCCTCACCGCGGAACACCACCAGTTTGGTGCCGAAGGCCTGCACCGAATGCGGCCGGCCGTCGGCGAAGTCCCGGATCAGCCCCAGACAATGCCAGCCGCGCGCGAATCGCGTCGGCACCGTCCCGGCCTCGATCTGGCGAACCTCGTCCTGCGTCGTCGTCATATCTACCGTCCTTGAAAAGAGAGATGTCCCGCAGCGGTTTTCGCGGCGATGTAGCCGAAGACCAATCCCTGGCCGATGGTGGCGCCCGCGCCCGGATAGGTGTTGCCGAAGGCATTGGCCGCCGTATTGCCGATGGCGTACAGGCCCTCGATGACGCTGCCGTCCTCACGCAGCACGCGGGCCGAACCGTCCGCGCGCACACCGCCGCACGTTCCGAGGTCGGACAGCACCAGCTTCACCGCGTACAAGGTTCCCTTCCTGCCCAGCGGCCGCAGATTGGGATTCGGACCTATGGTGGGGTCGCCGTAGTAGCGGTCGTAGGCGCTTGCGCCCCGGGCGAATTCGTGATCGACACCCAGTTCCGCGGAGGCGTTGAAGGTGTCGAAGGTCGCGGCGAACGCGTCCGCGGGGACACCCATCGCCCGTGCCAGGCTTGCCGGATCGGTGGCTGTCGCCGCGATGCCGTTGTCGTACCAGGGCTGAGGCAACGGCTGACGCGGGAACAGGCCCGCGGCGAAGATGTAGCTGTTGCGGTAGCGCTGATCGAAGACGAGCCACATCTCCTCCACCGGATCACCCGCGCGCTCGCGCTCGAGTACCCGCTGACCGAAGGACATGTAGTCGGTTGCCTCGTTGACGAAGCGCCGCCCGCTCTGGTCGACGATGAACGATCCGGGCAGCGCACGCTCGGCCAGCAGCACCGCCGGCTGCCCGCCGGGCAGCGCGGCCACGGCCGGAAACCACCACGCCTGATCCATCAGTCCGATCGCCGCGCCGGCCTCCTGCGCCACAGTGATGGCGTCGCCGGTATTGGTGTCGCAGCCCAGGCTCGCATGCTCGACCAGCCGGTCCGACTGGTACTTTCGCCGCATCTCGGTGTCGTGGTCGAACCCACCGGCGGCCAGCACCACTCCGCGCCGGGCGGTGACCTCGGTGCGGACGCCGTCACGGTCGACGACTGCTCCGGTGACCGCGCCGTCCTCCCCCACCAGCAGTCGCACCAGCGAGGTGTCGGTCCAGATCGGAATCCCGGCGCGAATCGCACCCGCGAACAGGCCCGCCGCGAGCGCCTGCCCACCGGCGATGTACTCACGTTTGAGGGCGAGTCCGCCCACGCCGATCGCCATGGCCTTCATGCCGCGCCACAGCGCCTTGCGCGGGGTGCGCGCGATCAGGTTGAGCCACTTGTAATCCGCGCCGGTCACCGGCATCGGCAGCCCGGATGCCTCCATCACCCCGGGACGCAGCCGCGACCGGTGCGCACCGAGCTGGGACGCGTCGAACGGCTTGCACTCGCAGGTGCGTCCCGCCGCCGATCCGCCCGGCAGTTCGGGGTGATAGTCGGAGTAGCCGTCGGCCCACATGAATGTCATCGGAGTGGTTCGCGCGAGCATCTCGACGGCGGCGGGCCCGTGTTCGAGAAAGGCTGCGCCGCGTTCAGGTGGTGCCGATTCACCCACTACCGCTTCGACATACGTCGCTGCGGCGCGGGCATCGTCGGCCGGTTGCTGTTCGCGCAGCAGGAAATTGCCCGGTACCCAGAACGCTCCGCCGGATCTGGCCGTGGAACCGCCGACATATTCCGACTTCTCCACGACCAATACCGACAATCCCGCCTCGGCGGCGGTGAGCGCGGCGGCCAGACCGGTGCCCGATCCCACGACCAGCAGATCGACTTCGTGCTCGGCTGTGTGGTTTTCGCTGGAGTTCATCGCCGATCGGCCTTTCATGCTTGCTTCATCTGCTTGGCCCACAACCATTCATGGCCCCAGTAGCTGTCGGCGGTGATCTCCTCGGCGGTGTAGTAGGACTCGTCGACCAGTTCGCCCGCGGTCCCGTATTCGATATCCCAGCCACCGGGCACCCCGACGTAGAAGGAGATCATCTTGTCGTTGGTGTGGCGGCCGAGCGTCGAGGACACCGGGAAATCCCGTGCCATCACCCGATCGAGGGCACGCCCGACGGCATCGAGCGAGTCGACCTCGACCATCACGTGGATCAGCCCGGGGTCGCGTCCTTCCAGCGTGGGCATGATCGCCAGGCTGTGGTGGCGCTGATTCACGCCGAGGAACCTGATGCGCAACGGCCCGGTCCCCGGAGGCGAGGGCATCCGGAATGCGCCGCGGGACAGGAAGCCCAGCGTTTCGGTGTAGAAGGCGTAGGACTCCTCGAAGTTGGCGGTCGGCATCACCACGTGCCCGAGTCCCTGTGCGCCGGTGACGAATCGCTGCGCGTACTTGGTGACGACCGGACTGTGTTCGAGGACCGGTCCGTGGAAGAACTCCAGCGGTGTGCCACCCGGATCGGTCATGCAGATACCGGCTTCGACCTTGCGGCGGTCGGCCAATTCCTGTGACATGGGCGTGAATTCGTATCCGGCGGCGCGCAATGTCGCTTCCGGCCGGCGCAGCGCCGGTCCGTCGCGCAATTCCCAGCCGACCGCGCTCACCCGGTCGACATCGGCGCGTTCGACGGTGATCCGCGAAGGCCGCTCGTCCATACGGAAATGCAGCGCATCCGTCTCGTCTCCGAATCCCGGTGCGAATCCCAGCACATCGAAGCCCAATTCGCGCCAGCGATCCATATCGGTGGCGAGCACCCGGACATAGCCGAGCCCCTTGATTTCAGTCATGGACAACCGCTTTCGGTCATGAAGTAACTCGCGTTCTGTTCGGGCTCGGTCAGATCATCACGCGCAGAGGACCCTGCGGCACTTCCACACCCAGCGAAGCCATGGCCGCGGCGTGATAGGTCGTGCTGGAGACGTGAATGGCGTGGTGCAGCCCGGCGTGGGCATCGCGCCAGAATCGTTGCAGCGCATTGTCCATGCGCAGCGCGTTGCCGCCGGCGCGGTCGAAGATGTCGTCGGCGGCGCGGACCGCCCGCCACGCCGACCGGATCTGATCCCGGCGCACTCGGGCGCGCATTTCGAAATCGATCTCCTTGCCCGCGTCGACCAGGTCCCAGATGCGGTCGACATTGGCCAGCAACTGCTGCCGGGCGGCATCGATCTCAGAGGCCGATTCGCCGAGTGCGTGCAGGACGTAGGGGTCGTCCTTGACCAGAGTTCCGGTGGCCCCCACCCGATTTCGCTGATAGTCGATGCCGGCGGCCAGCACGCCCTCACAGATGCCGATCGTCGCCGAGGTGATGCCCAGCGGGAACATCGTCGACCACGGCATCTTGTACAGCGTTTCCGTGACGCCGTATTCCGCGGCCGCGCTCCCGTCGATGACCTTGCCCTGATCCATCACCCGGTACTCGGGGATGAACGCGTTCTTCACCACGATGTCCTTGCTGCCGGTGCCGCGCAGCCCGACCACATCCCACGAGTCCGCCACGATCTCGTAGTCCGAGCGGGGCAGGATCACATGCAACGGCTGCGGCGGCATGACCGGTGTGCCGTCCGCATTGCCCACCAAGGCGCCCAGGAAAATCCAGTCACAGTGGTCGGTGCCGGAGGAGAACTGCCAGCGCCCGCTCATGACGTATCCGCCGTCGGCCGGCACCGCGACGCCGCCCGGCATGTACGGCGAGGCCATCCAGGTGTCGGTGTCCTCGCCGAGAACCTCCTCCTGCACCTTCGGATCGGCGAAGGCGAGCTGCCACGGGTGCACGCCGACGATCCCGGCCACCCAGCCCGCGGATCCGTAGAGGCTCGCGGTCTTCATCACCGTCTCGGCGAACTCGCGCGGATGCGACTCGTAGCCGTTGTACTTCTTGCGCTGCAGCATCCGGATGACGCCGGCGTCCTTCAGCCCTTTGGCCATGTCGTCGGGCAGCCGGCCCAGCGAATCACCCTCGTCGGCCCCGTTGCGAATCTCCTCGGCGATGCTGTCGATACTGCCGATCACTGTGTTGGACATACGGCCCAGCTTGGCGGCTCGGCCCGCATTTGTGACCTGAGTCTCCTACTCATCGGAACACCGGATCGCGGTCTGAGAGCCGCCCGCGCGATTGAGGTAGCGGACTACTCGTGTGGAACACACGCGGGCGAGCCACGCTGAGCACGTTGCTTCACACCGAGGCGAGCCGCCGGCTCGGACGTACCGGTGGCCTTTCCGAACGAGGGAATGGTGTCGTGGGTACCACGTGGGCGCGCCGGCTGCCTGTCGGAATCGCCCTGATCGGAGTTACCGGACTGCTGCTGTGGGTCTGGCTCGCATCCGGATGGGAAACCATCGGAAAGGTCGCCGGCCTGATCACCGCGGTCATCGGCGTGCTGACCGCGGTGGCGGCACGATGGCCGGGACAGCGGACCACCGTCGATCCCGATGCCGCCTTGGAGGCGCTGGCCGGCGCGGTGCGTGAGCAGTGGCAGGCGGAGGAGAGATTGCGCCGGCTGCCCGACCCGCGGCCGCTGCAACTGCACTGGGAGAACTGTCGACGAGACGGGGTGATGGATTACTGGGAGGTGATCCGCGGCGTCGAGGGCTGCGACACCCCGATCGAACTGGGAGGACGGCTCCGCGAGATCGTCGAGGTCTTCGAGCGGATCCCCTCACGGCGGCTGGTGGTGCTCGGCGAGCCCGGATCGGGAAAATCGGTGCTCGCGATGCAGTTCACCCTGACCGCGGTGCGACGCCGGAGCCCCGGCGATCCCGTCCCGGTATTGATGCCGGTCGCGTCGTGGAATCCGGGCGAGGCGAGCCTGGCGACGTGGATGGAAGCGCGGTTGTGCGTGGACTATCCACTGCTCGGCGGACGCGGCGCCTCGGGATCGACGCTGGCGCACGATCTGATCATCCGGGGCCGGATCTGGCCGGTTCTGGACGGCCTCGACGAAGTCCCCGAAGAGCTGCGTGCCGAGGTGATCACCGCGTTGAATCGCACCCTCACCGTCGGTGACCCGCTCCTGCTGACCAGCCGCTCGGCGGAGTACGAGGCCGCGGTCGACGCTGCCGGCGACGTCGTGACGGCCGCCGCGGTGATCGAATTGACCCCGCTCGGGCTCGAGGAGGTCGCGTCCTATCTGCGAGTCACGTCGGCGCCGCGGCGGGGACGGAACAAGTGGGATCCCGTCCTCGCCCATCTCCACGAGCATCCGCGGGATCGCCTGGCCTCGGTATTGACGACTCCGTTGATGACCTCGCTGGCGCGGTCCGCCTACAGTGACGGACGCGCCGACCCCGGTGAGCTGCTCGACGCCACCGCCTTCGATACCCGGGAGGCCGTCGAGACGCACCTCCTCGACCAGGCGATCCCCGCCGGCTATGCGGGCGAAAGCTCGCCCGCGGGTCGCAACGGCGACGCGGTGGTCGACGCCGAACGCCGACTTCGGCTCCTCGCCGGTGACCTCGACCGCTGTGGCGATCGTGAATTGGCCTGGTGGAAGCGCCATCTCGCCATTCCCTCGCCATTGTTCGCGGTGGTGTCGGGAGTCGCGGTCGGGATGCTCGTGGTGGCAGTGACGCTCGCAGCGGCATGGCCGACCGACAGCTTCACATCGACCAGATGGGGGGAGAGTGTCGAGTGGTCTGTTCGGCTGGGATCGCTCGCCGCGGTCGTCATCGGCTTCTTCACCTTGGCAGACCTGGACCGCGAGAGACCGACATTCCGCCGCCAGGCTGGGCGCTTCACCACGGTGATGGCATTCGGTTCGATCGCCGCGCTCGCCGTCGGCGGGCTGACCTACCGCGCATGGATCGACACGAGCTATCGGTCCGAGATAGCCGCCAGTGCACTCGGCGCCGCGCAATACGTCGCGGAGACCTTCTTGCTCATCGCCCTCGTCGTCGGTTTCCTGCGCGTACCTCCGGCACGGTCGCCCACCGCTGTCCTCCGAGAATCACCTCGAATCGCCGATACGACTGCCGGGCGCTTCCGGGCGAGAATCGGGCCGATCGCCGGCACAGCGGCCGTCGTCGGGATCGTTTTCGGGCTGATCCACGCAATCGGCGCGTCGGCTGAAAGTGTTGCGGTACGGCACGAGTCGGTGCGGGACGGAGTTCTCGACGTGCCGCGCGAGTGGTTGACGGTGGGACCGATCGCCGGGCTCTGCTCGGCACTCGGCGTGCAGCTCGGCCGTCGCATTCTGCGGCCGGTTTTCGCCGCCGGCGCCGAACGGACGACGACGGGCCAGCCGCGGATTCTGGCAGCGGTCACGGTCACCGTGGCCGGGGTACTCGCCGGCGCGTTCATGCTACCGATCGTGAGAGACATGCTCGGTGGTGGGAAGGCAGTATGGGAACCGGCACTGCGCGCCGCGAAGGCCGGTGTCCGGCTCGGCATCGCCCCTGCGGTCATCCTCGCATTCCTGCCATGGGAAACCCGGCCGATGAGCCTGCAACTACGGCTACGAGGCAGGCTGTTGCGTTTGCTCATCGTCTCCGCGATCGCCGCGACAGTGGGAGCGGCGGCGCTCTGGTTCGCGGCAGACCTTCCCGACGCCGGACAGAAGGCACGAGACTGTGTGCTCGTCGGTCCGCCGTTCGGCCTCGCCGTCGGAATACTCGCCGTCGCGCTGGATCGGCCGGTCACCTTGGACCGGCCGATGGGACCCCTGGCATCGCTACGCCTGGATCGACGAGCGGCCGTCATCTACAGCCTCGCCTATGCGGTCGCCGCCGGCGCGGCAACCTGGCTCCACGCCGCGATCAGCTCGGCCGCCGCGCTCGGCGCCCAGGACATCGGCGTCTTCGCCGTCGCGTTCTTCGTGATCTCGTATTTCCTCACGGCCTCCGGCCGGCACACGATCGCATCCGTCTGGTTATGGCTGGCCGGGCGAATGCCGTTGCGGGACATGGAATTCTATCGCACCGCCCATCGCCGCGGGGTGCTCCGGCAAGTCGGCAGCGTCTACCAGTTCCGGCATGCCCTGTTGCAGGACCGGCTCGCCGCAGGCGCGCGACGGCCGTTCCGACACAGTCGCGCGCACGCCGCGCTCGTCCTCGTCGCCGCCGCGGCGCTGGTCCTTTCGTCCGTCGCCGCGCTCGTGCACCAGGCGTACGAACACCGGGAGCGGCTCGCGCGGAGCAATGCGGCCGCACTCCCCTTCGACGACGTTTCCTTACCCCTCGGTGTCGCGATCGACCACGCCGGAACCCTCTACGTGGCGGGCACGAGGTTCGCGACGAGCACCAACCACGTCGACAGCACCACCCGCGGCCGGTTGTGGCGATGGGAGAAGGGTGCGCCCACACCGTCGATGCTCCCTCTCACCGATTTCGGACTGGCCTTCACACTGGCGGTCGACCGAGCGAACAACCTCTACGTCGCCGACAGCGACAACCATCATGTTCTCGCGTTGAGTTCCCGATCGATCGTCCCCGCGACGTTGCCCTTCCCCGAACTGGTGGAGCCTATCGGCCTGGACGTCAGCGAATCGGGCGACGTGTACGTTTCCGACAACGGCACCGGTACGGTCTGGAAACTGCCGGCCGGATCGACGACCGCGACTCCCCTTCCGTTCCCGACACTCGACCATGTCACCGGTGTCGCGATCGACTCTACGGGGACGGTGTACGCCAACGAAGCCGGCCGCAATCGCGTATTGAAGCTGACCACCGGCTCGACCGTTCCAACGACACTGCCCTTCGACGGCCTCGACAAACCGACAGGGATTGCCGTCGATTCCGAAGACACCCTTTATGTCTGCGACTGGAACGGCCGAGTGATGAAACTTCACGCCGGGTCGGCCACCCCCGAGGCGGTGCACATGACCGGACTGAACCGTCCGCAGGGCATCGCCGTCGACGATGCGCACAACCTGTACGTCACCAACCCCTACGACAACCGCGTACTCGAACTACCTTCGCCCCGATGAAGGGTGAACCGGCGACGCCGGATGTGAATCATCGACCCTGAATCGCGCCGAAACAGTATCGCTCGGCACGGCGCGCCCGGCACCGCACACCATTCCCACCATGGCAGTCGAAACTGTCGAAATCTCGGGTAGCACGCTACCCGGATTCAACCGGAGATATCAGCCGGATTCGAGTAGAAATGGCTCTCCCCACGCGGTGTGGCAGCCACTAAAATTCAAGGGCACCATATCTTTTGGATCACCGGGTGATCCGGTTTCCGGGATTACCGTCCGCATGACAACGGCGGGTTTCGACTACGCCAGCGGGCCGTTCTCCCGGAGTGAACTACGTTTATCCGCTCGCCCTGGTAATCCTTTTCTGAAGGGCGAAAGGACATGTTGGTACGAATTCATCACAACGGCGACGACGCACTGGTCGCATGGAAACCCGACGGGTTCATTCCGGGGTGCCGCGGTTTCGCGCTCATGCGGCGACGCAACGGCATCGAAGAAGTCGTCAGCACTTGGGTCGGCTTCACCGACGATCAGGCCACCGCCGGGGAACGTCGCGCGTCCACGAACTGGCCGATTCAGAAATATCAATGGACCGACTACATGGCCGATCCCGGCGACAAGGTCGCCTATCGGGTCCTGCCGATGGTCGGGGACGACAAAGCCAACCTGCGCCCCGACCCGGACGCGGCGAGCGACTGGACCGACGAGATCACCCTGACGCATATGGCATCGCCCGATATCGAGGCGGTATTCAACCGCGGAATCGTTGCCGCACAATGGGTCTCACGCCGATTGGGGGTCACCGGCCACGAACTGCAGAACGCGAAGCTGGAAACCGTGCTCGAGACCACCGGCGATCCACTCCGGAACTACCTCGCCGGACCATTGGGCACGCGGTTGTTCACGCTGCTCGACAAGGCCGCCGGGGACGGATCCGAGGTATACGCGGCGTTGTACGAACTCGACGATCCTCAGCTGGAAGCCGCCCTGGCCGAGCTGGGCGAGCACGCGCACGTCGTACTGGCGAACGGAAGCGTGAAGAAGAAGGGGGACGATCAGAACGCCGAGGCGCGCGGCACACTGCGTGGGCAGATCGACCTGCACGATCGCATGTGTTCGCCGCGCGCTCTGGGACACAACAAGTTCCTGGTCGTCTGCGACCAGGAATCCACACCGCGATGGGTGTGGACCGGCAGCCAGAATTGGACCATGACCGGGTTGTGCACTCAGGCCAACAACTCGCTCCTGATCGAGGACCCGGCCCTGGCCGAACAATATCGGCACCAGTGGGACCTGCTCGAGCAGGCGGGCGACGCCACACCGGCGAGCCTGCGCACCGACAACAGCACACCCCGGGACGAGACCGTGGATCCGGCCCGGGTGCGACTGTGGTTCACCCCGACCGTCGGACAGGTCGACCTCGACGACGCACGCACGCTCATCACGGGCGCGGAGACCGGCATCCTCTTCCTGATGTTCAATCCGGGACCGAAGGACACCCTGCTCAACACGATTCTGGACACGGCTCGCGCGGGACGACCCGACGACCGACGTCTCTACATTCGCGGCGTCCTCAATCAGGACCCGAGCACTACGGCCAATCCGGTGCACCTGTTCGATCAGGACAACACCGAGAAGGCCGACTTCGACGTCGTCCTCCCCGCGGCCATCGACGCGCCGACCATGTTCTTCCGCGAAGAATTGAAGAAGCTGGACCGAGCATTCGCGATGGTGCACAGCAAGGTCATCGTGATCGACCCCTTCGGGGCGAACCCCGTCGTGCTCACCGGGTCGCACAACCTGGGCCCGAAAGCCAGTGGGACCAATGACGAGAACCTGCTCCTCATTCGCGATACGCCGGGCTTGGCGGACGCGTACGCGACGAACATCATGTCCGTCTACAACCAGTACCGGTGGCGCTTCCGCCGGCACCTGCAACCACCGAATCTGCGATGGCAGGGCCTGGTCGACAGCGACTCCTGGCAGAGCTGGTACCTGAAGCCCGACAGCCCTCAGATCCGCGAGATCGACTTCTGGGTCGCATAGCCGGCGCGGAGCGCGAACGATGGGTTGGCCCGCAACCACCGCGCGGGCGGATGCCGCAGATGAGCAACCATGACGCCGGAACCCGAGGCGCTCGGCGTCTTTCGAGAGAGGCATCGCCGACGGCTCCGGACACCAACGAGCACCTCGCTCAGCTCGATCACCGCGGGAGTGGCCGGGAACGCGAGAGGGACAGATGACCGATCCATCCGGCGGCAGCGGTCGCGCAGGTCAGCTCGAACCGCCTGTGCCCGAACCGCTTTCGGAGCCGGAGGTGCTCGCCTGCCACCGGATCACCCACGAGCGCTGATCATCTCCGCCCGGCAGGCACATTCGGTCAGTGCGAGCGCAGCCAGTCGCGGTAGTGCGTGGCGGCCAGCTGGGCGTCGGGCGGCGCTGTCAGTTCGTCGCCTTCGACCGCGGCGAACAGGCCCGCGGTGTTGTCGGTGACGACGTGGCGGCGGTCGCCGGTGGCTTCCAGCGTGAGACGGCCGAGTTCGTCGAGAGCGAAGACGTCGGGGCCGGCGATGTTGCGAATGCCCTGAAGCGGTGAGCCGGTGGCCACCGCCGCGACCTCGGCGGCGACCTCCGCGGAGCTGATGGGCTGGATCGGGGTGGCGGGCAGGTGGACGGCGTCGCCGTCGGTGGTCGAATCCATCGTCGGCGCGATGAACTCCATGAACTGGGTGGCGCGCACGATCGAGTACGGGATCGGTCCCGCCTCGACCAGGTTCTCCTGCAGGGTCTTCGCCCGGTAGTAGGCAAGGGCGGGCACCCGGTCGACGCCGACGATGGACAGCGTCACCAGGTGCCCGACACCGGCGGCCTGCGCGGCGGCCAGCAGGTTGGTCACCGTGGTACGGAAGAAGTCGAGGGACGCGTCGTCGAAGGTCGGCGAGTTGGTCACGTTCACGACGACCTCGGCGCCGTGCAGCGCGCCGTCGAGGCCTTGCCCGGTGAGCAGGTCGAGGCCGGTCGAGCGGGAATGTCCGGTCGCCTCGTTTCCCGCAGCGGTGAGACGCTCGATGACCTGGGAGCCGATCAGTCCGGTGCCGATGACGGAGACTTTCATGAATGCTCCTACCCGTTGGGTTCGAACTCGGAGGCCCGGATCACCGGGGCCACAGGTGTCCAGGCGTTGCGCCTGCCTCGGCCGGTGGAGCGTAAGCGCCGTGGCGGCTTCGTAGTTCAGCGCAGCAATCGTATCGTCGTGCGGTCGCGGGCCAAGCCGATGCGCCGAGAGGGTTTCGACGGCGCGGCCGAGTTGCCGCCGTCTCGTGATCCGACGAGGAGCGTGCCCGGTTCATCGTTTCCGCGTCGGGGTGATCCCGGCCAGGAGTACGTCGGCGACGTGGTCGGCGTAGGTGAGGGGGTCGATGTCCGGGTTCGTGTCGAGGTATTCGAGCATGCTGTCGACCATCCCCTGGTAGGTCACCGCCAGCAGGTGCGGATCGAGATCAGCGCGCAGCCGCCCCTGTTCCTGACCGCGCCGCAGGAGTGTGGCCTGCCGGGCATACAGGGCGCTGTACTCGCGGCCGCGAAGCGCGGCACCGCCGCCGAACGCGCCGAGATTGAGCACGATCTGGCGGATCGTTCGCAGCTCGGCGCCATGCGTCGCGGGCAGTTGCGCCGCGCGCCGAATCGCCGCTCGCAGCAGATCGTCGACATCGGCGTCGAGGTCGATATCGGCCGCTACGTCCGCTTCGAGCGAGGTGAACGCGCGCCGGGCAGCGTGTGCCATCAGGTCGTCGAAGTCGGTGAAGTAGTGCCAGAGCAAGCCTTTCGACACCCCGGCGGCGCGTGCGATCGCATCGGCGGTGGCCGCGGCCAGCCCGTCCCGTCCGACGATCTCGATCGCGGCGGTCTCCAATTGGAGGCGGCGGGCCTCGGCGCTGAGCCGCTGCCGAGCGCGCTGATTCGCGGCCGTCATATCCGCTCGCGAACGACCAGGAGGATGATCAGCGCCATCAGCACGGCGATGCCGAGCATCTCCAAACGCATCCACCCGGGGACGAAATGCGGTAGCAACGCCTCGATGACGTTCACCAGGAACAGCGCGGCCGCGATTACGCCGACGGCACGCAGCGCCGTGACGCTGCCACGACGTGCCGACCGGAACCGCAAGGGCAGCAGCACCGCGAACGCCGCCACGATCACCGCGTGCCCCCACGCCTCGCGCGGTGCCTCGTGCGGGGCCGTCACCGTCAGAATCGCCAGGGCGACAACGGTCGCGACCGCAGTCACGAGATAGGCCCACACCAGCATGCCGAGACGATCGGGCTCGACCGGTGCGGCGGACGTCTTATTGACCATGTAGTCAATACTAATGACCAGCCAGTCAATACGTCAATGCGCTCCTCGGCACATCAGCGCTATTCGTCGGCGACCCGAATGATCGTTCTGCCGGGCGTGCGGTGGCGGCGGGCGAACGCGGACGCGGTCTCGGTGAGCGGTCGCACGGAGCCGACGATGGGCTCGAGCCGCCCCTTCCTGACCCGCTCGGCGAGGTCGGCCAGGCGCGCACGGTCGGGTTCGACGACGAAGAAGACGGCCCGCCCGTCCCTGGGCTGCGTGGTGGGCGGCATGGCGATGGTGACGAGAGTGCCACCGGGACGGACCAATTCGGTCGATCGCTCGAGGATTCGGCCGCCGATGACGTCGAATACCACGTCCACCGCACCGGCGTCCCGCAGGTCGTCGCCGTCCAGGTCGAGGAAGGCCTGTGCGCCGAGTCCGAGCACGATGTCACGGTCGCCGGCTCGGCCGGTGCCGATCACGTGTGCGCCCACCTCGCGCGCGAGCTGCACGGCGATCGAGCCGACACCGCCCGCGGCGCCGTGAATCAGGACCGTCCGGCCGCACGTCAGGTGCGCGTGGTCGAACAAACCCTGCCATGCGGTCAGGCCCGAAATGGGCAGCGCCGCGGCCACGGTGTAGTCGATATCGGCCGCGAGCGGGGCGAGGTTGCGAGCCTCCACCGCGGTGTATTCGGCCAGCGATCCGTCGCGCGCCCAGTCGGTCGGCCCGAAAACCCGCTGGCCGACGGTGAGACCGGTGGTTCCGTAGCCGAGTTCGACCACGACCCCGGCCAACTCGTGCCCGGGGATGGTGGGTGTCCGATCGCGACCGGCGCGGTCGGACCAGGTCGCCGGCCACTCGAGTTCGCCGGGCGTGAAGCCGGCGGCGTGCACCCGCACCACGACATCGTTCTCCGCGGCGTGCGGGTAGGGTATGTCGGTCAATGTGAGCCCGGCGATACCGGAATCACGGTCGCGCACGGTGATCGCTCGCATGCTGGAGTCCTTTCCGGGACACCGTTCGGGCCGGAATGCGCGGTGTGGTGGGCAGCCGTCGAGAAGCTCTGCACCACAGGGCAATTCCGCGCGTCGTCGGCACCGTGGAGTTGGAAACGCTGAACGCCGTCGGCGACCTCCGGCACGACGGGCGGCCTTTCGACCGACTACATACCTCATCCCCCGTGGTCGGCAGGACCACGGGGGATGAGATCGGAGCGATGACAGTGCGTTACGCCGCGGGGACGAGCGCGTCGGCTGGGACGGGCGCGTCGGTCGGGGCGGGGTTCGGCGGGAGGGGCGCGGTGAGCCCGACGATCGCGCCGACGGCCCCGCCGAGCGCCCCGCCGAGCGCGGCGGCGGGACCGGCGACGATCGCGGCGCCGACGGCAGCGCCCACCAGCGGGCCGACCACCACGCCGGTCGGCAGGAACGGGAGACCGACGACGAATCCGGCGGCCGCACCGAGTGCCGCGGCCGGGATCGCGAGCGGCGCGGATACCGCCGCACCGATGCCGGCGCCGATGGCCGCGCCGACGCCCGCGTCGACCACCGTCGCGGCGCAGCGATCGGGATCGGCCGGAACCTGTTCGCAGAAGGTCTCGATCGGATGCTGATCCTCGACGGGCAGCGCGTCCGCGACCGGGGCCGGTATGGCGGCCACTGGATCGACGGGTACCGCGGCCGCGGTGGCGGCGGCCGTCTCAGCGACAGACCGGGCGTCCGCCGTCACAACCGGGGCCGAACCGTCGTCGACGGGTGCGTTCTGCGGGGCGACAGCCGAATTGTCCTGAACGACAGGCGCCTCGGCAGACGGCAATGGCAGCGGGATGGGCAGTAACCCCTGCACGTCGTGCGCCACCGTTTGCCAGTCCACTGCCAGCGGCGGCACAACGGGCGCCTGCGCAGCATCGGCCGGAGTGAGAACGAGATCGCCGGGAGACGCTGTGGCCACTCCCGTGCCTAAGAAGACCGCAAGCGGCAACATGCTCGCAATCAACAGTGGACGTGACATGCGCCGATGACCAGTCTCCGGCATTTCACACCTCCCGGGTGTATATCTTCGAGTTTGTCCCGACCCTCTCGCATGGTGGTGCACGTTGCGGCTGAGGTAGTTTAAGCTCCAACCGGGACCGGACAGTGAAGAAACGGCGAATTCATGTGCGTCGATCGAATGACGATTTCCGGTTTCGAAACCTCGAGTACGAGCTGCGCGCGCACTCACCGACGCGATTTGGCAAATTTTGGGCAGCCCGCCGGTGGCGCGCGACACACGACACCTCCACACAGCCCAGGGTGGAACGCGGCTACCCATGCCGCTGATTAGCTGTCAGTCCGGCCGGCGGCTGTCAGCCGCCAACTGCCCGAGCGACTCGCGCCGCCCCGGCCACCGCCCGGCGCAGAAACACGGACGCGGAGCAAACGCGGACCGATTCGCAAGGAGGCCTCCCCCGGAAATTTCCTCCTGCCGTGGCGACCAAGCGTAGAAAGAGACCATGGGAAGGCACGCAGCCGTCGTTGTCTACGTGTTCGCGCTGGTGGCCGTCGTGGTGAGCGTGGACGTTCTGTTCTTCCGGCACTATTTCCGGGAACGACTGCTGGTGAATGTGGGCATCGTGCTGGTGTTCGCCGCGTTCTATCTCAGGTTCGTACAGCGTTCGTAGCGCGGCGGGCGATGTCGAAGACGATCACACTCGTCTCTTCGAAGCGTCCGTAGCGGAGTTGCGAGTCGCCGGAAGCACACGAAGGCCTGGGATACGCTGGTGCGCAGCGTATCCCAGGCCGGTTCCGTCGTTCGTGACCGCCGAGGCGAGTCGGCGTCAGGGTTGCGGTTGCGCGGTGCCCGACACTCCGGTGCCGCGCCGGGTGAAGGGATTGCGCAGGCGCGGCTTCGGGGCGGCCGCCGGCTGCGCGGGCGCTGTCTTCGCGACGGCCGGCTGGGCCGGCGGCGTGTTCGCGAGATCCCTACGGGTGGCGGTCATTTCGCGGCGCGAGTGCCGCAGTTCGCGTCGGATCTCCGCATGGCGGCGCGCCGAGGAGAAGGCCCCGGTGAGGGCGATGCCCAAGCCGAGCATGCCGACCGCACCGAGGGCCGCGCCGGCGGCGAACAGCTCGTTCTGAGTGGGAGTGAAATGGGCTCCGAAGACGGTGAATTCGGTCGCCAGCACGTGCGTGTCGCCAGAATTGGCCAGTGCTGCGGCGATTCCGACCACCACTGCGGCGAACAGAATGATCAATCCGATGAATACAATCATGGCTACTACCGATTCTCAACATCGATGGACTGTTGTAGTTCGGAAATAACCCGCTTTCGGGTCGTCAAACAACCGTCTCGGCAAGACACTTCGAACGCGCGACTCCGCGCCTCCGCCGGAACCGGCCGAGCCCAACCACTTTCGGATGAGCCCGGAGCCTGCGGTGGAGGTCCTCGACACAGCCGCGCTGCCATCGTCTCGCCACCGGCGAGGGATCGCGGCGCGAAGGTCGTCGCTCGACTGACGGGCGCAATCGCGACGCGAGTTTCGGCGATCCGTCGCGACAGACCACTGATCGGATATGCGAGAAAATCTCAAGCAATTTATCGGCAAATACGAAATATTTCGAAACGCCCCCGGCCTCGGAGTAAAACTCTAGAGTCGATATGTCCAGCAGAGCCGGTCGCGGGTCTTGGAGGCTCGTATGGATCTGAACACCGTCGAGGACGTCATTCGCCGGCCCTCGGCCCGACCGGGTTCCGACTGGCACGCCGGAGATGCGTGGCTGGCCGGGGGGACGTGGTTGTTCTCCGAACCGCAGCCCACACTGCGCCGGCTCGTCGATCTCACCGCGCTCGGCTGGCCCGCGCTGCTGCCCACCGACGAGGGCCTGGAAATCGGTGCGACGTGCACGATCAGGGAGTTGCACGAGTTCGCTCCGCCGGAGGACTGGTCCGCCGGCAATCTGCTGCGTACCAGCTGCGATGCGTTCCTGGCGTCATTCAAGGTATGGAACGCCGCCACCGTGGGCGGCAACATCTGCATGTCGCTGCCGGCCGGTCCGATGATCACCATGAGCGTGGCACTCGAGGCGACCTATCGTTTGTGGGCGACGGACGGGACGGAGCGAACGGTCGCGGCCGAGAATTTCGTGGGCGGCAATCACCTGAATGCGCTGGGGCCGGGCGAAATACTGCGCAGCATTCATATCCCTGCCGACGCGTTACGGAAGACGTACGCGCACCGGCGATTCACGCTGACCAAGCTGGGCCGGTCCACGATATTCATGGTCGCCACCCGATCGCCGGGCACCGACGACCTGGCCCTCAGCATCACAGCGGCAACCGCATATCCGATTGTCCTGCGTTTCGATTCGGCACCCAGCGCCGACACCGTGCGGGACCGTATCGACGCGATCCCGGCGGACGTATGGTTCGCCGACCCCAACGGCACACCGGAGCACCGCAGACACCTCGCCCGGCACTACGCCGAGGAACTCCGGGCCGAACTCGGAGGCGCGAGATGAGCTTCGTCGTCAACGGCAAGACGTTCTCCCAGCAGCCGCGACCCGGACAGTGCCTGCGGACCTTCCTGCGGCATTTGGGCTGGTTCGGGGTCAAGAAGGGCTGCGACGCCGGCGATTGCGGCGCCTGCACCGTCTGGCTGGACGGGCGTCCCGTGCACAGTTGCATCACACCGGCATTCCGCGCGGACGGACACGAGGTGACGACGATCGAGGGGCTCGGAACGCCCGAGAATCCGCATCCGATGCAGCGGCAGTTCCGCGACGCCCCCGGATTCCAGTGCGGCTTCTGCACCGCCGGCATGATCATGACCGCGGCGGCCCTGACCGACGAACAGAAGCAGGACCTGCCACACGCGCTGAAGGGAAACCTCTGCCGCTGCACCGGCTATCGGGCCGTCGAGGACGCGATCAACGGCGTCTGCGCGATCGAGGTGGCGGAACCGGGCGCGGTGATCGGCACCAGCGTCGCCGCACCGGCCGCCACCGGCGTGGTGACCGGCCGCGCCGAGTACACGATGGATACCGCACCGGAGGGCATGCTCCATCTGAAAGTGCTGCACTCCCCCCACGCGCACGCGCGCATCGTCTCCGTCGACAAGTCCGCGGCGCTGGCCGTGCCGGGCGTACAACGCGTCTACACCTGGGAAGACGTGCCGCGCAAGCTGTTCACCACCGCCGTCCACACCGACCACCTCGTCGACCCCGACGACACCTACATCCTGGACAACGTCGTGCGTTTCGTCGGCCAGCGGGTCGTCGCGGTCCTCGCCGATTCGATCGCCGCGGCGGAAGAAGGCTGCCGCCGGGTCGTCGTCGAGTACGAGATGCTGCCCGCGGTGTTCGATCCCGAGCAGGCGATGGGCTTCGGCGCGCCGCAACTGCACGGCTCCGACGATCCGTTCGTCCAGGACCCGACGCACAACATCCTCGTCGAACTGCACGGCGAAATCGGCGATACCGCAGCGGGTTTCGCCGAGGCCGACGTCGTCCACGAAGGCACGTACTTCTCACCGCGGGTGCAGCACGTGCATCTGGAGACGCACGGATCGATCGCCTGGATGGACGCGGGCCGGCTGCACGTGCGGACCAGTTCGCAATCCCCGTGGGTCGCCAAGGGCAAACTGGCGCACCTGTTCGACCTGCGTCCCGACCAGATCCGGGTCTTCTGCGAACGCGTCGGCGGTGGTTTCGGCGGCAAACAGGAGGTGCTCAGCGAAGACCTGGTCGCGCTGGCAACCTTGGACACCGGTCGCCCGACCTGCCTGGAATACACCCGTGAGGAGGAGTTCACCAGCGCCCCGACCCGGCATCCGATGAAGATCACCGTGAAACTGGGGGCGCGCGCCGACGGCACCCTGACCGCGATTCACTTCCGCAACGTCTCCAATACCGGCGCGTACGGCAACCACGGCGGCGAGACGCTGTTCGCCGGGGGCTCGGCCGTCGCCGCCTACCGCTGCCCCAACAAGAAGTTCGACGGCTACGTGGTCTACACCAACACCCTGCCCAGTGGCGGGTTGCGCGGCTACGGCATGACCCAGCCGGTCTTCGCGATGGAATCGGCGATGCACGAACTGGCCGTCGCGCTCGGTATGGATCCGCTGGAACTGCGGCGCCGCAATATCGTTCGCCCGGGCGACGGGCTGCTGTCGATACACGACGAGGCCGACGACGTCGCCTTCACCGAGGACGGGCTGGGCGCGTGTATCGACCGTGTCGACGCCGCGCTGCGCGCGCACCCGGACGGGCAGGCGCTGGGCGCGGACTGGTCGATCGGCGTCGGCACCGCCGCCTCGATACACGAAACCGCACCGCCGACCGAACACATCTCGGTCGGGCTGGCCACCCTCGGTGACGACGGAATCTACGAAATCGCGGTGGGCACAGTCGAATTCGGCGAGGGCACCTCGACCGCGCACGTTCAGATCGCGGCGGCCGAGCTGGGAACCACCCCGGCGCGGATCCGGCTCGTCCAATCCGATACCGACAGAACCGGTTTCGACACCGGCGCCTTCGCCAGCGCGGGACTTTTCGTGGCCGGCAACGCCGTCGCGCGATCCGCGGCGGCGTTGCGCGACCGGATCCTGCGTTTCGCCGCCGCCCACACCGGTGTCGCCCTGGAATCGTGCGCCATGGACGACGACGCCGTGCGCTGCGGTGACACCCGCGTCCCGCTGGCCGACCTCGCGGTGGCCGCCCGGAGCCGGGGCGCGCGACTGACCGAATCGCGCAAGGCATACGGCTCGCCGCGCAGCCTGTCCTG
Organism: Nocardia violaceofusca NBRC 14427; assembly: GCF_963869435.1. NCBI lineage: Bacteria > Bacillati > Actinomycetota > Actinomycetes > Mycobacteriales > Nocardiaceae > Nocardia > Nocardia violaceofusca. The sequence continues at coordinate 38,379 of NZ_CAWMPM010000017.1, forward strand.
CAACGCACACGGATTCCGGATCGCGGTGCACCGCGTGACCGGCGAGATCCGGATCCTCTACAGCGTCCAGGCGATCGACGCCGGGGTGGTGATCAACCCGGAGCAGGTCCGCGGGCAGATCGAAGGCGGTGTGGTCCAGGGCGTCGGTTTCGTCCTGACCGAACACCATCTGATGACCAACGGCGTCGTCACCAATCCGACGCTGCGCAACTACCGCATCCCGACCTACGCCGACGCTCCGCGCACCGAGGTGATCCCGGTCGGCTCGACCGATTCGGCGGGACCGGTGCGGGCCAAGGGCATCGCCGAATCCTGCGTCAATCCCGTGGCGCCCGCACTGGCCAACGCGGTGCACGACGCGACCGGCATCCGCTACCGCGAGCTACCGCTGACGCCCGACCGGATCTTCTCGGCGCTGCGGGCATCCCGGCTGACCTCGACCGGCTGAGCCGGGAGACCACGATGCCCCGCGAGACGCCGGCCGGTCACGCCGCCACCGTCATCATCGGTGAGAAGGTTCGTCCCGGCTGCGAGGAGGCGTTCCTGGCCTGGCAGCACGGGCTCAACAGCATGGCGGCGCAGTATCCGGGATTCATTGCCGCGGAGATCGATCCGCCCGCGCACCCGCGGGCGCAGTGGTCGCTGATCTACCGCTTCGACTCGATTCCGAATCTGCGCGCGTGGATCAACAGCGCCACCCGCCAGGACAGCCTCGCCGAGGGGCGGCGCTACCTCGACGGCCCGCCCACGCAGCAGATCGTCACCGGCGCGGCCGCGCCGCCCGACACCCTCGTCACCGCGGTGGTGACCCATCGCGTCGTTCCCGAGCAGATCGACGAGTTCCTGGCGTGGCAGGAACGACTCCGCCACGCGGAGAACGGGTTTCCCGGCTTCCGCGGTTCGGAGATCTTCCGGCCGATCGAGGGCGTACAGGACGAATGGACGATGCTCTACCGCTACGACAGCGCCGCCGACCTGGACCGCTGGCTGACCTCCAGCGAGCGGCAGCGACTGCTCGACGAGGGAAAACGGTTCAGCGACTTCCGATTACGCACGATCGACAACTCGTTCGGCAGCTGGTTCGCCTTCGACGAGGACGGTCCCGCACACGCACCGTCGCAAACGAAGACGTCGATCGCGGTCTGGGTCGGGTTGTATCCGACGGTCGTGCTGCTCTCGCTGGCATTGGCGCCCGCGGGAATGCCGCTGTGGCTGGGCATGCTGATCGGAAATCTGTTGTCCAGCTTCGTCATGACGTTCGTGACGATGCCGCGCTATGTGAATCCGTTGCTCGAACGCTGGCTGCAGCCGGCCCCCGGGGCGCCGCGCAAGGCGATCGAGATCCGCGGCGCCGTGCTCATCACCGCCGTGATGGCGTTCTGGACGGTGCTGTTCTGGCTGGTGACCTCCGTGTTCTGGCATCTGCCGTGACACCGGCCCACAACCGAGAAGGAGAAGTGACGACAATGACCGAATCCAACGGCAGCGCGGTCCCGGCCTTCATGCGCCCGGTGATCGCCGACGAGCCGCCCGCCGGCGCCCGCACCGTCGCCGAACAGTCGGTGCTGGCGCTCAACGCCGCCATGTTGCAGCTGTACGACGCATCGCTGGAGAAATTCAAACAGAACATGCTCGACCAGGTGCCCATCATCCTGGCGCTGTTCACCGGCGCGGGCGGGCAGATGATCCTGTACCGGCCCGGCCGGGAACCGGAGGTCGCACCGCCGGTGCCGATCGTCTACCAGCTCGCGAAGTCGGTGGGCCACAGCACCATGGCGATCTACGAGATCGTCGCACCGTACATCTCCAACGCGTATGCGAATCAGCTGTGGCGTCCGCCGCTGGAGATGTACCGGGCACAGCACCGCACCGCCTTCGACGGCCTCGGCGCACTGGAGATCTCGGACGAGGACCGCGCGGTGCTGCACGAGATCCTGCACCGCAATCTCACCTTCATGGACGAATGCCTCGACCGCGGCGGTTACACCTACGACGACGTCGAAAAATTCATTCGCGACACCGAACCGTATTCGGCCCGGTCGATCGGCATCGGCTCGGGAGCTCAGGTCGGCCACTGGATGTCGGTCCTCGACGAATGGAAGGCGGACCTCGGCGAGGACTGGGAGCGCACCTATGCGGTGAGCAACTCGCTGTACGTCGCGCGGCAGAACAACATCCTCTACAGCGTTCTCGTCCAATTCATGGGCACCGAGACGATGGGCGACCGATTGCTGCTGGTCGAGACGACCGAATTCGAGACCACACCCGAGAAGTTGCTCGACGTGCTCGGCCGCATCGTCGCCGACCGCTCGCTGGGCATGGTGTTCTTCCGCGACTACTACCTGATGGACGTCGAACTGCTCGGTGGCGGCGGGCGCGCGGCCATCGAACGCGAAATGGCCGCGCGCGGAAGGGAACCGATACTGCCGCCGCTGGCGCCGTTCCGTTCCGACGATTGGCCGTGGAAGACCGACCCCGCCAAGGGAACCGGACCGGCACGGCTGGAGGATGTCGGATGCCCGATCCGGCCGGAGCCGGTCCGCTGATGCCGGAGGCGAGGAGTTCCGCGGATTTCGCACAGCGTGCCGTCGACATCGCTCGCGACAGTGTCGCCGCGGGTGGACTGCCGTTCGGGACCGTGATCGTCAAGGACGGCGCGATTCTCGCCGAGGGCAGCAATTATGTTGCCCGTACTCATGATCCGACCGACCACGCGGAGATTCAGGCCATCCGCGAGGCGTGCCGGACATTGGGGACCGAGTATCTGACCGGCTGCACGGTCTACGCCATCGCCCACCCGTGCCCGATGTGCCTGGCGGCGCTGTACCACTGCGCGCCCGACGAGGTCGTCTTCCTGGCCACGCGGGAGGAGTGCGCGCCGTATATGGCGGGCGGGAAGGACAAGTACTTCGAACCGGCCACCTTCTACGCCGAGTTCGCCAAACCCTGGAATGAGCGGCGGCTGCCGATGCGCTATCTGCCGCGTGCCGATGCCGTGGAGGTGTATCAGCTGTTCGGGGAGCGACACGGCGTTGTTTCGTTGTGACACAACGGTATTCGCCATGCATTACGGCGTGTGGTCGTGATGGATCCGGCCTCCGAGTTCGGTCAGCGGATGACCGGCGCCGCCGTGGGTGCGCATGATGATCTCGGCGACGATCGACACCGCCGTTTCCTGTGGGCTGCGAGCGCCCAGGTCGAGACCGAGCGGACTGGCGAGCCGGCACAATTCGGTGTCGGTGAGTCCGGCCGCGCGCAACCGCCGCAGCCGATCGTCGTGGGTACGCCGGGATCCCATCGCGCCGACGTAGCCGAGTGCCGGGAGCCGCAATGCCACCCGCAGCAAGGGGACGTCGAATTTCGGGTCGTGGGTCAGGACACAGACGACGGTCCGGCCGTCGAGGGTGTTCCGCCGCGCCTGTGCGGTGAGGTAGCGATCCGGCCAGTCCACGACGACCTCGTCGGCGGCCGGGAAACGGTCGGCAGTCGCGAACCTCGGGCGGGCGTCGCAGACCGTCACCCGGTAACCGAGCAGCGCGCCCTGCTGTGCCAGCGCGGCGGCGAAGTCGATGGCGCCGAAGATCAGCAGCCGCGGGCGGGAGGCGAAGGCGTTCACGAAGACGTCCGTGCCGGCCTCCAGCGACGCGCAGCCGATCAGCTCCGCATGGTCGGCCGCGAGCAGTTCGCGAGCCCGCTCGGCCACCGCCGCGTCGGCTCGTGCGGATCCGAGCGAGCCGTGGACCGCATCCGGGATGACGATCAGCCGCCGGCCGGGCCGCGCGCGGTCCGCATCCGCGATGGCGGTGGCGATCGCGACCGGGCGGTCCGCGGCGACCGCGGCGATCACCACCGGCAGATGCGGAAACGTCTTCCGGGATATCGGCTCGGCGAAGAGGTCGATCTCACCGCCACAGGTGAGGGCGGTACCGAACAGTTCATCGGTATCGACTCCGTAGCTGTGCAGCCGGGGCAGCCCGGTCCGCGCCACCTCGGCGGCCAGCTCGTAGACGGCGGCGTCGACACAGCCACCGGAGACCGATCCGGCCACGGTGCCGTCGGGAGCCACCACCATCGCCGCACCCACGGGTCGCGGCGCCGATCCTCGGGTGCGGACCACCGTGGCGACACCGGCGGTGCCACCGGATCGCCAGACGGAGGTCAGTGCCGCGAGGACGTCGCGCACTGCCGGAGGCGCCCTTCGGTCGTGGCCGCAGCGCTCGACTGCTGTAACCGCATCCTTGAATGATGCCCGCCCCCGCAGCCTCGTGCGGCCACAACGCGTCGACGAGCCGCGGCCGATAGCAGTCAGCTCGTGTGATGATCCACGACGGCAGAGGTCGCGGGATGCGCCGGTTGCGCGGGTGGCAGCGGAGCCGCGGGCGCCGATGCGGGACGCGGCGAGCCGGAATCCTCGGAGTGCATCTCGCTCATTTCGCTTTTGAAGATGCGCAGCGAGCGGCCGAGGCCGCGGGCGGTGTCGGGCAGGCGTTTGGCGCCGAACAACACCACGACCACCAGTGCGATGATGAGCCAGTGGGTCGGACTCAACGAACCCATCGGAACCTCCGTTCGTTCGCCGGAGCCGCTCGGACGGTGGCCGTCGGCCCGGCGGATTCCACCGGCGAGACCATTCGCTCCCGGCGTCGGCATTGGACGAGTTCATAATAACTTGCCGCGCCCGTAGAGAAAGCAAATTGCACTTTCACCTGGCTCGATGAAGCGTAACGCAGCTACCACAACGTGTGAATGTGCAGTAACATACTCGCCGTTGCCGACGTGGTGTCACCGGGTCGGCAGCGACAGAGTCGAACAGCCGGTCGCGTGTGATGTGCACCGGAACGCAGGTGGAGGTTGCCATGGGTGTCGAGATTGCCGCGGCCCCTTCGTCCGTCGAGCAGCTGCCCGTCGAGGTGGACGAGATCACCGGCCGGTGCCACGATGTTCTGGACGAATTGTCCTTCGGCGGAAGCTGTTCGGGCGCGGCCGCGCGACTGACCGCCGCCGCGGACCGCTGGGTCCGGTGCGGGCTGAGCCTCGAGACCGTTCAGCACACGGTGTTCGAGGCATTCCGGTTGCACCTGGGGTCGCTGCGAACTTCCGGCGACGACGTCGACACGATCGTGATGTCGGTCGATCGCGTGCTGGACGCCCTGGAAATCGTGACAACCGGTATCGCGGACGCCTATTCGGCAGCGGTTCCCGAGGCGGCCGAGGACTACCGGCCGAGCAGCGATGCGGTGACCTCCGCGCTGCTCGGCGGCCGATCCGCCGCCGCGGCGGCCAGGGAATGCGGAGTGGAACTCGCCGACCGCTACCACGTGCTGGCGATGTCGTTCCCGACCGAGTCCGGCGACAGCCCCCGTTCCGACGTTTCGGTCCAGGCGCGACGGACCATGCGCCGTGCCCGGGCCGTCCTGGAACGGATGAACAACGGCGCGGCGCTGTTCCAGTTGTCGCCGAGCGGCGGCACCGTGCTGGTCCCCTATCCGGTGGTCGGTTCCGACCGCTTTCTCGATCACGTCGTGCACACGCTGGCCGCGGCCACGCGGACACCGATCACCGCCACGGCGGTCCACGCCGCCCGTGCCGCTGTGCCCGCGGCGGCCGCCCAAGCACACGAGTTGCTCGACACCGTGCACGCACTGCGATGCCGGCCCGGCCTCTACCGCATGCGCGACCTCGCCCTCGAATACCAGCTCACGCGGCCCGGACCGGCGCTGGAAATCCTCGGCACCCTCCTCGACCCGCTCGACGACCATCCGGAACTGACCGAGACGCTGGTGCGGCACTGCGGTAACGAGCTGAATCGGCAGCGCACCGCGCACGAGATGCGGGTGCACACCAATACGGTCGACTACCGGCTCAAACGCATCGGCCGGCTGATCGGAGTGGACCCGACCTCACCTTCCGGGCTGCTCCAGGTCCGGGCCGCGCTGGTCGCCCGCGCCTATCGCGCACATATGCCGGCCCGCTGACGCACCCGGCGACAGCCCCGCCGAAATGGAGCGCGGCGCTGCGGCTCGGTGCGCGCCGCGCTCCACCGTATCTTCGGGCCGTGGCGTGCACCGGATGGTGAAAACGCCTGACTTCCCTACAGATCAAGGTTTCGCGCACCTCCCTTGGGGACGTATCCGACCGGCGGCACGGGACGCCGACCGGCCGGGTGCGCACCGCCGCGCCGCCACCGTACATACTGACCACGTCACAGCAGAGGCGAGACGACCGTGCCCCGGGGCGTCGTCCATGACGAAAGTGGATAGGTGCGCAGCGGATCGGCGAGCGACGAACTACCGGAAACCGATGGCCCCCTGGGCGGTTCGACCGCCCCGGCGCCACCGTCGTGGTCCTCGATCCCGCCCGGCGACCACGGCGTGCGCTTGGTCGTCTGTGATATGGACGGCACCCTGCTCACGAAGGCAGGGACCGTGCCCGACACGTTCTGGCCGCTGCTCGAGGTGATGCGTTCGCGCGGAGTGACCTTCGTGCCGGCCAGCGGGCGGCAGTACGCGACGCTCGCCGCACTGTTCGAGCGGGCTGCCGACGAGGTGTCCTACATCGCCGAGAACGGTTGTCTGGTAGTCCATTCCGGCGTCACCGTGTCCGCGACCTGCCTCGATGTCGATATCGTGCGACAGGTCGTGCAGGCGGTCCGGGAAGCGCCCGGCGCCAGTGAGCTCGGCTTGGTGGTGTGCGGCCTGGACAGTGCCTATATCGAGCGCACGGATCCCGCGTTCGTCGCCGAGGCGGCGAAGTACTACGCCCGGCTGGAGCGCGTCGAGGATCTCACCGCGGTGACCGACAAGGTGCTGAAACTGGCGATCTACGACTTCACCGACGCCGAGCGGACAGCCGAGCGAGTTTTCGGATCCATCGCCGCACGCGAGCAGGTCGTGGTGTCCGGTAGACACTGGATCGACATCATGAGCCGCGATGCGGACAAGGGCCGCGCGGTGCGGTCGCTGCAGGAGACACTCGGCATCCCACCGGCCCGGACCGCGGTGTTCGGCGACTACCTCAACGACCTCGAGATGCTCGACGCCGCGCGGTGGTCGTTCGCGATGGCCAACGCCCACCCCGAGGTTCGCGCCCGCGCCCGCTATCTCGCACCCGCCGACGACGAGGACGGCGTGGTGACGGTGCTGTCGCGGTTGTTCGGTTCCTGAGCACCGTTCGTCACACCGCCCGCTCCGGTGCCCCGGCCATCCGCAGCACCGCGGCGGCCACCCGATCCGGGCATTCGGCCGGCACGATGTGCTCGGAGTCCGCGTCCTCGAACCGGCCGTTCACCCGATCGGCGAATCGGCGTTGGTATTCGCGGATGGTGTCGTGATGCCGAGCGTGCCACCGGTCGGCCCGCAGCGCGGAAATGACCACGACCTCGCCGCGCGGTGGCTGCGGCGGGATGTCCCGGAACGGGCCGATGCCGGTGGCGAAGGCATCGAATTCGCTTCGGGTGGCGGCGATGCCGGCCGCGGTGAAATCCTCCCGCAGCATGGTCTCGTAGGTATCGGCAGAGAACATGCGACCGTAGGACCCGGTCAGCGCGCGCATCACCGGCCGAAAGCGAGCGAGCGACTGTTGCACCGCGAGAACACGATCCGTCCGCACCGCGGTCGCCGCCCAGTCCGCGTAGAAGGGAGCCGCTTCCGGCGTCGGATCGACCAGAACCAACCCGATCGGTTGCGGCACAAGCCTTTCCGCGGCGCGACGCACGATCAGCCCGCCCATGCTGTGCCCGACCAGAATCAGCCGACGTGGTGCCAGCACCTCGACCAGCGCGACCAGGGTGGCCGCCATCTCGTCGAGATTCTGCGGCGGCCGCACCCGGGCACTGCGGCCGCGACCGGCCCGATCGTAGGCGACGGTCCGCACGGTGTCGCCGAGCACGGACACCACCGGATCCCACAGCGTCCGCCCGGCGCCGGCGCCGGATTCGAAGAGCACGCAGGTCTGTCCCGCGCCACCCTGCTCCACATATAACTCGATGCCGCGCACCGTCATTCGTTCGCCTGGCACGTCCCGCATCCGGGCCCCCTCTCGATCAATCCCAACTTTGGAAATAGTACCAATAATGGGATAGTTGAGCCATGGATCCTGCCGACCTCCTTCTGCATCCGGTGCGGCTGCGCATCGTGCACGCGTTGTCCGGGAACGCGCCGCGAAACGCGGGCGAGTTGTGCGACCGTCTGCCCGATGTGCCCCGGACGACGATCTACCGGCACCTCGGTCTCCTCGTCGACGGCGGCATTCTGGAGGTTGCCGATGAGCGGCGGGTCCGCGGTGCGGTCGAGCGGTCCTATCGGCTGCGCGCCGACCGCCCCGCGATCGACGAAAAGGCGGCCGCGGCCATGACCCTCGACGACCACCGCCGTGGATTCGCCACCGCCATGGCCGTCCTGATCGCCGAATTCGACGCCTATCTCGACGAGCCCGGCGCCGATCCGGTCGCGGACTCGGTCGGCTATCGCCAAGGCACGCTGTGGCTTTCACCCGACGAACTGAACACGATGCTCGACGGTTTCCGCCGCGTCCTCGCCTCGGTCACCGGGAACGGTCCCGGCCCGAACCGCCGACCCTATCTGATCAGTCCGGTCATGTTTCCCGGTGCGCGAACCCCCGGCTGAGCCGATCGCACCGCATTCGCCGTGCGTGCCGGACACGGGCGTGCGAGGCTGAGCGACATGTCCGAACGTACGGATGTCTCACCGAATCTCACCGAACAGGGCCGCGGCCCGGCCATCACGCGAGTCGCCACGGAACTGATCGCCTGGGTCGCGGCGCCGTGGGCGCTGGCGTCGTGGTCCGTGGCGGCGGCGGTGATCGCGGTGGTCGTCCTGATCGGCGTGCCGTCGATCTTCGCGACCCGCGGTGACAAGAAGCAGGTGCTCGTCGCCGTTCCGGGCTGGGCCACCATCGCGATGATGCTGGTGCTGATCGCCGCGGCGGTGCTGGGCGCCTGGTTCGCCTGGCCGGCCTGGGTTGCCGTCCTCGTCACCGTGCTGGCGGTCGCGACGGTCGGCACCGAACTGCCGCGCTGGCGGTGGCTGGCGCGAGCGCCCTGAGGCCGGATTCTCTCCCGATACGTTCTGTTTACGCCCGTCGAGGCCGGGTATCTGCGATTTGTTATCGAAGTACGGCCGAACGCGGCAGCGCCTGGATAACAAAAGGCAAAGGGAGAGTTTCACATGATTATTCTGGGAGTCATCCTCCTCGTTCTCGGGTTCGTTTTCAGCATCCCGATCCTCTGGACCCTGGGCATCATCGCCGTCGTCATCGGCGCGATTCTCGCCCTGCTCGGAGCGTTCGGACGTCCGGTCGCCGGCCGCGCGCATTATTTCTAGCGGCAGCGAATTCCTTTCTCCGGAGCGCGTACTTCCCCGTGCGGTGGAAGTACGCGCTTCGCTGTTCGTCCGTGCGGACCGCATCGCCTCGGCACGTCCGGGAACAAAACCCGGGTCGGGCATCCTTGGACGGAATACGCCGATCCAGAAGGAGACCCGTAGTGACCGAACTGCTTCCGCTCACCCCGGACGAATTGCTGACCACCACCCGTGCGGTGCGCCGCCGTCTGGATCTGACCCGGCCGGTGTCGCTGGACGTGATTCGCGAAGCACTGGAGGTGGCGCTGCAGGCACCGTCGGGAGGCAATCGGCAGCATTGGCACTGGATCGTGCTCACCGATCCGGCGATCAAGGCGAAGGTCGCCGAGCATTACCGGCGCTCACATCTGGCATACCGGGAAGCCGGAGGCGAACCGGCCGACGAGAGCGCCGCCCGCATCGCCACGAGTTCGGATTATCTGCGTGAGGTGATGGCCGAGGTCCCGGTACTGGTGATCGGCGCGATCAGCACCGGCGGCCACGCCGCGCTGCCCGAGAATCAGGCCGGACTGTGGGGGTCGCTGCTCCCGGCGGCGTGGAGCCTGGCGCTGGCCTTGCGCGCACGCGGCCTCGGAACCACTTGGACGACACTGCATTTGCAGTACGAGCGCGAGGTGGCGGAGATTCTCGGACTTCCCGACGACGTCCGCCAGGGTGTGCTATTCCCGGTCGCGTACACCAAGGGCACCGACTTCCGGCCGGGCCCACGCGTGGATCTGGATTCGGTCCTGCACATCAACGGCTGGTGACGGCGGCCGGACGCGACAAGCCGACGTTCGAAGCCAACGGGGTCCCGGACGCTGTGACACAACCCATACGCCGAAGGTGCGGAAAATGTTGTGGCGCTTCGGGTTCGGGGTAGGCCGACCGGTAGTACCGACCGATCGCGGAAGGAGAGAGCTCGTGAACGTTTCGATCACCGCTTCCCACCGTCGCCGCCGAGCCACGTCGAACGAACCCGAGGACGCCCGCTCGGCCGTGCTCGTCCTGATGGTCTGGGCCGCATTGATCGTCGCGGCCGGTGTGCTGCTGATCTCGCTCTAGCCGAGGGGAACGGGCGTAGGCGTTTGCCGCCCGGCTGTCGAGGTAGTCCGCTACGAACCTCGAGAAAGGACGAATTCATGTCCCAACCGAATCATCCGCACGACGACGACACCGACGAACCGCGGGGTGGGCGGCCCGGACCGGTGGACGAGGGCGACAACGGCGGGATGGCGACCCGGGAGGTCGCCGACGACGTCGGCACCGAGGACAACGCCCAGGAACCACCCGACTGATCCGCCGCCGCAACGGCAGTTGGGTCAGGAACGGCCGGCTGCGCCGGCCACCGCAGCGCGCAGATGGTCGAGGAGCAGTGCGGCGACCCGGTCGGAGGCCTGTTCGGGCAGCCAATGCGAGCCGCCGGCGAGGGCCTCGTAGCGATACGGGCCGGTGACGTAACGGCCGCACGCCTGCGCAGCGGCCCGTGTGACGTAACGGTCCGCGGTGCCCCAGCAGAACATCGTCGGAACATCGACGGAGCCGACCGGGCGGCGTAGCGCGAACGGCAGTCCCCGGTACCAGTTGACGGGGCCGCGCATGTCCCGCCGATGCGCCGCGCGTGCCGCGTATCGGTTCGCGGACTCCGCATCGAGCCCGGCGCGGATCAGGGCCTGCCGCATCGCCCGGCCACCCTGGGCGGAGAGCACGAGTTCCGGTAACCACGGCAGCTGACAGGCGGCCATGTACCACGACCGCAGGGCTTGGCTGCTCGTGACCATGGCGCGCGCGAAGGCCATGGGATGCGGCACCGACAGGGCGGTCAGCGACATCAGCCGGTCGGGCCGCTCGGCGGCGACGGACCAGGCGAGCGCGGCCCCCCAATCGTGGCCGACCAGATGAAAGCGCTCGACGCCGGCCGCGTCGGCCAGGGCATACACGTCACCGGTCATGCGCGCCGTGGCGTACGCCGACCGCCCGGCCGGGCGCGCCCCCGGTGAGTAGCCCCGCAGATCCGGTGCCAGGACGCGATAGCCCGCCGCGGTGAGGGTCGTCGTGAGCGCATCCCAGCAGTGGCGATCCTCCGGAAATCCGTGCAGCAGCACCACGGTTTCCGGCGTCGCGCTGCCCGAGGGCGGTGGCGTGTCGGTAACGTCGAAGACGAATCCGGCGTGGGTGAACGTGTCCATGTCCGTGCCTTCCCCTGACTGCGCGCGAACAGGTCACCGCCGCGAGCGCGGCGCCGATCGACGCGGTGCCGACAGTAACGGGCAGCAGGGGCCGCGCTCATCCGCCCGTGGACGGATTTCGCGACCGACCCGGGGACGAGGCCGAAGGGATCCTCGCCTGCTTTGCGCGGGCGATCATGAATGCACGATGCCGTCCGGCGACGCTCGATGCGCAGTCACGACGCTTGTCGCCGATGCGCTTCCGCCCTCTCCCCCGAGTCGTCCTCGCCCCGGCTGTCGTCGTCGTGCTCGGCGCCGGATTCGTCCTCGCCGGTGCCCGGGAAGAAGTGCCGCACGATGCGGTCGACGAGGAAGCCGAGGACGATCGCGCAGGCGATGCCGATCACGGCGGCCAACAGCGGCTGATCACGCAGCCAGCGCCCGAAGGCACTGGCGATCGCCACCGAATACGCCGCCCAGCTGATGCCTCCGATCACCGTCAGCGGGACGAATTTCCGGCGTGGATACCGGGTCGCCCCGGCGGTCATGTTGACCGCGATGCGACCGACCGGGATGTAGCGGCCCGTGATGATCAGCAGGGCCGCGCGTTTGTCGAGCATCCCGCGCGCCCAGTCGAAGGCCCGCCGGATCTTCGGCTTGCGCATCCACGCGAATCGATCCGTGCCGATCGCGCGACCGATCGTGTAGGCCAGATTGTCACCGATGATCGCGCCGATCGCGGCGGCGACGATCAGCAACCAGACGGAGGGTTTCCCGGTCGAACTGCCGATGGCCGCGAGTGCGGCGATCACCGATTCGCTGGGGACCGGCGGGAAGAAGGCGTCGATGATGCAGACACCCAGCAGCGCGAAGTACACCCACGGCGACCCGGCCGCGCCGGTGACGAGATCCTGCAGTTGGTTCATCCCATCGACACCCTTCCCGGTCTCCAGGCGAGTGCCCAGGATCGCGCCGCCGAACCCGATCCGATCGAGGTCGCGCTCAGGTGGCGAGGTACCCGCTCATCACCGCACCGCAGGCGTCATTCGTCCACGCACGGACGGGTGCCGGCGGTGCGCGACGATCGTCGACACCGTGCAGTACCGGGATAGGTACCGGCGGTGTCGAGAAGCCTTGTGCGGGAGCCCGTTCCGGAGTGCCGAGCGGAACGACTTCGGAAATGTGCGCGACCGCCGCAGCATCGGAGGCCATCGCCACCACCGCGGTGCCCGCACCGAGCGAATGGCCGATCAGGACGAGCGGCAGGGGCGGGTGGGCGACGTGGGCGAGGCCGGTCAAGGTCAGCGCGTCGACGGCGAGAGGTTAGGCTAACCAATGTGATTGGGAGCACGCAGGGGACTCGGGTCGCACCGCACAGCCAGGGCACGGCGAGCACGGCGCCCACCCGCGACGAACGCCGGCTGTACTACATGCACCGGCCGGGGCGGGACGGCGATCGTTCGGCCCTGGTCGTTTTCGAGAGCGGACTCGCCTGCACGCGCTCCTATTGGGCGGCGGTGCAGCGCGAATTCGACGACTACGCGGCGACCGTGGTCTACGACCGCAGCGGTCTGGGCCGCAGCGCCCCCGACAGCGCACCGCGCGGCCTCCGACGCCTGGCCGACGACCTCGTCGATCTGCTCGATCACCTCACCGAACGCTTCGCCGCACCGCGGTTCGTGCTGGTCGGCCACAGCTGGGGCGGTCCGATCGTGCGGGTCGCCGCCGCGGACCGGCCCGACCGGGTCGCGGGCACGGTCCTGGTCGACCCGACCGACGAATTCTGCGACGACCTGTTCACCGCGGCGTCGCGGCGGGCGGCACGAACCGGGCAGCGGCTCAGCGCCGCACTCGCACGGGTCGGCGCACTGCCACTGGCCTACCGTGACATCCTCACCGCGCTGCCCGCCGATGCCCGCGCCGACTTCCGCGCCGAAGGCTTCACCACGGCGGCGATGCGTACCCGGGCCGCCGAACTGTCTTGCCACACAGCGGATCTCGAACAGTTGCGCGACGCCGCCCCCGACCGCCGGGATATCGCCGTCACGATCGTGTCCGCCGACTCCCCCTCCGTCGGTATCTCGGCCCGCTCGCGTGCCGCGATCAATGCCGCACATCGGCGGCGGGCGGCACGGCCGCACGGCAGGCATGTCGTCGCCGAGCACTGTGGCCATATGGTGCCGACCCAGCGTCCCGGGCTGGTCGCCGCCGAAATAGTCCGGATCATCGACGAATACGGACCGCAGGGGCGACTCACGGGGTGACTTCCGGCGGCGGCGGGGTATGCGCGAATCAGGACGGATCCGCCACGACATCCGGGCGCCGCGGGCCCGGTCGGAGGAGATGCCGATGGTTTCACACAGCGCCGCCGAAGCGTTGCCGGAATGGGAGGCCTTCGCCCGCGCCGTGCAGGCACGCCGGCCCGACGCGGGCACCTGGTGCGAGGGCTGGACCGTCCGTGATGTCCTGATCCACAACACCGGTAACGCCGCCGAACTCGCGCGGGTGCTCGCCGCCCACGCGGCGGGCAGCCCGGTGCCGACCCGCGGTTTCGAGGAGCGTGAGGCGCCCTACCGCGCGATGCCCGACGCCGAGTTGTGGGCGGCGTTCGTGGACCGGTGCGAACAACTCGTCGAGACCGCCGAGGTGATCGACACGCTGTCTCCGCTGGAGGCGATCGGCTGGACCGGGCGAACCGTCGCCCCGGACTTCTTTCTCGAGCACATGCGTCAGGAGATGGTGCTGCACCGCTGGGATATGACCGGCGACGACGCCACGGCGATCGATATGCTCATGCAGCCGTGGATAACTCGCCACAGCGTGCGCGATGTGGGGCTGCCCTTGCTCGCCCGCGGCAGCAGGACTATCGATTTCGGTCCCGAGGGCCGCATCGAGGGCAGACTGCGGGCGCCGGGCACCGACGACGTCCTGGTCGTCGCCGATCCGGACGGCAACTCCATCGAGTTGGTACCGCCGGAGGGGCAGGCGACGGTGGAGAGCGATCCGGCCGTGCGCGTGCTGTTCCTCTGGGGTCGACGACCGGCCGACCCGACGCGCTGGCACAGTACCGCCGGCCCCGAGGAACTGGGCAGGCTCCGCGCGCTGCTCGGCGGATATTGAGACCGCGCCCACCCGGCCGGGATTGGGGGCCGTGTGGGCGGGTAGTCCGCGGAGATGGGTGCCGCAACCGATGTCGCCGTGGTCGGAGCCGGAATCGTCGGCCTGGCCACCGCGCACGCACTGCGCCGGGCCGGGCTGTCGGTCACCGTGTACGAGTCGGGCCTGCCCGGCGGCGGCCAGTCGGCCGGGCCGGCCCGCATCTTCCGCCATGCGCACACCGATCCGCGGCTGGTCGAGATGGCGGTGGCCGCGCGGCGCGTCTGGCGCGATTGGGAAGGCGAATTCGGCACCGAACTGATCTCGCGCGACGGGGCGGTCGCGCTCGGAGACGGCGTGGCGGACAAGCTGGAGATTCTGCGGCGAACGCCCGGAATCGACGCCCGCGGTATCGACGCCGAGGAGCTGGCGACCCGGCTGCCGCTGCTGGCCGGCTACGACGGACCGGCCATGCTGGACGCGACCGGCGGCTCCATCCGTACCGTCGCCGCGATCGACGCGCTCACCGAACGATTGCGCGATTCGCTCGTCACCGACCACGTCCTCACCCTGCGGCACACCGCGACCGGAACCGTCGAAATACGCACCGGCACAACCTGTTCGGACTTCGGCCGCGTCGTCGTGTGCGCGGGCCGCGGCACCGCGCCGCTGGCCGGCACCCTCGGCCTCGCCCTGCCGGTGCAGCTGTCCGCACACGTCCGGGTGACCTTCCGCCCGCGATCGGCGCCGCCCGCCACACTGGCCACCCTGCAGGACAGCAGCGGCGAATTCGGCGAAACCGGCATCTATGCCGCCGCGTTCCCCGGCAATACTCACTACGCGCTCGGACTCAGCGATTCCGTGCCCAGCAACGACGGCGGCTCGGTCGATCCCACGGCCCTGGCCGGGCTGGCCGAACGCGCCGCGAGCTACGTCGACCGCGCACTACCCGGACTCGCGCCCGAACCGGAGGGCTATGTGCACTGCTGGGTGACCCGGCTGCCGTGGGGTGAGGACGCGCTGGCCGCCTGGCAGGACGGCGGCGCCACCTTCCTCGCCGGGCACAATCTGTTCAAACTGGCCCCGGTCCTGGGCGCCACGCTCGCCGACAGCATCACCACCGGACAACCCGCCGCCACCCTGGACCCGTCGCGGCGGCTCGGCGATCCCGCCGCCGACCGGTAGGACGCCGCCCGGCACTACCGTCGAAAGTACTTAAGCGCGACAGATTCCCCGTCGCCCGGAACTCCATAACTTTGTGGTCGGAACGTCACCACCACGAAGGAGAATCCCGTGAGCGACATCAACGACCTGGTCGAACGCTACCTCGCCGTCTGGAACGAGACCGATCCCGCCGCCCGCGCCGCGCAGATCGCCGACCTGCTCACCGACGACGCCGAATACACCGACCCGCTGGTGTCGGTGCGCGGCCACGCCGGACTCGACGCGGCCGTCGCCGCGGTCCAGCAGCAGTTCGCCGGACTGGAATTCACGCTCGGCGGCCCGATCGACAGCCACCACGGCATCGCCCGCTTCACCTGGCATCTGGGCCGGCCGGGTGAGGAGCCGCTGGTGATCGGCTTCGACGTCGCCGCGCTCGGCGACGACGGCCGCATCCGCCAGATCCTCGGCTTCCTCGACAAGGTGCCCACCGGCGCCTGATCCCCCTCCCGGCACCCGACACTCACCCCCGCAAAGGACAAGGTCATGTACTTCACCACCACCGACGGAACCACCCTCGCCTACGAGGATTACGGCACGGGCGAACCGATCGTCTTCGTCGCCGGCGCCATGCTCAACACCGAGATGTGGGAGTACCAGATTCCGTACTTCACCGAGCGCGGCTACCGCTGCATCGCCCTGGACCGCCGCGGCCACGGCCGCTCGGACCGCCCGTCCACCGGCTACGACATCGACACCACCGCCGACGATCTCGGCGCCCTGCTCGATCATCTCGACCTGCGCGGCGCCACCCTCGTCGGCCACTCCACCGGCGGCGCGGAGATCGCCCGATATCTGGCCCGCCACGGTGAAAGCCGTGTCGCCCGAGTGGTTTTCCTCGCGGCGATCCTGCCCTTCATGAAGGCCACCGACGACAACCCCGGCGGCATCCCGGAAGCCATGCTCGACGCGCTGGTGGCCAGCATCCGCACCGACCGCGGCCGGTGGCTGGCCCGCCAGTCGCAGATCTACTTCAACAGCCACCTGAATCCGGACGTCTCCCCCGAACACATCGACATCACCTACCGTCAGTGCCTGTCGACCGCGCCGTGGGCGACGCTGCAGATGCAGCAGGCGGTCTTCCACTGCGACAACCGGGAAGCGTTGCGCGGCATCACGGTTCCCGCGCTCATCGTGCACGGCGCCCTGGACTTCTCCGCGCCCGCCGAGGTCACCGGCCGGCGCACCGCCGAGCTGATGCCGGAGGCCGTCTACAAGGAGTACCCGACCGCCGGTCACGGTCTGTACACCTCGCACGCCGCCGAGTTCAACGACGATCTCCTGGAATTCGTCAAGGGCTGAGCGAACCCCTTGTCCCGCAGCACGATCCCCGAGGAACACCCATGTCCACACCCAACCTGCTCGTCGGTGGCCCCCGCCCGGCGAGCGCACCGCCCGCACGGGCCACCCTGCTCGTCCTGCTGGCCGGAATCTTCATGGCCACACTGGACTTCTTCATCGTCAACGTCGCCATCCCCGACACCCAGGCCGATCTGCACGCGAGCAGCGCCACCATGCAGTGGGTGGTCGCCGGATACGGCCTCGCGGTCGCGGCCGGGCTGATCACCGGCGGGCGGCTCGGCGACCTGTACGGCCGCCGCCGGCTCTACGGCCTCGGCATGGCGGTGTTCACCCTCGCCTCCCTGGCCTGCGCGCTGGCCGGTGACGCCGCCGAACTGGTCGTCGCCCGGGTCGCCCAGGGGGCCGCGATGGCGCTGCTGATGCCGCAGGTCCTGGGCATCATCAGCGTGGTGTTCACCGGCACGCGCCGGGTGCGCGCCTTCGCCGCCTACGGGCTGGCCATGGGCCTGGCCGCGGTCTTCGGCCAGCTCATCGGCGGACTGTTGATCCAGGCGGATCTGTTCGGTCTGGGCTGGCGCACCATCTTCTGGATCAACGTGCCGGTGGGTGCGCTCACCCTCGCCGTGCTGACACGGCTGGTCCCCGAATCACGCGGAGACGGCGGCACCCGCCTGGACCGGCTCGGCGTCGGCCTCATCGCGACCGCGCTGGCGGCGGTGGTGTTGCCGTTGATCCAGGGCCGAGAGCAGGGCTGGCCACTGTGGACCTGGCTCTCACTGGCCACCGCCGCCGTGCTGATCGCCGTCTTCGTCACCGCCGCGCGGCGATCGGCGGCCCGCGGCGGGGAGCCGCTGGTGAATCCCGCGCTGTTCGCCGAACGCTCGTTCGCGGTCGGTTCCACGATCGCGCTGAGCTACCAGATGACCTTGGGATCGTTCTTCCTGTTCCTGGCGCTGTATCTGCAACAGGGGCGCGGCCTGTCGGCCCTGGGGTCCGGCCTGCTGTTCCTCGCCCTGGGCGGGGCCTACCTGCTCACCTCGATGCTGTCGGAGCGGGCAGCCGCCCGGCTCGGCCGGCAGGTCGTCGCGGCCGGCGCGGTGCTCCAGGCCGCCGGATATCTGCTGCTCGCGATCACCGCGCACGAGCTCGGCGGCAACGGCTCGGTGCTCGACCTGCTGCCGGGGATGATCGTCGCGGGAGCGGGGATGGGTCTGGCCCTGGTGCCGATGCCGGGCATCGTGCTGGCGGGAGTGGCACCGCAGCACGCCGCCGCCGCAGGGGGCGTGCTGGCCACCGCGCAGCAGGTCGGCGGCGCGGTCGGAATCGCGGTGGTCGGCATCGTCTTCTACGACCGGCTCGCCGCGCCGGGCGGATTCGCGTCGGCCTTCGTCGCGAGCCTGGTGCCGATGGCGCTGCTGTGCCTGCTCACCGCCGCACTGGTGCAATTACTCCCCGCCACACGCATCCGGAAGTAGAGATCGGAGTCCCGGTGGTCACCACCGGGGCTCCGGCATGTCCGCGGGTGTCAATGCAGTTGATCCGCAATGGTTTTCAGTTCGCCGCGCGAGGTCACTCCGAGTTTCGGATACGCCTTGTAGAGGTGGTAGCCGACGGTGCGATGGCTGAGGAACAGCTGGGCGGCGATATCGCGATTGGACAGGCCCTGGGCAGCGAGGCGAGCGATCTGCAACTCCTGCGGGGTGAGTCCGGCAACCGCCGCGCGCGACCGCGAATCCGATTGCCCGCCAGGCCCGCTCGGCGCGGCGCCGGTCGCGACGAGTTCACTGCGGGCGCGTTCGGCCCAGGGGCGCATGCCGATCCGGTCGAACATGTCCAGCGCCTCGGTCAGCACCGTTCGCGCCTCGCTCTTGCGGCGGGCCCGGCGCAGCCACTCGCCGTAGAGTTGTGCGGTGCGGGCGTATTCCACCGGACGTGCCTCACGGTCGTGCAGCTTCAGCGCCCGCGTGTAGTGCGCCTCGGCGCTGTCGTCGTCGGACAGCAGTGCGCGACAACGCAATACGAGCGCTTCGGCCCACGGCTGCCGCACCGCGGTGGCCCAGTCGGCGAGCCGATCGGCGTGGGGTTCGGCCCGATCGGCGGCGCCGACCCGCACCGCCGCCTCGACCAGATCGGGGATCGAGCGCATCGCGCACAAATGATGGCGCAGCGGATCCCGGGTCAGCCGCTCGAAAAGCGACAGCGCCGATTCGGCCCGGCCCGAACCCAGTTCGAGCAACCCCAGCGACCAATGCGCCCACGCCGCACCGGGAGAGACGGATCCGGGCGTGCTGTCGGCGAGTCCGGCCTCGGCGTAGTGGCGGCATCGGTCCGCGTCGCCCTCGGCGGCGTGGATATGCGCGAGAACGCTGCTGAGCTGGCTGACCCATTGGCGCTGGCCCAGATCTGCGGCCAGGGTCAGTGCCTCGGCCGCGGTGGTTCGCGCGTCGCGCAGACGACCGGTGAAGATCTCGACCTCGGCGGCGAAGAACAAGGTCGTGGGCAGCCGGCCGGCGGCACCGGCGTCGCGATACTCCCGGCTCAGCGCCTCGGCGGGCCCGTAGACGTCGGCGTCCTGGCCGCCGGCCATCGCCACGCCACACAGCATCAGCCGCACCTGATCCGGCACCTGGCCCCGTCGCGCGGACTCTTCCACTGTCAGTGTCAATTCCGGTGGTGCGCCCCCGGTGTCGCGGCGATCCAGGACGCTCGCCATATAGGTCACGACCGGGTGCAGCGGATCGGCGCCGGCCAGTGGCACCGCGGTCAATTGCGCCACGCAGTCGCGGACATGCTGTTCGCCCAGATACCAGCCGGTGTGCAGGGCCTGGATCAGCATCGTCGCCGCCAGCGCGGGATCGCGGTCGGCGACCTGTGCGGCGCCGGCGCGCAGCAGCGCGTCCGCCTCGGCGAAACGGCCCTGCCAGAAGTGGGCGAGCCCTTCGACGTGCGCGACCCGAGCCCGCAAGTCCGCTGTCGCACCGGCTCTTCCGGCCACCCGGCGCGCGAGCCCCGCGGCCCGTTCCAGATCACCCGCGTTCAACGCGGACTGGGCGGCCAGCGCCTCACGATGCGCGCGCAGTCCGGAGTCCGCGGTGAGCCGGGCGGCGCGTTCGTAGGCCGCGGCGGCCGCCTCGTGGCCACTGCGGGCGAGCGCGCGAGCGGCGGTATCCTCCAGGGCCGCAGCGACTTCCGCGTCCGGGCCGGTGGCCGCCGCGGCCGCGTGCCAGGCACGGCGGTCCGCGTCGGCGGGGCCGTCGAGCGCGGCCGCCAGCGCACGGTGGGCGGCCACTCGCTGTCCCAGCGGCGCTCGCTGGTAGACGGCGGCGCGTAGCAGCGGATGACGGAAGGCGATCGTCTCCGCCGTCTCGCCGCGCACCAACAGTCCCGCCTCCTCGGCCGGGGCCAGATCGTCGATTCCGGCGCCGACGGCGGCCGCCGCGCGCAGGACCGCCGACACTTCGCCGGACTCCTCGGCCGCGACGATCAGCAGCACGTCCTGTGTCGATTTCGGCAGACGGCTGACCTGTCCGTGGAAGGCCAGTTGCAGGCGGTCGGTCAACGCCAGTGCACCGGGATGGGCCGCGCCGGGACGTTCGTCGCGTGCGGCGTCGGCCAATTCGAGCAAGGCCAGCGGATTGCCCTGTGCCTCGGACAGGACCTGCCGGCGCACCCCTGCGGGCAGTTCGCGGCGGTCGAGCAGCGCGGCGGCGGCGTCGGAGTCGAGCCCGGCGATGCGGCGTTCGGGCAGATCCGCGGACCGTGCGAACGCGGCACCGTCGCGGGCGGCGAGGATGATCACGACCCCCTCCGCGTACAACCGCCGGGCGACGAACAGGATCGTGTCCAGCGAGGCCCGGTCGAGCCATTGCGCGTCGTCGATCAGACAGACCAGCCCGCTATCGCCGGCATGTTCGGTGAGCAGCGACAACACCGCCAATCCGACGAGCATCGCATCCCCGCCGGGATCGTCGCCGAGGCGCAGCGCCGCCTCCAGTGCCGCCCGCTGGCGCGCGGGCAGGGCGGGCAGATGCGCGATCGCCGGCCGCAGCAGCAACTGCAATCCGGCGAACGGAAGTTCGGCCTCGATCTCCACCCCCGCGCCGCGCAGAACTTTCAGGTCGGCGCCGAGATCGGCGGCGTGGTCGAGCAGGGCGGTCTTACCGATTCCGGGTTCACCGCGCAGCACCAGCCAACCGCTCTCCCCCGCGCGGGCACGGTCCAGCAGGGCGGCGATCGCCGCGGTGTCGGCCGCCCGCCCGTACAGCTCAGCCATGGCACCGCGCCACGAATCGGATCACGAACACCGGACCGATCATCGCATACCGGCCACCGCCGGTATTCCCACGTGCGCGCCTCCCGCCGCGGCCACCGGTTCGACAGCAGAATGCAGCTCATGAGCGATTGGAACACCGCGATCATCGAGGAATTTCGAGCCAACGAGGGACGCGTCGGCGGCGATTTCGAGGGCGCGCCGATGGTGCTGGTGCATCACCGCGGCCGCAAATCCGGCCGTGAACTGGTGACACCGATGATGTACCTGGCCGACGACGAGAACCCGGACAGCATCTATGTTTTCGCGTCGAAGGCCGGCGCTCCGACCAATCCGGACTGGTACTACGACCTGACCGCGGCCGGGACGGCGGAGATCGAACGCGGCACCGACCGCTACCCGGCGGCGGTCACCGAGGTGACCGGTGAGCGCCGCGACCGGATCTTCGCCGAACAGGCCCGCCGCTATCCCGGATTCGCCGGCTACGCCCGCAAAACCGAAGGGATCCGCACCATTCCGGTGCTGGAACTGCGGCGCGCCTGACCGACCCGGTACTCGTCCGCCACCGTGGCGGCGGACGAGTACCGGCCATCGCAGGTCAGGCGGATTCGCGCACCGGCTCCGCCGGAACTTCCTCTCCCCCAGCGGATTGCGCGCGTGCGCTCCGGTCGAGCGCGGCCAACGCGAACGCCGCGAGTGCCCCGATGGCGGCGAACCCGGCCCACACCACGGCGTCGAGTCCGGCCGACCGGGCGGCGTCCAGCACTACGCCGGTGACGAGGTTGCCGGTCAGGATCCCGACTCCGACCACCGTGTTGTAGAACCCGTAATGGGTGGCCACGAGCGCGCCGCCGGACAGCGAGACCACCGTATCCATTTCGAACGGGAACACCGCCGCGGTCCCGACAGCGAGGATCGCCGCCGAAATCAACAGCGCCGCAACGGCGGCCACCGTGCCGAAGGGCCGCGGGCCCGGTACCAGCAGCAGCGGCAGGAAGGCCGCGGCCAGCACCCCCATGCCGACCACGAGGCCGCGGCCGGTCCCCCACCGGCGTCGAAACCATGCGGTGATGCGCAGCTGCCCGGCCACCGCGACCACGCCCGACACCACGAACAACGCCGAGGTCAGCGCCTGCGCGTGGCCGGGACTGAGATATTCGGCCTGCAACGGCAGTGCCAGATAGACCTGGAACGACAGCACATACGAGCCGATCATCGCGACCGCGAAGGCCAGGAAACGGCGATTGGCCAGTACCGTCCGCCAATCCTGCAGCACCGTCGTGCGCACCGCGGGCTCGCTCGCCCGCCGCGGCGGCAGCGCGAACAGCTGCGCGAGGGTCAGCACGGCGAAGACCACGGCGGCGGCCGCGGCGGTCACCCGGAAGTCGGTCACCAGCAGCGCGAGCCCGGCCAGCGGCCCGACGAGGATGCCGGCCTGATAGAAGATGTTGAATACCGCGAATGCCTCCACGCGGCGGTCACCGGTCTCCGCGGCCAGATACGCGCGCACCGCCGGATTGAACAGCGCACCGGCGAAACCTGTTGCGGCCGAGGCGATCAGCAGCATCGGCAGCGAGGTGGCGAAGATCAGCAGCGCGAATCCCGCGGTGCGCAGCAGACAGCCCGCCACGATCAGCGGTTTGTAGCCGAGCCGGTCGGCGAGCGTGCCGCCGACGAGGAACATGCCCTGCTGGGAGAAGTTGCGCACGCCCAGCACCAGTCCGACCGCCCACGCCGCCAAGCCGATCGGGCCGGCGAGATATCCGGCCAGGTACGGCATGAGCATGTAGAAGCCCAGGTTGATGCCGAACTGGTTGACCATCAGCAACCGGGCCGCGGGGTCGAAGCTGCGGAATCGGGCGAGGACACTCATGCGGCGGGCTCCGGGTCGAGGGTACGGGGGTCGACGACGGTGGTGCAGCGCGTCCACGAGGTCACCACGCGCTCGGCGGGATGGCCGATCGTGTCGGGTTCGACGGGCGGATCGGCATCGAGCAGGCCGTGCTCGTCGCAGTAGGCGTCGTTGTAGACGGTGTCGGCGTAGCGGTGCGGCCCGTCGGGAAAGACGGCGGCGATTCGGGTGCCGGTGTCGTGCACGCGCGCGGCCCAGCCCGCCACCAGCGCCACCGCGCCGACACTCCAGCCGCCGCTGGCGTGGTGGGTGGCGGCCAGTGTCCGGCATGCCCACACCGCTTCCGCCGGTGCCACCCAATGGATTTCGTCGAAGGCGTCGTAGTCGACGTTGCGGGGGTGGATGCTCGAGCCCAGTCCGCGCATGAGACGCGGGCCGGCCGGTTGGCCGAAGATCGTCGAGGACACGGTGTCGACACCGATCAGCCGCAGCCGCGGATTGTTGCGGCGCAGCACCCGTGCCACGCCCGCGGAGTGTCCGCCGGTTCCGACCGCGCACACCAGGACGTCGACGCGGCCCAATTGCTGCACCATCTCCAGCGCCAGCGATTCGTAGCCGTCCACATTGTCGGGATTGCTGTACTGGTCGGGGCTCCAGGCATCCGGTTCGGTGGCCAGCAGTGCCGCGACCCGATCGCGGCGTGCCTGTTGCCAGCCGCCGGCCGGATGCGGTTCGGTGACCGTCTCCACCCGTGCGCCGTAGGCGCGCAGCAGTCGCACCACCATCGGTTCCATTCCGGGATCGGTGACCACGGTCACCGGGTGCGAGTACACCATCCCCGCCAGCGCGAGCCCCAATCCCAGAGTGCCGCTGGATGATTCGACGATGCGCGCTCCCGGGCGGAGATCTCCGCGGCGTTCGGCGCTGCGCACCATGTGCAGCGCGGGCCGGTCCTTCATGCCGCCCGGATTGGCGCCTTCGAGTTTGGCCCAGAAGCCGCGGCCGCGGCCGCTCAGCGGTTCGCCGATCCAGAGCACCGGCGTATTGCCGACCAGGCCGCGCGGACGGTGCGCCGGGATCGGCGCTGCCGGAATCGGCTGTGGGTGGTCGAGCACGATGTCGTCCATGACTGTCGCTTTCGGTATCTCCGCCCGATGTGGGCGGTGCGGATGCGGGCAGCGGACACCGGCCGCCGGCACGGGCAGGCGGCCTGTCGCTGACCGATCAGCGGCGGGCGATACCGAGATGCGTCAGAATGTCGCGTCCGGTGCGGGGCAGCGGACCCGGCGGCCCGCGCACGGCGGCCGCGCGACGGTGCCACCGGGCGGGGGTCACCGCGGCCACCCCATCCCACACGTGACCCGGCGGCCACAGCTTCACCGGATCCGCCGGGAGCACCGAATCCAGGACGACGTGCCTGTCGTGCGCACAGCAGTCGTCCCAGGCGGGCAGATGCGAACCGAGATGAGCCAGTGTGGATTTCGCGGCGGCCGACGATGCGGAAGCACCGGCCGTACCGGCATCGGCGACCACGCAATCGGTATGCAGGGCAACGAGAGTGAGCAAGGCGACGAAGATCATGGCCACGACACCGCGCCGCGACCGACGGACGGAGCTCACCGCATCCGCACCCGCCGCTCGACCGGCCACAGCGGCGCACAGATCCGAAGCCGGAGTCCGCGCCGGGTCGCACACCGATCCACCAACCCAGCCTCCTCACCACGATCGCCACTGTCGCGCAACACCTTCGCACGGTGCTGCCGAACATCGAGCCGACGTCACCCCACCGCTGGGGAACGCGACCACAGGCTCGATAACATCTACTATTTACGTACGCAACTAGTAGATCATAACCGCCGAAGAGGCGGATGCCGCCAGCTGGGCGACACCTCGCAATATACCCCTAGGGGGTAGAAACGCCAACTACCGGGACGCGGCGGTCCTCACTTCTTCTCGTCGCGCGACTTCTCCGAAAGTCTGGAACCGAGCGTTTTCAATCCGGCTCGGATCCGGGCCTTCGCGGTGGGCAGCGGGATCCCAAGATCCTGTGCCACCTCCGGATAGGTGCGGCCCCCGTAGAAGGCGAGCAGAATCGCCTCCCGCTGCCGATGCCCCAGCCGGTGCACCTCCCCCGCGACCGACCGCTCGTCCAGCCGCTGCGTCACCTCGTCGAACACCACATCACATTCGGGCTGATACTGACCGCGCCCGAACGCGCGCTCCCGATCCGCCAGCGATTGCTCCGAGCGCACGCGGTCGACCGCACGCCGGTGCGCGAACATCATCAGCCACGCCATCGGGCTGGCCCGCCCGGCGTCGTAGTCACCGGCCGCGGACCATGCCTGCAGATAGACCTCCTGGCTCACTTCCTGAGCCAGACCGGGACTGCGCAGAATCGCGGTCAACCGGGCCATCAGGCGGGCGTTGGTGCTGCGATAGAAGGCCGCGAAGGATTCGGCGTCCCCCGCCGCGGACTTGTGCAGCAAGGTAGCCAGTTCCGCTGCCGTGATGGTGGTCGAACTGCTCTGACGGTAACGCTGATCGATGTCCATCGCACACCGTTTCGTTTCGCGGGATAGTCGTTACCTACGCGGAGAATCGGCTACGTTGCCGAACCGCCTGGTCAATCCTTGTGCCGCCGGGCGCCGATGCTGGCGGCCGAACGCGTGATACCCGATCCGGACAGCTGGAACCGACCGATCGCTGCCGTCACAATCAACGACATATGTAGCATCGAAGGCCGGGTGCCAGATGTTAACCACAAAAATGGAACAATCTCGAGAACGTCGGAATTCCGCGATCGGCGCCGTTGCGAACAGCCGATATCCGATAGCCGCCGCCTCCGTATCCGGTGATAGCTGCCGGCTCACTCTTCGACATCCCACGAGGCGGAAATCCGAGCCCGGACATTGTCACACACGCCCGCCGAAACTCCACGCCGCCCTGGCCCCGACAGCCGCGTAGGCCGGATCCGTGATCCGGCCTACGTGCTCGAGTCCGTGTGTCGCGATTCGGGTCAGCGACCGCCGTGACTGTGCTGACCACCGGCCTGCTTGGCCGCGGTCGGCTGCGCCTGGGCGCCCTTGCGCCCCGCTTCGTGCGGATCGGCGGCGTTGCGCCGGCCGAAACTACCCGTGCTGGCCTGGCCGCCGCGGCGAGCCTGTTCCTCGGTGTCACTGCGGTTGCCGAACTGTCCGGGATTGTTCTGGTCGGCCATTGCGGACCTCCTTCGCAGTAGGGACTTTTCTCGATCGCGACCGGCGTACTTCCCGGTCACATCAGAGGCACTACCCGGGCCTCCCGGGTCTATGCACCGGTCTCGCGAACGATTGCGTACGTCCTGGTCGGACCCGGAAATATCTTGCGGCACCGGTCGATTCGGACATCGCGGCCCCAATCGCGCCACGCGTTCACGCGGCCGCCGGATCGAGAACCACCTTCACCATGCCGTCGGCCTTGCGCTGGAAGTCGTGATACACCCGCGGCGCCTCCGACAGCGGAAGCCGATGAGTGGCAAAGGTTTCCACACCGAGCGGATCACCGTCCTGCAACAGCGGAAGAATGTCGCCGACCCACCGCTTGACGTTGGCCTGACCCATCCGCAGCTGAATCTGCTTGTCGAACAGGATGCGCATCGGCAACGGGTCGGCCATGCCGCCGTAGACCCCGGACAGCGATATGGTGCCGCCGCGGCGCACGATGTCGATCGCACTGTTCAATGCCGCCAGCCGGTCCACACCGACGGTGTCCATCAGCTTCTGCGACACCATCGACGGCAGATAGCCGGCCGAACGCTGCGCCAACTCCGCGACGGGCGATCCATGGGCCTCCATACCGACCGCGTCGATCACGCTGTCGGAGCCCCGTCCGTCGGTGCGGTCGCGGATCACATCGCCGATCGAGGCGCCGATCTGTTCCAGGTCGACCACCTCGATACCGCGATCTGCTACCCGGCGCAGTCGTTCCGGCACCCGATCGACACCGATCACCCGATATCCCCGATGGGCCGCGATCCGGCACGCCATATCCCCGATCGGGCCCAGTCCCAGCACCACCACCGAGCCCCCGTCGGGCACGCCGGCGTATTCCACCGCCTGCCACGCCGTCGGCAGGACGTCCGACAGATACAGGAAGCGGCTGTCGTCGGGACCGGCCGGAATCGGGATGTGGGTGAAATCGGCATGCGGAACCCGCAGGTACTGCGCCTGGGCGCCGGGCACCTGTCCGTAGAGCTTGGAATAGCCGAACAAGGCTGCGCCGCTGCCGTATTCGCGTACCTGCGTGGTCTCGCACTGCGTCGGCAAGCCGGTATCGCACATGACGCAGTGCCCGCACGCGATCTGGAACGGCACCACCACCCGATCGCCCACCGCCAGGGACCGCACGTCCGAGCCGACGTCGACCACCACCCCGATCGGTTCGTGGCCGAGCACGTCACCGGCGCTCATGTACGGGCCGAGCACCTCGTAGAGGTGCAGATCCGACCCGCACACCCCCGAGGAGGTCACGGCGATGATCGCATCGGTCGGTTCCTCGATCCGCGGGTCGGGCACCTCGTCCACCGAAACCTTGCGGCGGCCCTGCCACGTCACTGCTTTCATCGTGTCACCTCGATCTGCATCTGTGCTGGATACGGCCACCGTCGGCCTACCCGCCGCCCGGGCGACCAAACGAATCGCGCGCGCCGCCGGCGGTTTGCCGCAGGCGATTGCGGGCACGCGAAGCACATGGCTGGAAACGAATCCGACGAAGATCTGCTCACCCCGACCGAGGGACTGGATTCCGACGATGTGGGCAACGACGACGGCGACGAGATCGTGGAACCACCCGACGACTGGTCGGGCGTCGACAGCTACGGCATGACGGCCGGCGAACAGCGCACGGAACGCCCACTGTCCCAACGTTTGGCCGAAGAGGAGCCGGATGTGGGGGCCAGGCCTTCCGCCGAGCCGACGCTGCCCGAATCCGGGGCGACCGAGGGCCTGGATTCGATCCGCACCGGATCACCCGGTGGCCCCAGTGACACCGAAGCCGTCGAGGAGATCGTGCGGCGCGAATCCGGTACCGACGACGACTCCTACTTCCCGCTCCCCGACGAGTAGCGGCTCAACCGGGGGTAGCGGCGATCGCGGGCCCGGCCGCGTCGTAGGTGGCGCGGCCGACCGCACTCACGACCGTCGAATGGATGGGAAGTTGCCGGGTCTGCTCATCCAGCGCGGCGATCCGCATGATCGTTCGCGACTGGGTGACCAGGCACAGATGCACACCGGCAGACCGGTAGCGCTCCGCCTCGCGGGCCAGCGTCAAGAGTGCACGCCAGGACAGGAAGCTGAGGCAGTTGGTGTCGATGACGACGATGCGCATCCCGCTTTCGGCGGCGGAGCGGATGCGCTCGCTCCATCCGGGCATCGTGTAGCTGTCGGCCTCTCCGCGGAACGACAGCACCAACGCCGGGCCGCGAGTGCGTACGACTGCGGACAGACGCGCCTCGGCGACGTTAGGGGTGCCGGGTTCCTCGGCGGGGGGTACGGGACGTAATTCGGCGCTCGAGCTCATTGAGGTCTCCAAACCGGAGCCGAGGGCAACGGGCGCGAGCCCGCTGCGGGCGTCCTACCGCATGAAGATCGACCCGCCCTACCTTCATAACAGAGACGAAGCGGTCTGTACAGCCGAAACGGCGTAAGCCCAGCTCCAGCGCGTGCGCTCCGGCCACCGCCGGAACCGGACGAGGCCCGGACCGGGCGCGTGTGCTGCACCGGTCCGGGCCTCGCGACGAGGTGGATCCGCGGACGAGATCAGTGGTCGAAGGCGTCCTTGACCTTCTCGCCCGCGTCCTTCAGGTTCGACTTGGTCTGGTCGGCCTTGCCCTCGTTCTTCTTGTCCGGATCGCCCGTGGCCGCGCCGAGCTTCTCCTTCGCCTGACCGGCGGCGTCCTCGAGCTTGTTCTTGGCCTTATCGATGGCACTCATACCGTGCTCCTTCCGAATTGCCGGACCACCCGCACGATGCGGGTCGCAACCAAGCGATATCCCCGCAGATCCGGGTCAAACCTGCGGCCGGCCGTGGCGAAGATCCGCTCCGAACGCCGTTTGCCGGGGCGTCGAACGGTTATTCTCCGAGCGTGCCTCTGCCGGTCGTGGTGGGAGTGAAGATGCTGCGTACTACCTTCGCGGTGCTGCGGGCCGGACGGATCGCGCCTTGGACGCGTTCGCCGTTGATGCGCCCTGCCGACCGTGTCGAACAGGCGCTGCGGCTCGCACTGGTAGTGAGCGCGCTCGCCGCGATCCTGCTGGCCGTCGCCGCCGGCACCGCGCAGTACCGGGCCGAACTCGCCGCCATCCACGCCGACAACGCCACGAAAACGGCTGTGACAGCAGAGGTCACGAGCGATCCGATCCGGATGCCGGCGCCCAACGCCATGTTCGCCGACCAACTCCAGGCCGAGGCGCAGTGGAGCCGGGACGGACATCCCGGCCGGGCGATGGTCGACGTCGACGGCACCACCCATCGCGGCGACCGAATCACGTTGTGGCTCACCGGCCACGGCGATCCCACCACGCCACCGATCGCCGACGACGCCGCCGTCGCCAAGGGCATCGCCACCGGCACCGCCGCCCTGCTCGCCTGCTGGGCCCTGGCCTACGGGCTGGCCCGATGCGCCGGCTACGCGCTGGACCGGCGCCGGGCCGGCGAATGGGAACGCGAATGGCGGCGGATCAGCCCGCAGGTGGGCCACGGCCACTCCTGAGCGCCGACTCGGGCCGTCGCCTGCCGTGGCCTCAATCCGGCAGGCGGCGCATCTCGATCAGCGTCAGTCCCAAGGCGTCGATGCGGGCCAGCACGCTGCGCATCGCGGTGTAGTCCTCGAGCGGGCCGAACAGCGAGGTGGTGCCGGGCGCGGCCACGTCACTGCGGGTCAGTTCCGGGAATTCGGCGCAGATGTCGCCGGACAACTCGCCGGCGACGGAGAATTCGTAGCGCACCGCACCGCCTCTCGATCGCCGGCGCCGTATTGCTCAGGCCAGGGCTCGGCTCTTCAGCTGCTCGAATTCCTGTGCGGTGATCGTGCCCTCGTCGAGTAGTCGTTTGGCGTCGGCGATCTGGGTGGCCGAATTGGTTCCGGCTACTTCCTTGATGTAGGCGTCCTGCGCCTGCTCGGCCTGTTTCGCCGCCCGCGCGGACCGCTCGGCCATGCCGCCACCGCGCACGATCAAATACACCAGCGAGGTCAGCAGCGGCAGCACGAACATGAACACCACCCACACCGCTTTCACCCAGCCCGACGTGCCGCGATCCCGGAACAGATCGGTGAAGATCCAGAACAGCAGGATCAGATACGCGGCGAACGCGAAACTCATGATGATCAGCCAGAACACATCCCACACGGGCATGACGTCTCCTCGATGACAGCGTCCGGCTTCCTCCGAACGGCTTCCCGCCACCGCATGCTCCCTGCCGGACAGCAGCGACCGCGGTACGCGACAAGTTCACGCCCCGGCCCCGGGTCGCGCTTCACCCGTTGCGGGTGAGCTTGTGCGCGGCCCTCTCCCCAGACCTACCTCGGCGACGCTATCTGCGCCGCCCGCTGAGGTAGTCGGAGACCACCGCCGCGCCCAGGCCGTCGAGATCCGGGGCGATCACCCGGCCGCCGCTGCGGCGGGCCATCAGGTCGACGAAGGCTGCGAGCCTGGGGTTTTCGCCGAGGATGAATACCGAGACCGAGGCGCCGAGTTTCGCGAGTGCGTCGACCTGTGCCATGGTGACCGCGAGGGTGCGGGGGTCGGGTGGCCAGTTGAAGTACGAGCTGCCGTCGGGCTCCAGGTGCGCGGTGGGTTCGCCGTCGGTGACCACCAGCACCACCGGGACCGCGTCGGGATGGCGGCGCAGGTGGCGGGCGGCGAGCAACAGGGCGTGGTGCAGGTTGGTGCCCTGTTCCCAGACCGCTTCCAGGCCGGTCAGCTCCGCGATGTCGACGGTGGTGGCGTGACGGCCGAACGTCACGACTTCCAGTGCGTCGGAACGGAATCGAGTACTGATCAGCTGGTGCAGGGCCAGCGCCGTCCGCTTCATCGGCAGCCAGCGTCCGTCCTGCACCATCGACCACGACGTGTCGACACACAGAGCCACCGCCGCGCGGGACCGCTGATCGGTTTCGGTGATCTCGACATCGGAGACCGACAGCGACACCCGGCGGCTGCCGGTCGACGCCGACCGCAGAACCGCGTTGCGCACGGTTTTCGACACATCCCACGGCTCGGTGTCGCCGAAGCGCCACGGCCGCGTCGCGCCCGTCGGTTCGCCGGCCGCTCCGGCGGTCACCGTCTCACGCTGGCCGCGCTGAGCGCGCAACCGTCCGACCACATCACGCAGCGCGACCTCGCCGAGGCGACGTAACGCCTTGGGCGTCAAGCGAAGCGACCCGTCGGGTGCGCGTTCGAACAGCCCCTGGCGGCGCAGTTCCCGTTCCAGTTCCGCCAGGCGGGCGGCATCGACGGCGGCGTCGGCGCCGAGCTGGCGGGTGAGGGCGTCGAGGTCGATATCCTCGAGCCGGGCGCCGGGATAGGACTGGCCGAGTTGTTCGGCCAGCGCGTCCATTTCGGCCAGATCCTGCATCGCCTGTGCGCCCTCGCCGAGGCCGAGCGGGTCCTGGCCGCGGAACCGCTGCCCCGAATCCCAATCCTCGCCGGGGCGCAGTGCGCGCAACGCGGCATCGAGTGCCGAAACCTGTTCGGCGATACGCGGATCGCCGAAGGCCTGGCCGATCAGTTCGCTCAACTCCGCCTGCTGCTGCGGCGAGAGCGAATTCATCATCCGCTGCGCGGCGGCCGCGCGCGCGGCCAGCGCATCGATCAATTCCTCGGTGTTGCGGGGGTTTTCGGGAAAGAACTCGCCGTGTTCGGCCATGAACTCGGCGAACTGCTGCTCGGTGTTCTCACCGCGCGCGTGCGCGGCCAGCAGCTGATTCAGATCCGACATCATCTGCCGCACCCGCTCGACATCCTCGGGCGTGGCGTTCTCGAGTGCTTGCTTCATGCCCTGGAAGCGGGAGTCGAGCAGTTCGCGGCCGAGCAGTTCCCGTATCCGCTCGTAGTTGGCGCGGCCCGTCTCCGAGCGCCACTGATAGTCGGCGAGTTCGGTCACCGCGGCCGCGGTGCTCGACGGCAGCGCGTCGAGTTCGGCCTCGGCGAAGCGGGCATCGTCGGAGGGGTCGGGGAACAGTGCGGTCCGTTCGGCCTCCAACGCCTGGTCGAGCAGTTCGCGCACCTGTTGCAGGGTGCCGTCGAGGCGGTGCTGCCGGGTGAGCTCGGCGCGACGCTGCCACAACCGCCGGGTCAACTCGTCCAGGCCGGGCGTGCGTCCGGTGCCGCGGCGCAGCAGCTCCTCCAGGGCGGTGCGCGGGGAGCTGCCGTCCATCACGTCGCGGCCGATGAGGTCCAGCGCTTCCCGCAGATCGACCGGCGGCGCCAGGGGGTCGGGACCGTCGTGATAGGGCCCGTAGGAATAGCGGTCGGGAGTAGTCATGAGCCGTAGGTCGCCGTGCCGTCGTCGGAGTCCTTGGCCAGCTGGCGGCTCAAATACAATGACTCCAAAGCGAATTCGACGGTGGCTGCGATCCGCGCCGGCGAATCGGTGGACTCGGCGCCGAGCCGCTCGGCCACCCGCGCCAGCACCGGCAGCTCGGGCAACGCCGAGAGCACCTCCTGGCCCGGCACCCGTTCACCGGTGGTGACCGGATGCCCCGCACTCACCGCCTCGGCCAGCGGCCGCAGATCCACCCCGGCCAGGCGCCGGCGTGCGGTCTCGGCGAAGGCGCGGCGCAGCAGATGGGTGAGATGCTCGGTCTCGCGGCCCTCCTCACCGGATTCGAATTCCACCTTGCCGCGCAGCACCGCGGGCACCGATTCCAGATCCACCGGGCGGGCGACGGCGGGATGCTCACCGGTCAGCGCGGTCCGGCGCAGTGCGGCCGCGGCCACGGTCTCGGCCGCCGCCACCGCGAAGCGCGCCGAGACGCCGGAGCGCTGATCGACGGCCGGCGATTCCCGCAGCTGGCGCACGAAGCGCGCCAGCACCTCGAGGAGGGGGTCGCCGACCTCGGCGACCAGATCGGCCTCCTGGCGCACCAGCGCGGTCTCGGCCTCCACGTCGAGTGGATAGTGGGTGCGGATCTCGGCGCCGAACCGGTCCTTGAGCGGAGTGATGATGCGGCCGCGGTTGGTGTAGTCCTCCGGGTTGGCGGTGGCCACCAGCAGCACATCCAGCGGCAGCCGCAGCGTATAGCCGCGCACCTGGATATCGCGTTCCTCCATGACGTTCAGCAGCGCGACCTGGATCCGTTCGGCGAGGTCGGGCAGTTCGTTGATGGCGACGATGCCGCGATGAGCGCGCGGGACAAGCCCGAAGTGGATGGTCTCCGGATCGCCCAGGCTGCGGCCCTCGGCCACCTTCACCGGGTCGACGTCGCCGATCAGGTCGCCGACCGAGGTGTCGGGGGTGGCGAGTTTCTCGGCGTAGCGTTCGCTGCGGTGACGCCACGCCACCGGCAGGTCGTCGCCCAGTTCGGCCGCGAGCCGCCGGCCCGCCGGGCTGATCGGCGCCAGCGGATGTTCGCCGAGTTCGGCGCCGTCGATCACCGGCGTCCATTCGTCGAGCAATCCCACCAGGGTGCGCAGCAACCGGGTCTTGCCCTGGCCGCGCTCGCCGAGCAGCACCACATCGTGGCCGGCCAGCAGCGCCCGCTCCAGTTGCGGGACGACGGTGCGGTCGAAGCCGACGATGCCGGGCCACGGATCGGTCCCGGATCGCAATGCGGCGAGGAGATTCTCGCGGATTTCGGATTTCACTCCGCGCGGCTGATAACCGGCGGCGCGCAGTTCGCCCGCGGTGGCGGGCAGATGCTGAGGAACACTCACCCCAGCGACGCTACGACGATCTTGCGGCGCCGACAACGATTGTGTCGGCTCACTTCGCGTCGGCGGGCAGGGCGGACAGGTGACTCAAGGCGCCGACAACGGTGGGGTGAATGGCCAACTCGGCGGTCAGCGGATCCACCGCCGCCATCCGCGCGATCGTCGGCGTGCGGCTGACCAGGCATATCGCGACACCGCGTCCACTCTGGTCGGCGGCTTCCTCGGCCACTACCACCAGTGCGCGCCAGCCCAGGAAGCCGAGCCCGCCGGTATCGACGACCAGTGGCCCGCCGTGGGCGGCGGCCAGCGCCGCGCCCTCGTGGATGAGACGTCGCCAATCATCGAGAGTGCACGCATCGGCCTCCCCGCGCACCGACAAGACGACCGCGGCCCCGTGGGTGCGCATGACCGCACTGAGCCGGGCCTCGGCGCGCCCCGGAACGGGAAGTGAACGGTGATGACCGATTCGGAATGTGGCGTTCGTCTTCATGTGCGATCTCCCAGGCGAAAATCGACATGTGAATTGCCCCGCTTATCGAGGCAAATCCCGCTATCACCTTTCTAACAAAGACGGAGCGGCCTGTATAGCCCGCCGGCATACGGTTGCGGACCGCGCGGCTGGGTAGCCGGGAGTCAACTGTCCCACGCACGTGAGGAGCCCCCCGCAATGCAGATCGGCTACAAACTGGCGTCGGAAGGCTACGGACCGCGCGACCTGATCCGACAGGCGATTCGCGCCGAGGAGGCCGGATTCGACTTCGTGGAAATGAGCGATCACTATCACCCGTGGCTCGACAATCAGGGCCATTCCCCGTTCACCTGGACGGTGTTCGGAGCCATCGCCGAACGCACCGAGCGCATCCGATTGGTCACCGGTGTCACCTGCCCCACCATCCGGTATCACCCGGCCATCGTGGCGCAGGCCGCCGCCACCTTGGCGCTGGTGTCGGACGGGCGTTTCGATCTCGGCGTCGGATCCGGTGAGCGGCTCAACGAACACGTGGTGGGCCGCGAATTCCCGCCGATCGATATTCGCCAGCGCATGCTGCGCGAGGCGCTCGAGATCATCCGGCTGCTGTGGCGCGGCGGGTATCGCACGTATCGCGGTGAGTACCTGTCGATTTCGGATGCGCGAGTGTTCGATCTGCCCGAGCGGCTGCCCGATATCATCGTCGCCGCGGGCGGTCCCGACGCCGCCCGGCTCGCCGCCGAACTCGGCGACGGACTGTTCGCGACCGGCCCCGAAGCGCGGCTCGTGGACACCTACCGCGGTGCCGGTGGACGCGGCGGCGGCTACGCCGAAGTCGGAATGGCCTGGGCCGCCGACGAACAGACCGCGGCGCAGGCCGCACTGGAAACCTCACGCTGGGCGCTCACCGGATGGAAAGTGATGAGCGAGTTGCCGAATCCGGTGAATTTCGACGCCGCGACGACCACCGTGCGCCGCGACGACATTCTGGAGCAATTCGCCTGCGGTTCCGATCCGAAACGCTATCTGGAAGTGGCACAGCAATATGTGGACGCCGGATTCGACCATCTGGTGATGCAGAACGCCGGACCCGATCCGGACGGATTCATCGACTTCTATCGCAGCGAACTCGATAACCCGATGCGCGAATTGTCTCCGGCTGAGTGACATTCAGCGCTCGATCGGACCGCAGACGCGGAATACGAGGGTCCGGCACCATGATCGCCGGACCCTCACCGCGGCTCACGCGGTGATACCGTGCCGGCGCGATCGCCGGAATTCCACCGTCACCGGATATCCGGCGACCGCCGAATCGAAGGGTGCGGTGGTGGCCTCGAGCGAGTCGGTGATGGAGGTCAGCACATGCCAGCCGAGGCCGTCCCGGTGCAGCGCCTCGGGGGTCACGGCCACCGCCGTCACCGCGACCGACATCCGGTCACCGTCATAGCCGAAATCGCATTCGATCGACGATCCGGCGACGGCCCGTTCGATCAGCGCGGTGGCGATCTCGTCCAGCGCCACCCGGATATCGGTCACCTCGTCGAGTGCGAATTCGGCCATCAACGCGACCGTTTCGGCCAGAGCGCGCAGCATCAGCAACTGGCGCGCTTGTGCGAGTACTCGCACGCCGACAACCGAACCCGTGGGCGCCGGGTCCGTCGACGGCGAAATCCACTCGCTCAAGGACACGTCCTCTCCTTTCGCCCCGCAGGCGCGTCTCGCAATTACCGCTCGTCGTCGCCGATACCCGGGCATCGGGGGAACCAAACGTCGTCCGGGTACCGGGTCGGCGGCAGTTCGCGATTGACCGCGACTTCCCCGGGTACCCGCAGGTCGAGCGGGTATGTGCGGCCCCGAGGCAGGAGGTGCGGATGCGGCGCGGCGGTGTCGTGGCGGAGGCGGCGGCCTGGTGGCTGATCTGTGTGCTGATCTGGCAGGCCACGGTGACCGTCGCCGCGTGGGAGGAGGTGATCGCCGCCGCAATACTGGCCCGAGCCCGCGCTGCAGCGCGCGGTGCGCGACCCGGACCGGCGACGCTGATGTGGACCGTCGCTTCGCGGCCGGTGCCGCGGTGACCCTCGCACTGCTCGGCATTCACCTTCGTAATATGCTGGGCGACAACGATTCTCGACCGTCCGCGGTAATCGCGGTGCGGCACGGACTGCACCGATTGCACAGCGGGCACATCGGCGACTACGCGGCGTGGCTGGTCTTCGGCTGCGCGGCCGTCATCGGACTGCTGTGGGTGAGTTGAGCTGTGCCTGCTCCCCCGCCGCCTACTCCCCCGGTGCCTCGAGCCGGCCCAGTACGTGCCGCAGGGCCGGTTCGAGACGGTCGGTGCGGAAATGATGGCCGGCGGCCAGCAGCCGGGTCGGCTCCACTCGCTGGCTCGCCGCGGCCAGCTCCCGCGCGCCCTGCCCGCCCAGCAGCAGCGCCGGACCGGCCTGCGGCACCGGCAGGAATGCGGGCCGTCGGACGACCCGGGCCAGCGTGCGGGTGTATTCGGCATTGCGGACCGGATGCGGCGCCACCGCGTTCACCGGACCCGAGAGGGCGGTATCCCACAGCGCGCGGTGGTAGATGTCGATCATGTCGTCGATGCCGATCCACGACATCCACTGCCGCCCACCGGCGATCGGTCCGCCCAATCCGGCAGCGAACAACGGCCGCAGCAAGCGCAGCAGCCCACCGGCCGGCGACTGCACCAGACCGGTTCGCACCCGCACCACCCGCACCCCGGCCTCGCGGGCGGGCCGATCGGCGTCCTCCCACGCCGAGACCACCTCGGCCAGAAATCCGTCACCAGCCGGACTGTCCTCGGTGAGCGGGCGATCGCCGAGGTCGTAGCCGTAGTAGCCGATCGCCGACGCCGCGACGAAGGTCGGCAGTCCGGTCCGCGCGGCCAGTTCGGCGAGCGCGCGGGTGGGCTCCACGCGGCTGTCGCGTACGCGGCGTTTGTGCTCGTCGGTGAACCGGCCCGCGATCGGCGCCCCGGCCAGATGGATCAGCGCGTCCACCCCGTCCAGCAGATCGGCGGCGGGCGCCGACGGATCCCACTGCCGCTCGTCGGGTTCGCGGGCGGGACCGCGAACCAGCCGGATCACGCGGTGCCCGCCGGTCCGCAGGAACGCGGTCAGCGCCGTCCCGACCAGTCCGGAAGCGCCGGTGATCGCGATGGTCGACGACCGCAGACCGTTCTCGGCGGCACGGGCGTGGGCCGCCAGATCACCGGCGAGCTGCCGGTGCCGGTATTCGAACATCGGCCGCAGCAGCGCGGCGGGCACGGGCGTGTCCACCTCGTCGATGATCCGGGTGCGTCCCGCGTCGACCGCTTCGAAGCCGTGGGTGTGGCGCCACTGCACCACATACGCGAAGGCCGAGGCGGGGCCCTCGGCGACGAGTTCGTCGGCGAACCGGTGCGGTGGGTCGTAGGCGACCGGATCGTGCCGGGCCACCCAGCGCAGGTTGCCGGGCAGTGCCAGTTCGGCGCGCCCGTCCTTCAGCGAGCCCGCTTCGCGGACCACCCGTACCGGTTGCCACGGCGGCGCCAGCCTGGTCAGCGCACCGGGCCGGGTGAACCATTCGAAGACGTCGGCCTGCGGAAAGTCCACGACATTCGCCGATTCGAAACCCATGAGGCGGCAGTACCCGCGCCGCACCGGCCGAAACGGCCGGTCACCGGCACCGCCCGGGCGTCGATCCACTGCCCGCGAGGAACCCGCGAGCGTGTCGCCGAACTCAACGCAGGGGCTCGCCCCACGTCGTCCGTTCCCGCAGCGCGCCTTTGAGCAGTTTGCCGCCCGCGTTGCGCGGCAACGGCTCACCCACCACGGTCACGTACTGCGGCACTTTGAAGTCGGCCAACCGTTCCCGGCAGTGCTCGATCAGCGTGGGAATGTCGATGCCGTCACGATCGGCGACGACGACGGCGCCGACCTTCTCTCCCATGACGGCGTCCGGCACGGCGAGGACGGCGGCGTCGGCGACGCCCGG
Source organism: Nocardia violaceofusca NBRC 14427 (assembly GCF_963869435.1). Lineage (NCBI taxonomy): Bacteria > Bacillati > Actinomycetota > Actinomycetes > Mycobacteriales > Nocardiaceae > Nocardia > Nocardia violaceofusca. The sequence goes on from NZ_CAWMPM010000017.1 coordinate 77,019, forward strand.
CGCCGCGAGCAGAACCGCTTCGACCTCGACGCTGGAGACGTTCTCCCCACCACGGTTGATGATGTCCTTGATCCGGTCGACGATGTGCACCCGCCCGGCGTCGTCGACGCGGACCACGTCACCGGTATGCAGCCAGCCGTCGATGATCGTGGCGGCGTCGGCGTCGGGACGATGCCAATAGCGGCCGGTGACATTCGCCCCGCGCACCACCAGTTCGCCGACGCCGGGCTCGTCGCCGAGCGGGACGACGCCGAGCTGAACGGACGGCACCGCGTAACCGACCGAATCGGCGTGGTCGACGGCGTCCCCGTCGGGCAGCACCGTCATCAGGGACGCGGTCTCGGTCATGCCGTATCCGTTGAAGACCTGGGCGTTGGGAAACGCGTCCTTCAGTGCCAGCACCAGCGACGGTGCGATCGGCGCGCCGCCGTAGCCCACCCAGCGCACCGCGGCGGTGTCCGCCGCGCCGAAGTCGGGATGCCGCACCATCAGCGCATAGACGGCCGGCACCGTCACCAGGAACGAGATCCGTTCCGTCGAGAGCGCGGCGATCAACTCGGGAACGCCGAGCGCGGGCATGATCACCGCGGTGCCGCCGAGGTGGGCGGCGGTCAGCAGCTGGGAGTTGCAGCCGGTCACATGGAACAGCGGAACCGAGATCAGCGTCCGCATACCCTCACCGATATCGCGGGGAAGTCCGATGCAGCGCACCATGTTCTCGGCATTGGTCACGAACGCCTCGTGCGTGGTGGGCACGCCCTTGGGGTGGCCCGTGGTGCCCGAGGTGTAGAAGATCGCCGCGATATCGTCGGACGAAAGATCTTGCGTCGCAACCGGATCGCCGTCGGGAAGCGGCACGCTGGGAGCGAGGTCGATCCGTGCGCCCGAATCGGTCAGCACGAAATCGACCTCCGGCCCGGCCGAGCGGGTGTTGACCGCGACGACGATGCCGCCCGCCATCACCGTGCCCCAGAAGGCGAGCACCCAGTCGACGCCGGCCGGATAACGCACGGCGACACGGCCTCCGCGTTCCAAACCCGCCGCACGCAGCCCCCCGGCGACCCGGGCGGCACGCTCCCACAGCTGCCGATACGTCAGGCGATCCCCGGCGAGTTCGACGACCGCTTCACTGTCGGGCCGCCTCTCGACCTGGGCGTGCAGCATGTCCAGCAGCGTCGCAGGAAGGTCGGTGTAGTGCGCGACACCGTCGCGCTCGGTGATGCCGGTTCGCGGAAAGGGATTGGCGTGGCGCGAAATCTCGAGCACCGCGGGTTCGATTGTCATCAGTACATCTCCTCGATCGGCCGTGTTCGCAATTCGCTGGGCGCGCAACACATCACGGCCCGCGCAGAAGCGGAACTCAGGCACCGAAATAACGCCGCGGGTTGTGGACGAGCATGGTGTCGATCTGCTCGTCGGTGACGCCACGCTCGCGCAGCGCCGGCAGTACGTCGTCACTGATGTGGGTGAAGTTCCAGTTCGGCACCGCGGCGGCCTTGCCCTCCTCGGAGAACCAGTCGATGAAGCAGGCCGCGTCGTGGGCGAGGACCATCTTCTCGGCGTAGCCGCGCTCGACCAGTCGCACCACGGTGTCCACCCGTTGCTCGAACGGCAGCAGGACGTCGAGTCCGAAGCGGTCCATGCCCAGGTAGGAGCCGGCATCGGCGAGAGCACACAGATAGTCCAGATCGGTGCTGTCGCCCGAATGCCCGATGACGACCTTGCCGAGATCCACTCCCTCCTCCGCGAGCACCTTCTGCGCGATCAGGCCGGACTGGTTGTGGACGTTCGTGTGGACCGTGATCGGCGCCCCGGTCTCCACGTGCGCCTGGCCGACGGCACGCATCACCCGCTCGACTCCGGGCGTCAGGCCCTGTTCCTCGATCGCGCATTTGAGGAACGCGGCCTTCACATCGGTCCCCGCGATCCCTTCGCGAATGTCCTTGACGAACAACTCGACCAACGGCTCGGCGACGTCGAACAGCAGGCCGGGGCCGGTGTAGTGGAACTGGAACGGCACCTCGTTGTAGGTGTAGAGGCCGGTCGCCACGATGATATTGATGTCGACCTGCTCGTTGATCCGCTGAATCCGCGGAACGTAGCGACCGAGCCCGATCACCGTCGGATCGACGATCGTGTCGATGCCGCGGGCGGCGCATTCGCGCAACTTCGCGACGGCATCGGCGACCCGCGCGTCCTCATCCCACCGATTCGGATAGTCGGGATAGTTCTGTCGCATCTCCTCGCCGAGCACGAAGACGTGTTCATGCATCAGCACCTTGCCCAGGGCGGCGGTGTCGAGGGGTCCACGGACGGTTTCAACGGTAGACATCGAATTCCTCGGGGTTATCAGCGGCGAGCAGGACGGCTATGAATGCGGTCGAAAGAATGTGATCCACGCCATCCTGTGTGAGACACTGCGCAAGTGTGTCTCAGAGTCGGGGATTCGTCAACCAGCTCGACACGGCCGCCGAGCCGGCACGGCATGCCGCGGTATGAGGAGATGGACGACATGATCGCTACTTCCGAGGGACGTCGCGCCGTCGACGCGGCGACGAAGTTGTACCTGGCGGGCGAACAACTCGACATGTCGGTGCTCGCCCGGGAGCTGGGCATCGGACGCGCGACGCTGTACCGGCACGTCGGCAACCGGGACGACCTCATCGCGACCGTGCTGGCCGAAGCCACCGAACGCACCTACCGCAAAGTGTTCGCCGACGCCACCGGATCCGGTGCGGCACTGGTTCTCGACACCCTCGAACGGGTGATGAACGCGGTCGCCGAATCCGAACCGCTGCGAATTCTCACCAGTCGCGAACCGGCACTGTTCATCCGGCTCGCGCTGCTTCCCGGCAGGATCGAATCGACGTCGGCGCGCATGGTCGCCGAACTGCTCGACAGCGAACAGCGTCAGGGAAATCTGGCACTCCCGTTGGCCGCCGACGTACTGGGCGAGGCCATCGTCCGCATCTGCGACGCGCACCTCTACGCGCCACTGCTCGGCGGCGATCGACCACGCATCGACACCGCTCTGGCCATCGTCGCCCTGCTTCTCGGCGAACGCCGGGCGTGAACACGGTCACATATTGCTGTCGAGGGCCGGCACTCCGGCCGGCAACCCCGGTGCGCCACTGCCCGAAGACTGCGGCGGGCAGGTGCCGCCGAGCTGGTAGGCGGCCATGGAAATCGAACCGGCACAATGCCCGTCGACGATCGGCACCAGCGGTTCGGTATCGGCCAGGCCCGCGATGTACAGCAGCGGCAGGTAGTGATCGGGAGTGGGGACGGCCGCGGCGAAATCGGGATGTGCGTCGAGCGCGGCCGCCTCGGTCGGTGAGCGCATCAGCACCTCCCGGGCCGCCTCGTCGAAGCGCACCGCCCAGTCGTAACCGGCATCCGGCTGCCCGAAATCGACAGCGCGCAGATTGTGCACGATATTGCCGCTGCCGACGATCAGCACCCCGTCCGAGCGCAGCGGAGCGAGCTTGCGGCCGAGTTCGAGGTGGTAGTCCAGTGGTTCGAAGGCGTTGAGCGACAACTGCACCACCGGAATGGAGGCGTCCGGAAACGCGTGTACCAGCACCGACCAAGTGCCGTGATCGAGGCCCCAGCTGTCGGTATCGCAGCCCACCCACTGCGGACGGGCGACATCGGCGACCTGTTCGGCCAGTTCGGGCAGACCCGGCGCCGGATAATCGACCGCGAACAGCTCGTCCGGAAATCCGTAGAAGTCGTGGATGGTGCGCGGGCGTGGCATCGCGGTGACCGCGGTCGCGTTGGTGTACCAGTGCGCCGATATCACGAGGATCGCGCGCGGACGCGGCGCGGCGCGCCCGACGGCCGCCCACGCCTCGGTGTAACGGTTGCGGTCGAGCGCGTTCATCGGGTTGCCGTGGCCGAGAAATACCGCGGGCATTTCCTCCGGCGACATCTGCTCCGGCGACATCTGCGCACTCCTTCTCGTGGTGCCGATCCCGCTGGTGAGCTCAGTCGGCGGGGAGTTCGATCCCCTCGGCGGCGACCTTGGCGGTCACTTCCTCGGGGAAGATGTTGCGGAAGAGGTACAGGTCCTGACCGAGCCGCCAGCCCGGGGCCAGCGCGACCGCATAGCGTTCGAAGTAGCCGAGCTGTTTACCCATCAGCAGCAACTGCTGCGGGCCCGAGGCGCCGCGGCGTTTGCCGAACTCCACCAGCCGGGCGGCGACCTTGCCCATATCCAGCTGCGCCAGCTTGCCCGACAGCACCGGCGCGAGCGCCGTCGCCAGCTGCCGGCCGATGGTGGCGTCGTCACCGTCGTCGCCGTCGAGCAGATCCAGTTCCCGCAGTGCCCGCGCGACCGGCCGGAAATCACCGTCGATGGCGCTGGCGTGGAACAGCGCGCGCACGAACGCCCGCCACTGCGGCGTCATGGTGCCGACGATGCCGAAATCGAGCATGGCGGCCCGGCCGTCGTCGAGCAGCCAGAGGTTTCCGGCATGCACGTCGCCGTGGAAAAGACCGTGCACCACAACACTTTCCATCCATGCCTTGACCAGCCGGCGGATCAGCAGCTCGGGATCGGGGTGGGCGGCGCGGATATCGTCGAAGCGGTCGAGCGGCATCCCGCGCATCCGCTCCATGCACAGCACGCGCGGTCCGCAGTACTCCCAGTACACCTCGGGGACGACGACACCGGTGTTGTCGCCGAAGGCGGCGAGATCGACCCTCGCCTGTGCCTGATTGCGGGCCTCGTTGCGGAAGTCCAGCTCGGCGACGGTGGTGTCGTACAGATCGCGGACGACACCCTCGGCGTTGGCGATGCGGGCGTTCTCCGAACGTTTGGTCAGGGTGCCGGCCAGCCGGTACGCGGCGCGCAGATCGACGATCATGCGCCGGGCGATATCGGGACGCTGTACCTTCAGCACCGCCGGGCGGCCGTCGGCGAGGACGCAGGCGTGCACCTGAGCCACCGAGGCGGCCGAGAGCGGTTCGTCGTCGAATTCCCGGAACAGTCGGTCGATCGGGGCGCCGAGGTCGGCCTCTATCACCGCGCGCGCGTCGGTGGCCGGAAACGGCGGGACGTCGTCGAGACAGCGCAGGCACGCGTCGGCGAGTTCGTCCGGAAACGAGGCCGGCGACGACGCGATGAGCTGCCCGAGCTTGACGAACATCGGGCCCAGCGCCTCGAAGCCGTCGACCGTCCCCTCGGCCATCGCCCGTCGCCGCTTCGCCGGGCGCAGACCTTGGCGCAGCACACGGCGCGTCACCCGGCTGCCGATCGTCGTGCCGATCGCGGCGGTACGACGGAACTCCGCGAATCCGAATTTCTCCAGCGCCGGTACCGGCTGCGGTGGAGTCTCCCCCGCGCCCGGTCCGGAGGCGGTCTCGGTGGCCGCCGCCGTCACCGCAGGACTCCGCTGGTCACCCACTCACCTGCCCGAATCATTCGTTGCGACCGTCCCCTCGTCATGTGGTTCGTGCACAGTCTACGACTGCCGAGCCACCGTACCGGCCGGTGTGGCGTGCCCCACGCGCGGACCGGCCCGCCGACGGCGTCGCCTTCACCGCGTGACGAGCCGGTTCACGGCGCGATGCCCAGACCTGCGGCGAGGACCGGCCACGAGCGTTTCAGCGCGTCCTGCCAGTAGCCCCACGAATGCGTGCCCGTCGGTTCGAAGTCGAAGGTGGCCGGGATTCCCAGCTCCCCCAGGCGAGTCGACATATTGTGCGTGCACCAGTTCACCGCGGCCTCGATCACCCCGCCGATCACGAGCTGATCGAGATATCCGCGCGGCCCGGGCTGCATGTGGTCACCGCCGTACACGTCGTACATGCCGGGTACACCGGTGCCGGTGGAGATGAACAGATTCAGTCCCCGCAGGCCGTCGGCGTGCACGTACGGGTCGTTGGCCGCCCACATCGGGTCGTCGTCGGGGCCGTACATGTTCTCCACGTCGCCGCCGCCCCACGTCTGCACCGCCATTTTGACGAATTCGCGGCCGATCGGATCACTGATCTGCGCACATCCGGAATACGCGGCCACCGACCGATACAGTCCCGGGGCCGCGATCGGCAACTGCAGCACCGAGGTCCCCGACGTCGACAACCCGGCCAGCGCGTTGGCGCCGGTGGTGCGGTAGCGCCCGTCGATCAGCGGCGGCAGTTCCGCGGTGAGGAACGTCTTCCATTTGTACACACCGAGTTTCGGGTCCGGCGCGCGCCAATCGGTGTAGTAGCTCCAGCGGCCCCCGACCGGCTGCACCACATAGGTCTGCTTCGCCGACAGAAAACCCGCGACATCGGTGTTGCGCTCCCAGGTGGCCGAATCCTGGCCTCCCCCACCGCCGTTGAGCAGATACAGCACCGGCGCCGGCGACTGGTCGTCGGCCGGCGTCTGCACCTTCACCATGATGTCGGTGTTCATCGCCGCCGAATGCACCCGCAACTGCTCGGTCCGCGGATCGAGCCGCCAGCTACCGGTGACCGACGACCCGTCCGCGGCGACCGGATCGGGTTGCGCACCGGCGGGCGCGGCCCCCAGCACCGCGCCCGCCATCATCAGAACGACGGGAATGATGCTGCCGCGCAGCACCTTTCCGAACATGAGAACTCCTTCGTGACAGAACGATCGCCGCGGAGACGACGAGGCCCGCCGGGCGATGCTGTGTGAGGACATCGCCCGGCGGGACCACCACCGTGGGTGTGTGCACTCCTGTGCGCGGATACGAAGCCGGCGTACCTCGGTCCGCGCCGGACCCCACGGCGGCGTGCGGCCCGCCGGAACACGATGGGAATTCAGGGTTTCCGCGTTCCGGCGGGCAGGTCGGACGACTCAGAGCTTGCCGCCACCGCCCAGCAGCCACGGGTTGAAGCTGCAGGTCAGCGCGGGAGTCTGAGCCGAATCGAGAGTGTTGAGGATGATCGAGAGCACCCGCGGCGAATACATCATCGTCAGGTGATCCGACAGATCCTGTTCGCAGCCGTCCTGCAGGGTGACATTCTTGACCGTCGCACCGGGTCCGGGCTGCAGGAAGGTCAGATCGTACGGCGTGGTGACCTCGTCGTAGCGGGTGCCGACCACCGTGTAGTCCACGCCGGGCACCGTGTCACCACCGGCGTTGAGCTGGTTGACGAAATCCGATCCGACCGTCTGCTGGATGCCGGAGTGGCCGACGAAGATCTCCACCAGTCCGAGCACGTCGATGCCGAAGTTGTTGATGGCCCGGCCCAATGCGCCGATGCCGTCGAGGGTGGTGCCGTGGTTGGTGGCGCCGAAGGTCATCATGTGATGCACCTTCGCCGCACCACCGTCGAACTTCAGATACCACCGCGACATCGCGCCACCCTGGGAATGGCCGACCAGATTCACCTTCTGCGACCCGGTCGCCGCCAGCACGCGGTCCACGAATTGCGCCAGCTGCTTGGACGAATCCTGAATCAAGCCGGTGCCGTTCGCGCCCGGCAGTACCGATCCCAGGCCGCCGCCCTGAATCAGATTGGATTTTCCGTAATTGAAGGTGAATACGCAGTAGCCGGCGTCCTTGATCGGCTGGCTGACGAAGGAGAAGTTGTCGTAGGCGTTCTCCCACGTGCCGTGCACCAGCACCACCGGCTCCGGATGCGCCGCGGTGGGTTTGCAATTCCAGTCGTTGGTCCCCGGCGGGGCCACGTCCGGATGCAGCAGGCCGTATCCGAAGGCGGCCAGGAACGAGCTCTGCGCCGGGCCGTAGCCGATGGTGTCGCTGGAGGTTCCACCCGACGAGCCCGAGCTCGACCCGGAACCGCCGTAGCAGTCGCCCGACCCGTTGCCGGATCCCGCGCCACTGCCCGAGGTGCAGGCCGAACCGGTGCCGGAGCTGCCGGAATCGGCGATCGGGTGAGCGGCGGGATTCTTCAGTCCCTGGTCGATGAAGTCGACCAGTCGCTGCTCCTGCTGCTGATCGTTCGACGCCACCGCCGGCTCGGCGTCGGCGCCGATCCCCGCGAAGCCCATTGTCAACAGCGAAACCCCCACGACGACCGCGGCGCTCAGCGACCTGCGGCGGGTGTTTGGTCTCATGGGTGAACCTTTCGTCAGAACATCGGCGTTCTTTGTTGCGATGCGCGACAGCGAGCCGCGCGGCCGAAACTGAACTCAGACGCTAAAGTCGCTGACGAGCCGCCGATACGGACAAAGGCAGTCTCTTCGGAATCTCACGAGGCGCCGGACCGACCGCAGTGAAGTTGCACAGCCGGGCGAATTGCCCGGTGGCGTCAGGCTTTTCCCGATATCGGCGCAGTCACAGCAGCAATGTCGGCCGTGCCGTGAAATATCCAGCGATACAACCAATTACGACGCAATCACGAACAGATATCGGATTCTCACTGGAGTTGTCCGCCCGGTCCGGTCCACGTGAGTACGTGGCACGGCCCCACGTCGTCTGGAGTCCTGATGCCCGGCTTTCGTACTACCCTGCGGCCCAGAGGTTTTCGCTTCCTCGCCGCCGCCGCACTGGCCGTCGGCGCACTCACCGCGGCCGCCTTCCCCACCGCCGCCGCCGATCCGCTCACCGATGCGGCCGGCGTTATCGAACAGCTGCGCGCCGTCGGTGATCCGCTGCCGCCGCTGCCCGCCCCGCACGGGCCGACCACCGCCATCGTGGTGCTCGGTTACGGATTGCTGCCCGACGGCGGGATGAGACCCGAACTCGTCGCCCGGCTGCAGGCGGCGCTCGTACAGGCGATGGTGTCGCCGGCCTCGCCGATCATCGTCACCGGCGGGAATCCCCGCGGTGGCACCACCGAAGCCGACGCCATGGCCGGCTGGCTCGTCGGCCACGGCATCGCCCCGGAGCGGATCCACATCGAGTCACGCGCCAGCGATACCGTCGAAAACGCCGTCAACTCCGCGGAAATGATGCACGCCCTGGGTGCCGGCGATGCGGTGGTCGTCACGTCGGCCGACCATATGCCCCGTGCCGTAGCCGATTTCGTCGACGCGGGGGTGGCGGTGGTGGGCACGGTCAGCCCGCAGGATCTGCCGCCGGTGGTGCTGGAGGCGTTCGGGCCGCAGCAGTGAATCCGGAGCAGCGGTGAATCCGGAGCCGCCGGCCTTCTAGCGCGGGCCCCAGGTTCGCGCTATACCGAGTCCGGCGGCCAGCGCGTCCCACGCCGACGGCAGCGCCGCGGTGAAATCCGGCCAGGAATGCGTCCCCGCGGGGATGTAGCGCACGGTGGCCGGGATGTTCAGCTGAGCGAGCCGCGCGGCGAACCGTTCGGTGCACGTGCGCGCTCCCGCCTCCAGCGCTATGCCTCCGCCCGCGGACCGCAGCGCACCGGCGACGTCGTGCGCGGTGGCGATCGCGGTCAGATCCGGTGGGCTCGGCAGGCCGGTGGCCGCCGACAGATAGATCGGCGTACCGCGCAGGGTATCGGCGCCCAGATAGCTGTCGTGCGCCGCCCATTCCGGCGAATTCGGTGGGCCCCAGAGGTTTTCGGGGTTCCCGCCGCGTGAGGCCACGGTGATGCGAGTGACGGCCTGGCCGACCTCGTCGGCGGTCGAATAGCAGCCGCTGATACCCGCGACCGCGCGATAGAAGCCCGGGTGACGCTGGGCCAGCATCATCGCCGCCTGCGCGCCCATCGACACTCCGGCGATCGCCCGGCGTCCGTCGGAATGCAGATATTTCTCCACGATCGGCGGCAGTTCGTCGACGAGGAAGGTCTCCCACCGGTTGAGGCCCAGGTTCTGGTCGTAGTGGTCCCAGTCGGCGTACATACTGCCGACGCCGTCGCCGGGTAGCACCACGTCCACCGGTTTGCCCGCGAAGAAGCGCGCGGCCTCGCCGTCGGTGAGCCACCCCGAGGTCGCCGCACCCTCGACGCCGTCGAGAAGATAGAGGGTGGGCCGGGGTTCGCTACCGCCGCCGTGCAGTACATCGATGGGCACCACCCGATGCATCGCGGCGGACGCGACGTACAGCCGGTGCCAGCCCGGTGTGCGCGTTTCGGTGCGCACCAGTTCCGTTCGCGTCACGGCGGGATCGATCGCCGGCGGGGCGACGGGCGGGGGCGCGGCGGGATCGGCGCACACCGGAGCGGCCGCCATCGCGCCGGCGGCCACGGCCAGAGCGGCGCCCAGCGCCGCACGGGTGATCACCGCTGCACCACCGCCGAAGCATCCGCGAACGCCGTCTCCCGGGCGCGCGCTCGTTCCCGCCGTTCCCGGAAGCGGTCGGCAGCCTTCTCCAGAGCGGACAGATGGACGGCCAGTTCGTCGCGGGCCCGCTCTCCCGCACCGGTCAGATCGGTGCGCTCGAACACGTGCCAGTTGCGCAGCACCGGCCGCACCACCATCTCCAGATGCTGCGCCGGATCGTAGATGCCGTGGGTGGCCAGCAGCAACGCGTGCCGCCGGAAGCCGGGCCGGGCCGATCCGGGCATCCGGAAACCCGTGACCGCCTCGGTGATCGCGTGCATCATCGCGTCCGGTGCCAGCTCGAGGGCGGCCCGGGCGATGTTGCGGTAGAAGATCATATGCAGGTTCTCGTCGGTGGCGATGCGCGACAGCATCCGGTCGGCGATCGGTTCACCACAGGCGATGCCGGTGTTGCGGTGACTGATCCGGGTGGCCAGCTCCTGCAGTGTCACACAGGCCAACCCGCGCAGCAACCGCGGGGCCTGCGAGGCGGCGACGCCGCTGGTCAGCCGCGTCATCCGGGCGCGTTCCAGCGCAACGGGATCCACCGCGCGAGTCACCACCAGGTAGTCGCGGATCACGATGGCATGGCGGTTCTCGTCGGCGGTCCAGCATCCCACCCACCGTCCCCACGCGCCGTCGCCGCCGCACGTCTCGGTGATCGCACGATGACAGGAGGGCAGCTCGTCCTCGGCGAGCAGCGTGGTCACCAGCGCCACCCGCGCCACCTCCGGCAACGCCGATTGTTCGGGCGCCCAATCGTTTCCGCCCAGCGCCGCGAAATTACGGCCCTCGCTCCAGGGCACGTAATCGTGCGGATGCCAGGCGCGCGACTTGCGCAGATGGTCCGCGAGACAGCGTTCGGCGACGGGTTCCAGCTCGCGGAGCAGATCGCGATCGGCGACTCTCACGCGTACTCCTCGATGCGCGAATCGGTGCCGAGATCGAATGCCAGCAACGCCAGGCTCGCCCGCGCGATCCCGTCCGGACGGGCCAGCTCGAGGCCGGTCAACCGCTCGATGCGGCGCACCCGGTGCGCCACACTGTTCGGATGGATCGCCAGCCGCACCGCGGTCGATTTGCGGTCCAGGCCCGAATCCACGTAGGCGCGCAGGGTTTCCAGCAGCTCCGGATGCGGCCGCAACGGACCGAGCACCGCGGCCAGGTGCGCACGCGCCGGGCCGGGCCGGGTCAGCTGATATTCCACCGCCACGTCGGCGATCCCGTAGAGGCCCGGTGGACGACGCAGTGCGCGCACCAGTTCCAGCAGTTCGTGGGCTTCGGCGGCCAGCTCCGGGATGCGTGCGGTGGGACCCGCGACGACGGTCGCGGTGAGCGGCACCGAGGCCGCCGCGGACAGGACATCCAGGGTGTCGGCGGTCAGCACGGGGGCATCGATGCGGGCGGAGGCATCGGGGTCCTCCACCGGCACCAGTACGGTGCCGCCGTCGACCGAGAGCAGCGACAGCGCCCGCGAACCCAGCACCGGCGCCAACGCGCTCTGCAGCCGGCGCAGTTTGCGGCGCGCCACGGTTTCGGCGTTGCGGCGCGGATCGGATTCGCCGGGATGCGGGGCGATCGACAACGCCACCACCTGATAGGCGGGTGCGACCACGATCCCGGTGCGGCGGGCCAGTGCCGCACGGCCGTGACCGCTGAGCAGCGCGGTGACCAGGGTCTGGGCCGCGGTCTGATGATGGCGTGCGGCCGAGCGGTGTTCGTCGAGGTAGGCGGCCGAGGTCGCCACGGTCACCGTCTCCAGCAGGCGCAGCGCCTGTTCGGCGTCGGCGACCAGTGTCTCGCCGTCACCGCGGCCACCGGCGATATCGCTGAACGCGTGCCGCACGGCCTCGTGGTAGGCGCGCAGCACGGTGTCGAGGTCGATGCCCTCGCGCGCCCACGCGCCGGCCCGGCCGACCAGTTCGGCCAGACGCGCGGCATCCGCCGGTTCCGGGTCGGGTTCGGCGACCATATCGGCGGCCAGGGCCAGACATTCGCGCACCCCCGCGCCGAATTCGGCGGTGGTGTCGGAATGTGACGCCGGCGCCTCGATGCGCACGCTTCGGGTCAGAGTCGCCGCCAGGCTGGGTGCGGATGGTGTCATCGGGTCGCTCCAGAATCTGTCCCCGCGCGAAGTGTGCCCGCCGGATGCCTTGGGGTGAGGATGCACCCGGCGGGCGGTTCCACTACTACGCACAGTGACCGCGTCGAGGAGGGGGTTGGAAGTCCTGGTGCCGCGGGTCGAGCTGTACGCCGTGAGCGGCGGCTTCGAGTCGGGAGCCGCTCACCGGTGGCCGGTCCGGCGTCCGCAGTGCCGACCTCCTCTCCTTCCGGAAGGTGCGGGTGCGCCGGTTGCCGAACGCGGCACCGTCCGCGCAAAAACCGGTGCCGCGTTCACATCACGGTACGGCCACGGAATCGCCTCGAACCCGAAACACCGGCGATCCGATGACAATTCATGAATCGCCCCGGGGGCGGCTGGGGTCGCGGCACAAAATTCTCCGCGACGACAGCGCGAACGAACGAAGCGGCCGTTCAGCATTCACTGGGGGCCGGCACACCCTGCAATCGCTGATCGACCCAGCCCATCGCCTCGGGATATCCCAATCCGGCCGCGATGATGTGTTCGCCGAGGACGCTGCGGTACACCGCCGCCACTCCCAGCGAGCACTGGTCGCGATAGAACTCGCGGGCGCCGGCCGCCGGAATCCAGAATTCCTGTTCGCCGTTGTAGACGTACAGCGGCACAGCGGATTTCATGCCCTGCATCCGCGTCACCCGGTAGATGTCGTCGGCCAGCGCGCTGTGCAGCGGATCCGGGGTGTCGGCGGCGATGTCGATCGGCAGCGACAGCACGCCGGGGACGGCGAAAACCCCCGCGCAGGTGTCCTTGAGCGGCGACAGGGCGGCCCACCGGGCCAGATTGTTCATCCGGGCCAGGATCTCCGGCCGCTCCCGCCCCACTCCGAAGGTGGCCGCCAGGAAGACTCCCGACGCGAAGTTGGCGTTCATGCTCTGCGACAGGATCTGATAGTCGGCCGGCACCCCGCCCAGTGCCGCACCGACGATCGCCGGCGCCAATTCCGGTGCGTAGGAATCGATCAGCGCCACCGCACCGCGGGTGGCGATGGCACCACCGGAGTAGCCGTGCATGGCATACCGGCTGGCGCCGAATTCGGCGGGCAGCGTCGCACGCATCGCCCGGATCGCGTCGAGCACGGCGTGACCGGCCACGAAGGGCTCGGCATACGCCATCCGCGGGCCCTCGTGATCGGGAATCAGCACCGCGTATCCGCGCAGCAGCGCCAGCTGGGTGGTGGGCGGGACGAAATCGGTGGTCCCGGTATCGCCGGTGAAACCGTGCGCGAGCGTGTAGCCGGGCGTGCAGGTCCGTCCCAGCGCGTCGATCGGCAGATTGTTGACCAGCACCGGCCGCGATCCGCGACCCGTCCACGGCGCGGCCGGAATCGCCAGTGTCGCAGTCGCGTACGAGGGCGCGTCGTGGGCGTCGGTCGTGCGGTACTTCAGCTGCAGCGCCTGCCGCACGGGCACCACGAGCAGCGGAGCGGCGGTTGTCGTCACGTCCCGGGTCGCGATCACGTCACCGGGACGCAGCCCCGCGAGATCGGACGGCCAGTCGTCGAGCAGCGGATCGCCCACCGGTGAGGGCATGACGGCCGTCTGCAGCCGGGCCAGATCGGCGGTGACACCGGTCTCCCCCGCGGCGGCCTGATCGGCCACCGGGATGGGCGGCGGCGGAATCAGGACGTCGATCCACTGCTGCAACTGCGCGAGACCCGGCGCGGGCGGATTCGACGCCGCCGGATCCTGGGCATCCGGCTGCGTCGGCAGCCCCGGTAACGAAACCGCCGGTAAGGGCAAGGGAGGCAGAGGAATCAGCGGCTGCGCCGCTGCGGTACCCGCGACGGGACCGCAACCGAGTAGCAATACCGTGACCAGAACATGCCGAATTCGCATGACGCACCCCACTGAAGCTCACCGCTGGTCCCCGTGCGCTACCAACCCGAGTTCGGCGCTGAACCAGGTGTTTCGAGACTACCGGCGCGAATCCGGTTGCCCGGGCGGCGTGTTCGGATCGTGTGCGGCGCGAGTCCGCATCGATATCGAATTCGTGGCGCGCGAGCGGTGTGGAGGTGGCGCGCTCAGCAGTTGCTCGGCACCGGCTGAGCGTGCATGCGACCGTCCAGCCAGTTCAGGACCTGCGGCAGGCCCAGTACCGCCGCGGTGAGGTGGTCGGGTACCGGAATGGCCTCCGACTGGACCGACACCCCGGCCTGGCACCAGCGCCGGTCCGTTTCGATGATCGAGTCCACCGGAATCAGGCCGTCGATGGGCGAATGCCATTCGAACACCGGCATATTCGGCACGCTGTCGGTGTAGAGCTCGAGACTGTTGTCCTCGACCACCTTGCGCGCGGTCGGGTCCTCGGTCATCGACGTGGTTCTGGCGAACTCGGTCACTCCGTGTCCCGCGCCCGCCGCCAGCAGGCCGTTGGTGCAGCTGTTGGCCATCACCTGCCGCGCCGCCATACCTTTGTCGTTGAGCTGCTCCGACAGCGGGAACCGGTCCGGGTATTCGCGTTCCAGGCCGAGTCCGGCCGCCATCGCCAGGCCGAAGGCCGGATGCGAGCCGTACCCCAGGCCCTCCAGCATCTTCACCATGTTCATCGGCACGCCGCCGGCCGCGGCCCCGGCGATGCGCAGTTCCGGCGCGTAGACCGGCGCGAGCGCGGCCGCCCACGCGGTGGCCATGCCGCCGCCGGAGTAGCCGGCCATCGTCACCGGGCTGTGCTCGAGTTTCAGATCGGCGGCGTGCTGCACCGCGCGAATGCCGTCCAGGGTGATCTGGCCGCCCAGACGCGCTGCGCCGTAGGCGAATTGCGGCCCGAGATGGTCGGGCATCGCGATACTCCAGCCGCGCTGCAACACCACGTTGTAGGCGGGCGCCTCGCGCACCATCAGATCCGGGTTCTTGGTGTAGAGCACATGGGAGACACCGCAATCGGTGCCCAGTCCGTTGATGATGGTCTGATACGACAGCAGCGGGCCGTCGGCCGCGCGCTTGCGCGGGGTCAGGACCGTGGTGGTCGACGCGATCGGCTTGCCCTCGGAATTGGTCGAGCGGAACTTGATCAGCGTGATGTCGGTGTCGGGGAAGATGTCCAGCGGCGGTAGCGGTTTCGTCGCCAGCACGTCGCCGGGCTTGTGCTCGGCGATATCGGCCGGCGCGGCGTAGAACGGATCCGGATCCGGTGCCGGGTAGATCGGTTGCGCCGGTGCGGAAGTCGTGGCGGCAGCGAACAGCAGCAGACTGCCGGCGGCGACGCTCAGCGCCCGCCGGACCGCGGTATGGCCCATGGGCCAAGAGATTATCGCGCGCGCGAGGCAACCCGAAATCGGCACCGCAGGTCCTGAGAAATCACAAGTTTGCCGCGCGGCGGTCTGTGTTACGCGATGAATTACACACTGAAACCTGTTCGGGTTACCCGCGAGTACGTAGCTTCGTTCCTGCACCGATGCAAAGGAGCACGGCTATGGACATCTCCGATACGGTCCCCGACATCCCCACTCGCCGGATCACGGTCTACTTCGGCGGCACCGGCCCCGATGCCGACATGGTGCTCGAATACGCCGCCACCCGCGCCGAGGCCTGGGAGTTCGCCGCCGCCGCGGTGCACTCCGGGCTGGCCGTCACCGTGGACGGCATGGTCCGGCCCGGATTGCGACCGCTGCCCTGCCGCCGATTGTGGCATTGAGGAATCGATTCACGTCCCGGCGACTGTGAGCGATCACAACGGCCCGCCGACCTGCTTCGATTTCCGCACAGACGATTCGCGAAGCACCCTCGGTTCCCGGCCTGCCGATTAGCGTTAACCGCCGGAACAGATAGTTCGGGAGTAGAAGGAGTCAGTGATGACCGTCGACAGCTCCAACCGGTCCAGTCTCACCTTTTCGGGACGGCCGATGTCGTCGCCGTTGAAGGATGTGTGGTCGCTGTCGCGGCACATGGTCGGCCACTTCGTCGAAAACGTCGCACCCTGCGGCACCCTCCCCGGCGACGCCATCCACGGCGACATCACCACCATCACCCGCACCTGCCTCGAACTCGCCATCAGCCTCCTCGACGGCCGCGACATCCCCGAAAAAACCGAACGCCTCAAAGACGCCGCCGCCGCCTGGGCCCGCGAAGGCGTCCCCATCGACACCATCCACCACGCCATCCACGAAGGCTTCAAAATCGGCTTCGACCTCGTCGTCACCAACGCCACCACCAAAACCCGCACCAACACCGGCAACAGCACCAACAGCGCAAACACCGGCCACAGC
>NZ_CAWMPM010000018.1:0-6146 GCF_963869435.1 Nocardia violaceofusca NBRC 14427
ACCGCTCCGCCCGCACCCGTCGCACCCGCCGCGCAGCCGGCCGGCACCCAGCCGGTGATCCAGGCGGCACCCGAGGGGGCCGATCGATGACCGGCCGCGGTGGAGGCAGAACCGGCGGGAGTGCCACCGGACGCGGCCGGGCGGGTATGCGATCCACACCCGCCCGGCCGCGTCGCGCTCCCCGGCCGCGGGCGGGCTCGCCCGCGGATGCCTCCACGCGGCTGCGGTTCGGAGTCGGACGTGTGCTCATGCTGGTGGCGCTACTCGTCGTCGCGATGCAATTGCTGTGGCTGCAAACGTTTTCCGCACCCAACCTGTCGGCCGAGGCGGCGAGCCAGCGCACGGTGCATCAGACCGACTGGGCGCAACGCGGTGCCATCCTCGATCGCGACGGCCGCGCGCTCGCGTTCACCGTCGTGACGAAGAAGCTCAACTTCCGGCCGATCGCTGTGCGCAAGGATCTGGCCGACGCACGGGCGAAGAGCGACAAGGCGCCCGAGGTCGACAAACGGCTGGAAGCGATCGCCAAGACGATTCACGAGAAGCTGGGCAAGGACGCGCCCCCGGAAGCGGAGCTGCTCGCCAAACTGCGCAGCGACGACCAGTTCACCTACCTGGCCTACAACGTCGACTCCCGGGTCGCCGACGAGATCACCGAGAAGTTCCCCGAGGTGGGGACCGAACGTCAGGACACACCGGTCTATCCGGGCGGCGCGCTGGCGGCCAATGTGGTGGGCGCGACCGGCTGGGACGGACACGGCCAGGTGGGACTCGAGGCGTCGATGGACGCGACGCTGGCCGGCACCGACGGTTCGCACACCTACGATCGCGGCTCCGACGGGGCGGTCATCCCCGGCAGCGAGCGCGACAAGGTGCCCGCGGTCAACGGCTCCAATGTCGAACTGACCCTCGACTCCGATCTGCAGTACTACGTGCAGCAGCAGGTGCAGGAGGCCAAGGACAAATCCGGCGCCGAGGACGCCTCGGCGGTGGTGCTGGACGCCCACACCGGCCAGGTGCTGGCGATGGCCAACGACAACACCTTCAATCCGGCGCAGGATCCGAAGTTCTGGGCCTCGGCCGATATCGGCAATCCGTCGGTGACCAATGCCTACGAGCCCGGTTCGGTGAACAAGATCATCACCGCGGCGGCCTCCATCGAATACGGCCTGACCAACCCGGACGAGGTTCATCAGGTCCCCGGGGAGATCCACATGGGCGGGGTCGTCGTCCACGACGCGTGGTCGCACGGCGTCATGCCCTACACCACCACCGGCATCTTCGGTAAGTCGTCGAACGTGGGCACGCTGATGCTCGCGCAGCGCGTCGGCGAGGATCGCTTCGCGGATATGGTCAAGCGTTTCGGGCTGGGGCAGCGCACCGGTGTCGGGCTGCCGGGTGAAAGTGGTGGCATCGTGCCGCCGCGCGACCAGTGGTCCGGTTCGACGTTCGCGAATCTGCCCATCGGGCAGGGACTTTCGATGACCCTGCTGCAGATGACCGGGATGTACCAGGCCATCGCCAACGACGGGGTGCGGATCCCGCCGCGCATCGTCAAGGACGTGATCGGCCCCGACGGGCACCGCAGCGGCGAACCGCAGCCGGACGGCGTGCGGGTGGTGAGCCCGCAGACCGCGAGTACGCTGCGGCAGATGTTCCAGGCCGTGGTGCAGCGCGATCCGATGGGATACCAGCAGGGCACGGGCGCTCCCGCCGCGATCGAGGGCTACCAGATCGCCGGGAAGACCGGGACCGCGCAGCAGATCGACCAGAAATGCCAGTGCTATTCCGCCGATCGTTATTGGATCACCTTCGCCGGAATCGCCCCGGCCGACAATCCGCGCTACGTCATCGGCATCATGTTGAACGCACCCGTGCGCAGCACCGACGGCAGCGGTGGGCAGTCGGCGGCGCCGCTGTTCCACAGCATCGCCTCCTGGGCGCTGCAGCGCGATCGCGTTCCGCCGTCGACCGTGCCGCCGAAACAGCTTGTGCTCCAGGCGATGTAGCGGTGTGTGCGGTTGAATGTCCGGTTTCGGAAGCGTGGGTGTCCGTGTGCGGCCCGCCGCACGGGCGGGTGCGGGCGCGGTGAGGCCGGGGAGCCGGTGCGCGCGAGGCGGCCACGCTGCGTGGCCGCCGATCGCCCACAGGTAACCTGACTCCCCGACCCCGAATCTCGACCCGATGCACAGATGTGCGCCCACGAAAGGAGCCTGGTGCCCGTGCAGCCCAGCCCGCAGGTGCTTCGCCCCGCCGTTGCGTTGCCGACGCCGGTGCAGGCCGTTGCCGAACTGACCGGTGCGCGGCTGAACTCCGGCGGCCCGGCCGGGATCGAGATCACCGGCATCGAACAGCGCTCGAACGCCGTCCAGCCCGGTGACCTGTTCGCCGGTCTGGCCGGTGCCAAGGCCCACGGCGCCCGCTTCGCCGCCGATGCCGTGGCACGCGGCGCGGTCGCGGTGTTCACCGACGCAGCCGGTGCCGAACTGATCGGCGAACTGGATGTGCCGGTCCTCGTGCACGACGACCCGCGTGCGGTGCTGGGTGAACTGTCGGCGGCGATCTACGGTCATCCGTCGCGACAACTGCAGGTCATCGGCATCACCGGCACATCGGGTAAGACCACCACCTCCTATCTGGTGGAGGCCGGACTGACCGCCGCCGGACTGTCGACCGCCCTGATCGGCACCATCGAGACGCGGATCGCGCGCCGCGTCGATGCGAACCCGGAGGAGGGCGCTGCCGGGCCGAGCGGCGCCGTCGAGTACCGCCGGGTGCCCAGCGCGCTGACCACGCCGG
The DNA here is from genome assembly GCF_963869435.1 of Nocardia violaceofusca NBRC 14427. NCBI lineage: Bacteria > Bacillati > Actinomycetota > Actinomycetes > Mycobacteriales > Nocardiaceae > Nocardia > Nocardia violaceofusca. Next base: position 2,800 of record NZ_CAWMPM010000018.1, read on the forward strand.
AGGCTCCGCAACTGCACGCGATGTTCGCGCTGATGGTGGAACAGGGTGTGCAGGCCGTGGTGATGGAGGTGTCCAGCCACGCGCTGGCGCTGGGCCGCGTGGACGGTGTGCACTTCGCCGTCGGCGCGTTCACGAACCTGTCGCAGGATCACCTGGACTTCCACGCCGATTTCGAGGACTATTTCGCCGCCAAGCGTCGGCTGTTCGTCCCGGATCCGGGGTCGCCGCAGCGGCAGGTCGCGGCCGATACCTGCGTGATCTGCGTGGACGATGCCTGGGGCCGGCGGCTGGCGCGGGAGGCGAGCGGGCGTGCCCGGGTCGTCACCGTGGCGACCACGGACTGCCCGACCGGGGAGACCGAACCGGAATGGACGGTGACCGGCGCCGCCGCGCTGGCCGACGGCGGGCAGCAGTTCACCGCGGTCGGCCCGGACGGTGAGATTCCGGCCCGGCTGCGGCTGCCCGGGCGCTACAACATCGCCAACGGCCTGCTCGCGATCGCGGTATGCGCCGCGGCGGGTGTCGACGCGGCGGCGGCGGCCGCGGCGCTGGGCGAGGTGGATGTGCCCGGCCGGATGCAGCGCGTGAACGCCGGACAGGATTTCCTCGCCCTCGTCGACTACGCGCACAAGCCGGCCGCGGTGGAATCGGTGATCGCGACGCTGCGCCGGCATCTGCGCGACACGGGTGGCCGCCTGGCCGTGGTCGTGGGCGCCGGTGGCGATCGCGACGCCGGTAAGCGGCCGCTGATGGGCGCCACCGCGGCGCGCGGCGCGGAGCTGCTGGTCATCACCGACGACAATCCGCGCACCGAGGATCCGGCCGAGATCCGCGCCGCGATCCGTGCGGGCGCGCTGGGTATCGCCGAGGCCGAGCGCGGTGAGGTGCGCGAGATCGGCGATCGGGCCGCCGCCATCGCCGCGGCCGTGGATTGGGCACGGCCGGGGGATGTGGTGCTGGTGGCAGGTAAGGGACACGAGACCGGGCAGGAGATTGCGGGTGTGAAGTATCCGTTCGACGACCGTGAGGTGCTGGGACAGGCCCTGGAACGTAAGACGAAAGACCTGACGGTTTCATGATCGAAATGACTCTGCGGGAGATCGCCGAGATCGTCGGCGGCACGCTGCACGACGTGAGCGATCCCGCGGTGACGGTGACCGGTGCGGTCGAATTCGATTCGCGCCGAATCAATTCCGGCGACCTGTTCCTGGCGTTGCCGGGCGAGCACGTCGACGGGCACGACTACGCCGGTAAGGCCGTGGCCTCCGGTGCGGTCGCGGTGCTGGCGGCGCGTCCGGTCGGCGTACCGGCGATCGTGGTCGAACCGTTCGCCCCCGCGGCCGACGCGGCGGCGAACCGCTCCTATGTGCTGGCACACGACACCGACGGCTCCGGCGCCGCCGTGCTGGCGGCGCTGGCCAAACTGGCGCGCGCGAGCGTGGACCGGCTGGCCGCCGCCGGCCTGAACGTGGTCGGGGTGACCGGTTCGGCCGGGAAGACCTCCACCAAGGATCTGCTGGCGCGCGTGCTCGCGCCGCTGGGCGCCGTGGTCGCCCCGCCCGGATCGTTCAACAACGAACTGGGCCATCCGTGGACGGCGCTGCGCGCGGGAGCCGACTCCCGCTTCCTGGTGCTGGAACTGTCCGCGCGCGGCCCGGGCCATATCAAGGCGCTGACCGATATCGCGCCCCCGCGCATCGGTGTGGTTCTCAACGTCGGCACCGCGCACCTGGGTGAGTTCGGCGGCCGCGACGCCATCGCGCAGGCCAAAGGCGAACTGGTGGAAGCGCTTCCGCCCACCGGCGTGGCGGTGCTCAACGCCGACGACCCGCGGGTGGCGGCGATGGCCGTCCGGACCCGGGCCCGTGTGGTGACCTTCGGTCAGGCGTCCGGCGCCGACGTGCGGGCCACCGATATCGTGCTCGATTCCGACGCGCGGGCGCGATTCACCTTGCACGCCAACGGTTCTCACGCCGAGGTGCATCTGGCGGTGTACGGCGAACACCAGATCTCGAACGCGCTGGCCGCGGCCGCCGTGGCGCTCGAATGCGGTGCGGATCTCGACACCGTGGCCCGTGCTCTGGCCGGTGCGACGGTCGATTCGGCGCACCGGATGGATGTGCGGACCCGGCCCGACGGGGTCACCGTCGTCGACGACTCCTACAACGCCAACCCGGATTCCATGCGCGCCGCACTCAAGGCCCTGGTGTCGATGTCGCGCGCCGGCGGTACGCCGGACGCGCCGCGCGGCCGGCGCAGCTGGGCGGTCCTGGGCGAAATGGCGGAACTGGGCGAGGAATCGGTCGTCGAACACGACAGCATCGGCCGGCTCGCGGTGCGGCTGGACGTCGACCGGCTGATCGTGGTCGGCACCGGGCGCCCGGCCCGCGCGCTGCACCAGGGTGCGGTCATGGAAGGCTCGTGGGGCGAGGAATCCATCCTCGTACCCGATATCGAATCCGCGATCGCCCTGCTGGACAACGAGATCGCGGCCGGTGATGTGGTGCTGGTCAAGGCGTCGAACTCCGCCGGTCTGTGGGCGGTGGCGCAACACGTGCTCGCATCGGGTGAGCAGGGCACGGAGGCAGCTGGATGAGGCAGATTCTGTTCGCGGCGGGGATCGCGCTGGCGGTATCGATCCTGCTGACGCCGCTGCTGATCCGCATGTTCGCGCGGCGCGGATTCGGCCAGGAGATCCGCATCGACGGCCCCGAGAGTCATCAGGCCAAGCGCGGCACCCCGACCATGGGCGGTGTCGCGATCCTGATCGGCATGTGGGCCGGATATCTGGGCTCGCATCTGATCGGCATCGGCTATCACGCCGACGGGCCGTCGGCCTCGGGCCTACTGGTCCTCGGCCTGGCCACCGCGCTGGGCGTGGTCGGCTTCATCGACGACTTCATCAAACTGCGCAAGCAGCGCAATCTGGGCCTGACCGCGGCCGGTAAGTACATCGGCCAGCTCGGTTCGGCGGTGATCTTCGGGGTGCTCGCGCTGCAGTTCCGCGGCGCGGGCGGGCGGACCCCCGCCAGCCGGCATCTGTCGTACGTGCGAGAGATCAACACCGTCTCGATGAGCGTGATCATCTTCCTGGCGTTCGTCTGCCTGGTCGTGGTCGCGTGGTCGAACGCGGTGAATCTCACCGACGGGCTGGACGGCCTGGCCGCGGGGTCGATGAGCCTGGTGCTGGGCGCCTACGTGATCATCACGTTCTGGCAGTACTACCACGCCTGCGAATTCAAGGCCGAAGCCGGCTGTTACAACGTGCGCGATCCGCTGGATCTGGCGCTGGTGTGTGCCGCCGGCGCGGCGGCGTGTGTCGGATTCCTGTGGTGGAATGCGGCGCC
>NZ_CAWMPM010000019.1:0-18111 GCF_963869435.1 Nocardia violaceofusca NBRC 14427
CGATACCGGTTCGCTGGCCCTCGGTGGCCTGCTCGCCGGATTGTCGATCACCACCCGCACCGAACTGCTCATGGTCGTGATCGGCGCGCTGTTCGTCGCCGAGACCGTGTCGGTGGTGCTGCAGGTGGCGGTGTTCCGGACCACCCGCAACCGGTTGTTCAAGATGGCGCCGTTCCATCACCATTTCGAGCTGAGCAAATGGGCGGAGACGACGGTCATCATCCGGTTCTGGCTGCTCGCCGGAATCGCGGCGGCGGTCGGTCTGGGCTTGTTCTACAGCGAATACCTCTCTCAGGTCGGGTAAGCAGCGATGGTCGAACATACTCCGCGGGCCCTGCGATCACCGGGTCCTATGCTCGAATTCCTGCGTGGCCGTGACGTTCTCGTCGCGGGATGGGGGGTGTCGGGGCGCTCGCTGATCGAGCCGCTGCGCGATATCGGCGCCCGTCCGGTGGTCACCGACGCCGGGGAGAAGGCGATGGCCGAGGCCGCCGAACTCGGCCTCGACACCGCCACTGCCGCCGCGCTGCTCGAACCCGGTGCGCTGGAACGGTTCGCGCTCGTCATCACCAGCCCGGGCTGGCGACCGGGCTCACCGGTCCTGGTCTCCGCGGTCACCGAGGGCATTCCGGTCTGGGGCGATGTGGAATTCGCCTGGTGGGTGGATCAGGCCCGGCTCTACGGTCCGGTGCGCAAATGGCTGGTGATCACCGGAACCAACGGCAAGACCACCACCACCCAGATGACCCACGCCATCCTGCGCGCGGCCGGGCTGCCCAGCGTCGCCTGCGGCAATATCGGACTGCCGATCCTGGACGCGCTGCGCCGCACCCCGGGTCCGCAGATCCTCGCGGTCGAGCTGTCGTCGTTCCAGCTGCACTGGGCGCCGTCGGTGCGCCCGGAGGCCGGTGTGGTGCTCAACGTGGCCGAGGATCATCTGGACTGGCACGGCGGCCTCGACGCCTATGCCGCCGCGAAGGCGCGGGCCCTGACCGGACGGGTCGGCGTGGTCGGCCTGGACGACCCCGTCGCCGCCGCGCTGGCGCGAAAGTCCAAGGCGCGCCGCACCGTCGGCTTCCGGATCGGCGTGCCGGCCGACGGTGAACTCGGTGTGGTCGACGGCAAACTGCTGGACCGCGCCTTCACCAAGGCCGCGATCCTCGCCGAGGTCGGCGATATCAGCCCGCCCGGACCCGCCGGTGTCGCCGACGCGCTGGCCGCGGCCGCGCTGACCCGTGCCATCGACGTGGCCCCGCAGTTCGTCAAGGAGGGCTTGGCCGAGCACAAGGTGGGCCCGCACCGCGCCGCCTTCGTGCGGGAACTCGGCGGGGTCGGCTTCGTCGACGATTCGAAGGCGACCAATCCGCATGCCGCGCGGTCCTCGATCCTGGCGCATCCGCAGGTGGTGTGGATCGCCGGTGGTCAGCTCAAGGGCGCCCATATCGACGATCTTGTCGAGGAGGTCGCCGAGCGTCTCGTCGCGGCGGTGGTCTTCGGTCAGGACGCGCCGATCATCGCGGCGGCAATGGCGCGACACGCGCCGGATGTCCCGGTGGTCGAGCTCGGTTCGGGTGACGATGCACAGATGAGCGGGGAACCCTCCACGGCATCTCTGGTCGCCGAGATCGACGGCGCCGACGCGGTGATGGCCCGCGCGGTACGCATCGCCGCCGGATATGCCGGGCGCGGTGACACCGTCCTGCTCGCCCCCGCCGCGGCCTCCCTGGACATGTTCGCCGACTACACCCATCGCGGCCGCAGTTTCGTCGCGGCGGTGCAGGCCCTGGACGAGAGAGATATCGGGAGCCAGCAGTGACGAAACCGGCGCGCAAGCCCGTGGGCACCTGGTTCGGTGCCTGGCTGGCGCGCCCGCTGGCCGACTTCCACCTGGTCGTCACCATCGCCACCCTGCTCACCGTGCTCGGGCTGGTGATGGTGCTGTCGGCCTCCAGTGTGGAGGCCTACGCCGACGGCGGTTCGGCCTATTCGCTGTTCATGCAGCAGGCGTTCTTCGCGGGCCTGGGCGCGGCGTTGTTCTATGTGGCGCTGCGGATTCCGATGCGGGTGCTGCGGCAGCTGTCGTTCCCGCTGTTCGCCGCGTCGGTGCTGTTGCTGGTGCTGGTGCTGATTCCCGGAATCGGTTCGCAGGTCCAGGGTTCGCGCCGCTGGTTCGACCTCGGCTTCGTCTCGGTGCAGCCGTCGGAGATCGTGAAGGTCACCCTGATCCTGTGGGGTGCGCATCTGCTGGCGACGCGCCGCAGCGACCAGGCCGGGTACAAGGACATTCTGGTGCCGCTGGTGCCGGCCGGTCTGCTGACCTGTCTGCTGATCGTGCTGGAACCGAATCTGTCGACGACCATCGCGGTCGGCCTGGTGCTGGTCGCGCTGCTGTGGTTCGGCGGATTGCCGGTGCGGCTGTTCGTGACCATCGCGGTCTCGGGTGCGGTCGCGGCGGGAATTCTGGCGCTGTCGGCCGGCTATCGATCCGATCGCATGCGCGCGTTCTTCAATCCCGGCGACGATCCGCAGGGCATCGGCTATCAGGCGCGCCAAGCGCTGTTCTCCCTCGCCGACGGCGGGATCTGGGGGCGTGGACTCGGCCAGAGCCGGGCCAAGTGGAGTTATCTGCCCAACGCGCACAACGACTTCATCTTCGCCATCATCGGCGAGGAACTCGGATTTCTCGGATGTGCCCTCGTACTGGGGCTTTTCGCGCTGTTCGTCTTCGTCGGACTGCGCATCGCCGCCCGCTCGGCCGATCCGTTCCTGCGATTGCTGACCGCGGCCGCGACCACCTGGATCACCGGGCAGGCGCTGATCAACATCGGCTATGTCGTGGGCCTGCTGCCGGTGACGGGCCTGCAGTTGCCGCTGGTGTCGGCCGGTGGTTCGTCGCTGGCGATCACGTTGATGATGTTCGGCCTGATCGCGAGCGCGGCCCGGCACGAACCCGAGGCGATCGCGGCGCTGAAGGGCGGTCAGGACGGGCGGTTCAGCCGGTTGCTGCGACTGCCGATCCCGGAAACCTACGCGCCCGCCCGTGCGGGGCGGGCCCGCGCGGTCTCCGGCCCGCGACGGCGGGAACTGCCGCCCGCGCGCAAGCGGTCGGACAAATCCGGTCGGTCGCGCGGCGCGGGCGGGTCCCGCGGAGCCGCGCAGGCGCGGGGTGGGAGTGCGGCGATACCGCGGCGGTCGATAGATTCGGATTCGGCACGACGACGCAGCGCCGACGCCGGACGGCGGGAGGCGCGCGGAGCGTCGTCGTGGCGCACCACCCGGGCCTGGGAGCCCAGCTATCCGATGACACATGCGAGAGAACGAGGTAATTCGAGGTGACAACCGGCGAGAGCGGCGGCACGACGGGTTCCGGGCAACGGACGCTCTCGGTGATCGTCGCCGGTGGGGGCACGGCCGGGCATATCGAACCCGCGATGGCGGTCGCGGACGCACTGCGCCGGCTGGATCCCTCGATCCGGATCACCGCACTGGGCACCCAGCGCGGGCTGGAGACGACGCTGATTCCCGAACGCGGCTATCCGCTGGAGCTGATTCCGCCGGTCCCGCTGCCGCGTAAACCCACCGCCGATCTGCTGCGCCTGCCCGGCCGGGTCCGCGCCGCGGTGGCGCGAACCCGCGCGGTGATCGACGCGGTCGAGGCCGATGTGATCATCGGATTCGGCGGCTACGTCTCGGTGCCCGCCTACCTGGCGGCCGGCGGGGGAGTGCTGCGGCGCTCGCGCCGGGTGCCGCTGGTCGTGCACGAGGCCAATGTGAAGGCGGGGATCGCGAACAAGGTCGGCGCCCGGCGTGCGGCGCGGGTGCTCGCCGCCGTGCCGAATTCGGGTGTGCACGCGCGCGGGCGCGCCGATGCCGAGGTCGTCGGGATTCCGGTGCGCGCCTCGATCGCCACCTTGGACCGGGCCGGACTGCGGGCGCAGGCGCGGGAGCACTTCGGTCTGCCGCAGCAGGGCCCGGTTCTGCTGGTCTTCGGCGGCTCCCAGGGCGCGCGCCGGTTGAACGAGGCGGTGTCCGGCGCGGCCGCGCAACTGCTGGCGGCGGGTATCTCGGTACTGCACGCGCACGGACCCAAGAACACGCTCGATCTGGACGGCATCGACACCGAATCCGGCCGCGACGGCGCGAAATACGTTGCGGTGCCGTATCTGTCGCGGATGGATCTGGCCTATGCCGCCGCCGATGCCACGGTGTGCCGCTCGGGCGCGATGACCGTGGCCGAGGTGTCGGCGGTCGGACTGCCGGCGTTCTACGTGCCGCTGCCGCACGGCAACGGCGAACAGGAGTTCAACGCCCGCCCGATCGTCGCGCAGGGCGGTGGCAGAATCGTCGCGGATGCGGAGATGACGCCGAAGTACGTGATGGACGAGGTGATCGCGCTGCTCACCGACCCGGCCGCGCTGACGAATATGTCGGTCGCCGCCGCCGGTGCCGGACATCGCGACGCCGCGGACACGGTGGCGCGAATCGTGCTGGAGGTGACCGGACGGTGACCGGAGGAAACGAGACGGCCGAAGTGGGAGCCGCGGACCCGGTGAACCACACCGGGCAGGCCCCCACCGAACTGCCGGAGTTGTTGCGGCGGGTCCACATGGTCGGCATCGGCGGTGCCGGCATGTCGGGAATCGCGCGGATTCTGCTCGCCCGCGGCGGCGAGGTGTCGGGCTCGGACGCCAAGGAGAGCCGCGGCGTGCTGGCGCTGCGGGCGCGCGGAGCCCAGGTCCGCATCGGCCACGACGCGAGTGCGCTGGATCTGCTGGAGGGCGGTCCGAGCGCGGTCGTGACCACCTACGCCGCCATCCCGAAGACGAATCCCGAACTGGTCGAGGCGAATCGGCGCGGTGTGCCGGTGCTGATGCGTCCCACGGTGCTCGCCGAACTGATGCGCGGCCACCACACCCTGCTCGTGTCGGGCACCCACGGCAAGACCTCCACCACCTCGATGCTGGTCGTGGCGTTGCAGCATTGCGGCTTCGATCCCTCGTTCGCCGTCGGCGGTGAACTGAACGAGGCCGGGACGAACGCGCATCACGGCACCGGCGGTTATTTCGTGGCAGAGGCCGACGAGTCGGACGGCTCACTGCTGCAATACGATCCGGACGTCGCGGTGGTCACCAACATCGAATCCGATCATCTGGATTTCTTCGGCTCCGACGAGGCCTACGTCCAGGTGTTCGACGACTTCGTGGCGCGGCTGGTCTCCGGCGGACTGCTCGTGGTCTGCTTGGACGATCCCGGTTCGCTGGCGCTGGCCCGCCGGGTCGCCGACCGGGTCGCGGCCGGGGAACTCGACATCCGGGTGGCCGGTTACGGCTCGACGGAGACGGCCGACGTGCCGGTGCCGATGCAGGCCCGCCTGATGAGCTGGGAGCCGCGCGACGTCGGCGGTGTCGCCACGGTGCAACTGGGCGACGAACCCGCGCCGCGCACGCTGCGCCTGTCGGTGCCCGGCCGCCATATGGCCCTCAACGCCCTCGCGGCGCTGCTCGCCGCTCGCGATGCCGGGGCCGATATGAACGAAATCCTGCAGGGCCTGGAGGGATTCGGTGGTGTGCACCGCCGCTTCCAGTTCGTGGGCCGCGAGAACGGGGTACGGGTCTTCGACGACTACGCCCACCACCCGACCGAGGTGCGTGCCGTACTGGGGGCGGCGGCCGAATTGGTCCGGCAGGAGGCGGCCGACGGCGCCCGCTCCCGCCAGGGCCGGGTGATCGTGGTGTTCCAGCCGCACTTGTACAGCCGCACGGCGACCTTCGCCGAGGAATTCGGCGCGGCGCTGTCGCTGGCCGACGAGGTCGTGGTCCTCGACGTCTACGGCGCGCGCGAGAAGCCGCTGCCCGGCGTCAACGGCGCGCTGGTGGCGCAGGCGGTCACCAAACCCGTGCACTACCAACCGGATATGTCGCGGGTGGGCCGGCAGGCCGCGAGCCTGGCCCGCGCGGGCGATGTGGTGATCACCATGGGCGCCGGCGACGTGACGATGCTCGGCGGGCAGATTCTGGACGGACTGCGGGTGCGCCCGTCGACGGGTCGGTGAGCACGGCGCCCCCGCCCGGCGGTGCCGGCCGGAGAGGGAGGTGGAGATGACACGTCGCGGGACGATCGAGGACATCGATCCGGACGCCGAGGCCGAATTCGCCGCGGACGGCGACGAGGGCGACGATCGCCTCCACCGGGGCGGGCCCCGCGCGCGGCTGCCCTTCGACGGCCGGTGGCGGCGGATTCTGTTGTGGGGCGCGCCGATCGTGGTCGTGGTGATCGTGCTGCTGGTGGTCGCCTACTTCACCCCCGCGCTGTCGGTGCGCACCGTGCAGGTCGAGGGGGTGTCGACGGTGCCCGAACAGGATGTGCGCGGGGTGCTGCAGATCCCCGACGGCCGCTCCATGCTGCGTATCGATACCGACGCGATCGCGCGCCGGGTGGCGTCGCTGCCGAAGGTGCGGTCGGCGCGGGTGCAGCGGGCGTTTCCGTCCACGGTGCGGGTCACGGTGGACGAGCGCTCCGCCGTGGTGTTCTTCGACAGTCCGCAGGGACCGCATCTGCTCGACGCCGACAGCGTCGAATTCGCGATCGAACCACCGCCGCCCGGCGTCGCGAAACTGGTCACCGACCATCCCGGCAGCGCCGACCCGGTGACCCGGGCGGCGGTCGCGGTCCTCGACGCCGCGCCGCCGGCGCTTCGAGCCCAGGTGGGAGAGGTTGTGGCGCGGACGGTTTCGGATATCGAACTGAAGCTGCGCGACGACCGTACGGTGGTCTGGGGCGGTCCCGACGACTCGGAACGCAAAGCCGCGGTGGTCCTTCCGGTGCTGACGCGCCCGGGAACGGTATTCGACGTTTCGAGTCCCGATCTGGTAACGGTAAGATAGTGACACTCGTTGTGCCGTTGCGGTTTTCGACCGGCGGCCGGGAGTCGATGGCCGTGCGTGATGGCCGTGGCACCTGGGCCCGTCCGGGTGCCGCGGTCGCGGGCGGGGCCGGTGAATCCGCGGTCCCGCGGAGATCGAGACCCGATCTCGGTGTCTGTGGCGGCCGTTCGCGGTACCATGCCCGACGGGCTCGGACGAGACGGATCGCACAAGATTCTGACCCTCGTGTCGGCGCGCCTGCGCACGGATCGCGACGGGTGCGAATAGCGTTCCGCACCAGTCGGATACTTGACATAACGCCAACCCTATGGTTCAGGTTTAGGGTTTGTTCGAGTGAAAACCCGGGCGGACCGGGGACCTCGAATCGGCGCTCTGCCGAGAATCCGAAAACGACAGGCTTTGGATCGAAGGAAGGCGAGAGCCCATGACGCCCCCGCACAACTACCTTGCAGTGATCAAGGTCGTCGGTATCGGCGGCGGCGGCGTGAACGCCGTCAACCGAATGATCGAACAGGGACTCAAGGGAGTCGAGTTCATCGCCGTCAACACCGACGCCCAGGCACTGCTGATGAGTGATGCGGACGTCAAGCTCGACGTCGGCCGCGAACTCACCCGCGGTCTCGGCGCCGGCGCGGATCCCGAGGTGGGCCGCAAGGCAGCCGAGGACCACAAGGACGAGATCGAAGAGGTGCTCAAGGGCGCCGACATGGTCTTCGTGACGGCCGGTGAGGGCGGCGGTACCGGTACCGGTGGCGCGCCCGTGGTGGCGTCGATCGCCCGCAAACTGGGCGCCCTGACCATAGGTGTGGTGACGCGGCCGTTCTCGTTCGAGGGCAAGCGCCGCAGCAACCAGGCCGAAGCCGGTATCCAGGCGCTGCGCGAATCCTGCGACACCCTCATCGTCATCCCGAACGACCGGCTGCTCCAGCTCGGCGACGCGGCGGTGAGCCTGATGGACGCCTTCCGCTCCGCCGACGAGGTGCTGCTCAACGGTGTTCAGGGCATCACCGACCTGATCACCACCCCGGGTCTGATCAACGTCGACTTCGCCGACGTCAAGAGCGTCATGTCCGGTGCCGGTTCGGCGTTGATGGGCATCGGCTCCTCGCGCGGGGAGGGACGATCCGTGAAAGCCGCGGAGGCGGCGATCAATTCGCCGCTGCTGGAGGCGTCGATGGACGGTGCGCACGGCGTGCTGCTCTCGATCGCCGGTGGATCGGATCTCGGTCTGTTCGAGATCAACGAGGCCGCCTCGCTCGTGCAGGAGGCCGCGCACATCGAGGCCAACATCATCTTCGGCACGGTGATCGACGATTCGCTCGGCGACGAGGTCCGGGTCACGGTGATCGCCGCCGGCTTCGACGGGGGCACCCCGGCTCGGCGCATCGAACCGGCGGGCAGAACGAATATCGGTGCCGGCCGGGCCGGTGACATCGGCCAGTCCACCACTCGCCGTGATTTCGGCAGCACCCGCCAGTCCGAGCCCGAGCGCCCGGCCGATCCGACGCCGGCCCGCGGCCCGGCCCCGTCCTACGAACCGCGTCCGGCCACCGAGCCGACCATCGCGCACAACAACCGCTCGCACATTCAGATGCCGGACGAGGACACCGACGACGTCGACGTCCCCGATTTCATGCGCCGGTAAGCACGCCGATCTCGCTGCCCTCTCCGACGTCGCGGAGGGGGCAGCGGCATGTGCGGCTGGTGTGGGGCGGTCGAAACCCGGTGTGCCACCGGAGTTCCGGCGGACCGGTGCCGGGCGGCCGTGTGATGTCGCTCTCCGGGGCGTCGCCGCCGGCCTCGGGGGCAGCGGCGTGTGAGAACGAACACCGCGAGCGGAAGCGTCGCGCCCGGCAGTGGCGAACGCGGCGCCGTGGGTGGCGGCAATGTCGTGTGCATGAACTCGCACGCCGTGGGTACTTCGCGGGGCATGCTCGCGCTGTGCCCCGTTCCGCCGCCCCGCCATCTACGTTCCGGATCACTCGGCGGCACGCTCGACTCCGGACCGGTACAGCCTATTAATCTCGGAGATATGACACAGGCTTCGGTTCGGACGCGACGGGTGACGACCACGCGGGCCGGTGGGTTCTCGGCGGCGCCCTACGACTCGTTCAACCTGGGCGACCACGTCGGCGACGATCCGGAAGCGGTGCGGCGCAACAGGATACGTCTCGCCGAAGGCATCGGCCTGCCACCCGGCCGCCTGGTCTGGATGGAACAGGTGCACAGCCGCAACGTCGAGATCGTCGACGGCCCCCGCGCCGAACCGGTGCCGGTGACCGACGCGCTCGTCACCACCGTGCCGAATCTCGCGCTGGTAGTGCTCACCGCCGATTGCGTCCCCCTGCTGATGTCCGACGACGAGGCCGGGGTCATCGCGGCCGTACACGCCGGCCGCGTCGGCGCCCGCATCGGAATCGTGCCGAAGGTCCTCGAGGCGATGATCTCGGTCGGCGCCCAGCCGCACCGCATCGGCGCCTTCCTCGGCCCGGCCGCCGGTGGCGAGGATTACGAGGTGCCCGCCGCCATGCGCGACGACGTCGAGGCACATCTGCCCGGCAGCGCCACCACGACCCGGCGCGGTACGCCCGGTCTGGATCTGCGAGCCGGAATCCGCCGTCAGCTGGAAGCGGCCGGGGTCGGCGCGGTCGCGGTCGATCCGCGCTCCACCATCTCCGACGCCACCCTGTTCAGCCACCGTCGCGGCGCGCCCACCGGCCGCATCGCCGGGGTGATCTGGATGGAGGAGAACCGGTGAACCACGCCGAATCCGGGCTCGGCGCAACCGAATCCGGGGCGGACGCGCCGCAGTCCCGTGCGGCGGGACTCGCCGCCGCGCTCACCCGCCTGGAACATCGCATCGACGCCGCGTGCCGCGCCGCCGGGCGCGATCGTGACACCGTCCGGTTGCTGCCGGTGACCAAATACTTCCCGGCCTCCGACGTGGAGATCCTGTATCGGCTCGGGCGCCGGGAATTCGGTGAATCGCGGGAACAGGAGGCCTCCGCCAAGGTGGCCTCATTAGGACATCTGGCGCAGATGCGCTGGCACATGATCGGCCGATTGCAGCGCAACAAGGCGAAATCGGTTGTGCGCTGGGCCGATACGGTGCACTCGGTGGATTCGGAGCGTCTGGTGAGGGCCCTTGACACCGCCACGGCGGCCGCACGCGAGGAGGGAGCGCGCGCGGATCCGCTGCGCGTGCTACTGCAGGTGAGCCTGGATCGCGATCCGGCGCGCGGCGGCGTCGTCCCGGATGATCTCCCGATGCTGGCCGATCAGGTCGCGAAATCCGAGAATCTGCAGCTCGCGGGCCTGATGGCGATTCCGCCGCTGGGTGCGGAGCCGGATGCGGCGTTCGCCGAACTGGCCGGTCTGCATCGCACGCTGCTGGCCGCGCATCCGGGCGCGACCGAATTGTCGGCGGGCATGTCGGGCGACGTCGAGGTCGCCATTCGACACGGGTCTACCTGCGTGCGTGTCGGTACTGCTCTCATGGGCGACCGACCGATAACCTCGCAGTAGCAAAGAAACCTCATCAGTCACATTCGAAACATATGCTTGGGGCTGACGAGGACTGAGCAGGACTTCAACACCCCAGGTCAGTCGGGGCCGTAGGAAGGTCGACCAGGATGAGCGAGCGTAGCGAGCGAGACATCAGCGCAGCCACGAGCATGCTCGTGCTGGAGCCCAGCGTTAGTGAGGTGGGAGCATGAGTACGCTGCACAGGTTCAAGGCCTACTTCGGCATGGTCCCGCTCGAGGAATACGAGGACGACTACGTCGACGACCGTGGCCCTCGGGGGATCGACGACCGTGGCCCGCTGGGTGCGGACGACCGCGGGGTGCGCCGCTCGCGTTTCGACGACGATCCGTACGACGCCGGACGCTCGCGTTTCGGCGACGACCGCTTCGCCGACGATCCGGGCTACCCGGAGCCGGCGTACAAGGCGCCCTATCAGCCCGGTTACACGGTGCCGCGCCGCTCGGAGTTCGCCGACGAGTCCTACTCCGACGACCGCTACGAGCCCCTGCGCCGCCCGACCCGGATCGAATCCGCACCCTCGGGCCGCTCGCGCGGACTCGGCGGTGGCACTCCGATGGTGCGTGGCACCACGCACGGTGCGCTGGCGGTCGATCCCGAGGCCGAACGCCGGATGGAAGAGCGGCGGATGGAGGAGCGCGCCCGGTTCGAGCCGGCCCCGCGCCGCACCCCCGTCTTCGAGGACGGAGGTCCGTTGTCCAAGATCACGACACTGCGTCCGCGCACCTATGCCGAGGCCGCGATCATCGGCGAGCGTTTCCGTGACGGTACGCCCGTGATCATGGACCTGGTCGAGATGAGCAACGCCGACGCGCGCCGCCTGGTGGATTTCGCCGCCGGACTGGCGTTCGCGCTGCGTGGTTCGTTCGACAAGGTGGCCACCAAGGTGTTCCTGCTCTCACCGTCGGATGTCGATGTATCGGCCGAGGAGCGCCGTCGCATCGCCGAAAACGGCTTCTACAACCAGAAATAACCCCGAACCGGGTGCCGCGCGCGGCGGCGGCCCCGGTCGGGTGAGCCGCGACGGGGGGAAATGACGCCGAATGCACGGCGCGGGGAGTTTGCAGGACACCGAATCTGAGGCAAAGTGGACAGGTGGCCTTGTTTCAGGTGCTGTATGTACTCCTCTTCCTCTTCTGGCTGTTGCTGATCAGCCGAGTGATCGTGGAGTTCATCCGCAGCTTTGCGCGCGACTGGCATCCGCGGGGGTTCGTCGCCGTCGTTCTGGAGGCGATCTTCACGATCACCGATCCGCCGGTGAAACTGTTGAGGCGCCTGATACCTCCCGTGAACTTGGGAGGAATTCGCCTGGATCTGTCGATTATGGTCCTGCTTTTCATCGTGTTCATTCTGATGTCCATCGTCAGCAGGCTCGGGCAGCCGATAGCTCCGGTGTGACAGAATGGGCCGAGAAGAAGAGCTTGCTAGAAGATCTACGCTAGATCTCCGTACGAAGCGCGAAGGGATCCTTCCATGCCGCTGACTCCAGCCGATGTGCACAACGTCGCGTTCAGCAAACCGCCGATCGGGAAGCGCGGCTACAACGAGGATGAAGTCGACGCCTTCCTCGACTTGGTCGAACAGGAGCTCTCGCGCCTCATCGAGGAGAATGCGGACCTGCGCCAGCGGGTTGCTGAGCTGGATGCCGAATTGGCGGATGCCAAGAAGTCGCGTCCCGCCCCGCAGGCGGTGAAACCCGCTCCGCCGCAACCGGAACCGCCGAAGCCGGCGCCCGTGGCACCGCCGGTGCCGGTGCCGGCCCCCGCGCCGGTGGCCCCCAAGGACAACTCCGCCGCAGATGCGAACCTGCAGGCCGCGAAGGTGCTGAGCCTGGCGCAGGAGATGGCCGACCGGCTCACCACCGACGCCAAGGCCGAGGCCGAACAGCTGCTCTCCAACGCCCGGGCGAATTCCGAGCGAATGGTGAGCGAAGCGCAGACCCGCTCGGACGCGATGGTCGGCGAGGCGCGGCAGAAGGCCGACTCGCTGCTCTCGGACGCGCAGACCCGTTCCGACAGCCAGCTTCGCCAGGCCAAGGAGAAGGCCGACGCCCTGCAGGCCGACGCCGAGCGCAAGCACACCGAGATCATGGCCACCATCACCCAGCAGCGCAGCGTGCTGGAAAGCCGCATCGAGCAGTTGAAGACCTTCGAGCGCGAGTACCGGGTGCGGCTGAAGTCCTACCTGGAATCGCAGCTCGAGGAGCTGGAGAACCGCGGTTCGGCCGTGCCGGTCGACGGTGGCGAGGCCTTCGAGGCGGTATCGAACAGCCATGGTCCGGCGTCGTTCGCCAAGGGTGGCAAGTAGCTCGTCCCGGGTGCCCGCCACCCCGCCGATACGACGGGGTCCGGCGTCGCATGCCGCTGTGTGGTCGTAGTTCTGCCGAGCCGCCCGGCCCCTCCGGGGCGATGCGGCCCGCCCTGCCCGCCTAGGGGGTGACCATGCTCGTTCTGACGCTCGTCCTGGCCGCGATCGGCTTCGCCCTGCTGGTGACGGCGTTGACCACCGGATCGGTGATCTGGGCGTGGGGTTGCATCGTCGTCTGCGTGATCGGTGCGGTCCTGCTGCTGGTCAGCGCGCTGGCCATGCGTGAACCCGAGGAAGGCCCGCAATCACGTCCCGGCCGTCACGCCAAACGCTGAGCGGGCACAGTGAACAGGGCGGCAACAGGGCACGGAAATAACGTTGCCCGCACTGGCTACAATCAAACCTGTAGATCGGCAGTGATCCGGCCATCACCGGGGAGCCTTCGGAAGAACGGCGCCACAGGCGCCCAGTAGAACCGAACGGGTGAGCCCGTCACAGCTCGCAACGAGAGGTCCGCCCGCCGGAACATCCGGCCCGGACAAGCGGGGTGGTACCGCGGCAGCGGCGCACAGGCGCCGAAGTCGTCCCCGTGCCCACCGACTGCGCCGCATGCGCGCACTGGCACGAGGGAGACCACAGCCGCCATGGCGGACGAGACATCCACCCGCAACGCCTATCCCCGCGTCGACTTCACCGATGCGGATGCCGGCTCGCGGCAGGGCGCGAGCGTGTCGTTCCCGGAGCTCGAGCGCCGGGTGCTGGACTACTGGGCCGCCGACGACACCTTCCGTGCCAGCATCGACAACCGTGCCGAGAAGTGCGACGAGTTCGTCTTCTACGACGGCCCGCCGTTCGCCAACGGTTTGCCGCATTACGGACATCTGCTCACCGGATATGTGAAGGATTTGGTTCCCCGGTTCCAGACGATGCGCGGTAAGCGCGTGGAACGGCGCTTCGGTTGGGACACACACGGATTGCCCGCGGAAATCGAAGCGGAGAAGCAACTCGGTATCACGGACAAATCACAGATCGACGCGATGGGCCTCGCGGAATTCAATGCCGCGTGTAAATCCTCTGTGCTTCGTTACACCAATGAGTGGCGTGACTATGTGACACGCCAAGCACGGTGGGTCGACTTCGACAACGACTACAAGACCCTCGATCTCGACTTCATGGAGTCGGTGATGTGGGCGTTCAAGTCGCTGCACGACAAAGGGCTTGTCTACCAAGGCTTCCGGGTGCTGCCCTACAGCTGGTACGAGCAGACGCCGCTGTCGAATCAGGAGGCGCGTCTCGACGACGCCTACCGGATGCGCCAGGATCCGGCGGTCACCGTCGACATGGTGCTCGAGGTCGCGCCCGATCATCCGCTGCGCGAACTCGACGGCGCCAACGCGTTGATCTGGACCACCACGCCGTGGACGCTCCCGTCGAACCTGGCGATCGCGGTCCACCCGGACATCACCTATGCCCACGTGCGCGGCAAGGACGGCAAGCGGTACGTGCTGGCCGCCGAGCGCGTCTCGCACTACGCCCGCGAGCTCGGCACCGCCGACGACGGACTCGAGGTGCTCTCGGAGCATGCGGGCGCGGCGCTCGCGGGGCTGCGCTATCGGCCGCCCTTCGACTTCTTCCTCGGCCACCCCAACGCGCATCGCGTGCTGAACGCCGACTACGTGACCACCGACTCCGGAACCGGCGTGGTGCATCTGGCGCCCGCGTTCGGTGAGGAGGATATGGACGTCGCCTCCGCCAACGGCATCGAGGTCGTGCAGCCGCTCGACGCCGGCGGCAAGTTCACCTCGATGGTGCCGCCGTACGAGGGCCTGATGGTCTTCGACGCCAATCCGGTCATCATCAAGGACCTCAAGGCCGCCGGAAAGCTGTTGCGGCACGAGACGATCGAGCACTCCTACCCGCACAGCTGGCGTTCCGGTCAGCCGCTGATCTACATGGCGGTGCCCTCGTGGTTCGTGGCGGTCACGAAGTTCCGCGACCGCATGGTGGAGCTGAACCAGCAGATCACCTGGGTGCCCGAGCACATCCGCGACGGCCAGTTCGGCAAGTGGCTGGAGAACGCGCGCGACTGGAACATCAGCCGCAACCGGTACTGGGGTGCGCCGATCCCGGTGTGGATCTCCGACGATCCGGCCTACCCGCGCGTCGACGTGTACGGCTCGCTGGACGAGCTGGAACGCGACTTCGGCGTCCGTCCGGCGGATCTGCACCGCCCGGGCATCGACGAACTGGTGCGCCCGAATCCCGACGACCCCACCGGGAAGTCGATCATGCGGCGTACCCCCGAGGTGCTCGACTGCTGGTTCGAGTCGGGGTCGATGCCGTACGCGCAGGTGCACTACCCGTTCGAGAACAAGGAATGGTTCGAGGGCACCCCTGACCGCCCGGCGCACAGCCCGGGTGACTTCATCGTCGAGTACAACGGGCAGACGCGGGGATGGTTCTACAACCTGCATGTCCTCTCGACCGCGTTGTTCGACCGGCCGGCGTTCAAATCCGTTGTGGCGCACGGCATCGTGCTCGGCGACGACGGGTTGAAGATGTCCAAGTCCAAGGGCAACTATCCCGACGTCAACGAGGTGTTCGACCGCGACGGCTCCGATGCCATGCGCTGGTTCCTCATGGCGTCGCCGGTGCTGCGCGGCGGCAATCTGATCGTCACCGAACGCGGGATCCGCGAAGGGGTGAGCCACGCGCTGCGGCCGCTGTGGAACGCGTGGACGTTCCTGCAGCTCTACGCCTCGAAACCCGGTGTGTGGCGGACTGATTCGGCGAATGTGCTGGATCGCTACATCCTCGCCAAACTCGCCGCGGCCCGCGATGTGATGACCGAGGCGCTCGAGGTCTACGACATCGCCACCGCCTGCGACGAACTGCGGTCGTTCGCCGACGCGCTCACCAATTGGTATGTGCGCCGGTCGCGTTCGCGGTTCTGGGAGGAGGATCGCGACGCGATCGACACCCTGCACACCGTGCTGGAGGTCACCTGCCGGCTGGCCGCCCCGCTGCTGCCGCTGATCACCGAGGTGATCTGGCGCGGGCTGACGGGGGAGCGGTCGGTGCATCTGACCGACTGGCCGGCCGCGACCGAACTGCCGCGCGATCCGGAGCTGGTGTCGGCGATGGACGAGGTGCGGTCGGTGTGCTCGACCGTGCTGAGCCTGCGCAAGGCGCAGAACCTGCGGGTGCGGCTGCCGCTGTCCGAGGTCACCATCGCCGCGCCCGATGCGGAGCGGCTGCGTCCGTTCGCCGATCTCGTCGCCGACGAGGTCAACGTCAAGAAGGTGGACCTGACCACCGACGTGGCCGCGCACGGCCGGTTCGAACTGGTCGTCAACGCCCGCGCCGCCGGTCCGCGGCTGGGCAAGGACGTCCAGGGCGTGATCAAGGCGGTGAAGGCCGGCCAGTGGCGCGAGGACGACGGAGTGGTCACGGCGCTGGTGGCCGGCCACGACGACGGCATCGCGCTGCTGCCCGAGGAGTACACCCAGCGTCTGGTGGCGGCCGAACCCGAGTCCACCGCCGCGCTGCCCGGCAATGCCGGTCTGGTGGTGCTGAATTCGGAGGTCACGGAGGAACTCGAGGCCGAGGGCTGGGCCCGCGACCTGATCCGCGATCTGCAGGAGACCCGCAAGTCTCTGGGCCTCGACGTCTCCGACCGCATCACCGTGGTGCTGGAGGTGCCGCGGGAGCGCGCGGAGTGGGCACGCACGCACCGCGACCTCATCGCCGGGGAAATCCTCGCCACCGAGCTGAGCTTCGCGCCCGCGGGCGCCGAGGCGGCCGATGTGGTCGGCGGTGTGCGCGCCGCGATCACCAAGGCCTGAGCAAGCGAATCCCGAAACGAGCCCGGTCCGCGCTGTCGGACCGGGCTCGTTCGGCACTGCCCGCTCCTTCGCCCGGCTCGCAGCTGCGCGTGCGGCGCCGACGGAGTCGTATACGGGCCTTGATCGAGGTCACCGCATCGGCTCGTGGCCGTCCGCGTCCGCAGCGCAGCAGGGACGTGCGAGTGCGAAATCGATGGCCCCCGGAGCTTGGGCGTCGCCGCGTCGTAAGCGGCAAAGTCCGATCGGGTCCGGCCGAGCCTGGCTGAGTCCGGTGGGCTCGGCCGGAGCATGTATACCCAGGTAGACGGTGGTTACACACCGCCCTCGAGGGTGGCGGCAGGTGCGAGCGCGGCGTGTGGCACGCCGATTCCCGGCATGACCTGGGGTGTGTCACGTGAGGCCGGAACGGATCACGGTTGCGGATTGGCACTTGTGGTGTGCATGTGACTTGCGCTAAAACAGCTATGTCACAGCAACCATCACTCTTTAGTTGAGCTTAGGCGTTTTTCCCGGATCGACCCCCGTTGAAACTGCACTACCAGGTAGTTGACCGGCTGAGATGCCCGTGGGGAAGCGGCCATCCCAAGTCCATGCTGTGTGCTGTGTGATCGCCGGTCGGTGTGCCGTGGTGGATGCATGTCATACCGAAGGGCGAGCACATGGCACCGTCATCCGTGCGCGGATCCTCGCGCCGCAGATACACCCGCTATCTCTTGGCCGCGATCGCCGCGGCCGTCTCGGTCTCGATGTGGGCGGGTCCGGCCACCGCCGCACCGGCCGACACCGGCAGTTCCTCCGGATCCCTCGACTCGGGCAGCAGCTCCGGTTCGGGGAGCGGATCGGCCTCCGGCAGCGCCAGCGGTTCGGCGGCGCTGCCGCTGCCCAGCCCGCGGGCGTCGATCGCGCTCAGTGTTGCCGGCTCACAGGCGGGCAAGCCCTATGAATGGGGCGGGACGGGGCCCAACGCCTACGACTGCTCCGGACTCGTGCAGTGGGCGTTCCGGCAGGTCGGCATCATGCTGCCGCGTACCACCTGGGAGCAGGCCACCGCGGGCAGTGCTGTGCCGTTCGGCGCGATGATGCCCGGCGATGTGGTCATCGTGAACACCGACGGCTCCCACGAGGGCATCTACGCCGGCGGTGGCATGCTGCTCAACGCCTACGGCCCCGGCGTGCCGATCGGACTGACACCGCTGAGCGAATTCGACATCTACGCGATCCGTCGCTTCTTCTGAGCCGAGCGCCCGGGCTGTGGATTCTCGTACCGCAGGCCGGGCACTGGGCGGCGTGTCAGTGCGCGCCGATCGCGATTGGTCACAGCCCGCGCGCACGGCGACGCGAGCTCAGACGCCCACTGCCTGTTCGATTTCCTCCTCGGCGTCGGAGTCCTCGTCGATATCTTCGGCCGCCGCGGTGCTCCCGGACGTGGGCGCGGCAGCTGCGCGTGCCGCCGCATGGGCCGAGTCCGCCGCCGCATGGGCCGGCGACGCCGCGGGCGCACCGGCGGGCGCAGTCGGCGCGGAATCGTGCGC
>NZ_CAWMPM010000020.1:0-65673 GCF_963869435.1 Nocardia violaceofusca NBRC 14427
CCGTGGACTGCGCGGCGGCGCGGCGGCGTTCGCAGGCGCCACCCACGACCACCAGCACCACACCGGCCGCGAACCACAGCGCCAGACTCGCGATCCGGCCGCCGAGGCCGCCGTTGCCGTCGAAGTAGAGCAGGCTGCGGGCGCCCTCGACGAAGCCCGCGCCGTTCCAGAACGAGTGCAGGGCACCGAA
Organism: Nocardia violaceofusca NBRC 14427; assembly: GCF_963869435.1. NCBI lineage: Bacteria > Bacillati > Actinomycetota > Actinomycetes > Mycobacteriales > Nocardiaceae > Nocardia > Nocardia violaceofusca. Next base: position 191 of record NZ_CAWMPM010000020.1, read on the forward strand.
GAAGCCGTTCTGCAGTTCGGGTCGGTAGATGCCACCGGAGGTGGTGAAGTTCAGCATCACGAACAGCACCATCATCGCGAGCGTGGTCCAGCGCTTCAGGAACGGGTGCAGGCCGATACCGATGAAGAGGATGCCCGCGGCGTACAACCAGCCCATCGCCCAGACCGAGGCGTAGTCGTGGTCGACGACGTGGAAGACCGGGCCGGCCAGCACGATGCCGATCACACTCACGACGAACGAGGTGGCCACCGCGGTCAGCGCCCGCACGGCCATGCGGGTGCCCGCGCCGGCGACACTGATCGCGGCGACGCTGCCGTAGGCGCCGATGCTGAGCGCGACGAGGACGAAGAACAGGCCCTGTCCGGTCGGATCGCCCGAGGCGGTGGGCGCGATATCGGTCGTGCGCAGCGGCAGATTCTGCTGGGCGGTCACGGCGCCGAACACCGTCTCGACGGCCATGGCGGTGGTATCCGAATTCGCCTCGGCGACAAGCAGTTCGGGGGATTGCGCGTCGGAGACGAAGGCGCCGGCCAGATCGCGGTGCCGCAACCTGTTCACGGCGTCGGCGCGGTCGGCGATCGTGACGACGTCGAGCGCGTCGCCGGCCCGGTCCTTCAGCGTCTGTGCCATCACCTTGACCTGGGGGCTGTCGCCGACGATCGCGACCTGCACATGGTGGGGTTCGGGCTGGTGGAAGGCGCCCAGGTAGGCCAGGCCCATGCCCAGGCACATCAGCAACGGGGTCAGCAGATGCCCGGCCATGTGCCGAAGCTGGTGCAGGGACATGATCGTCACTCCAAAGGTTGGTAAATACAACTATCGTTTGTTGTACTATACAACCATGAAGGGGTTGCAGCCATACCCGTCCCGCAGTGTGGCGATTCAGACAATCCAGCGCGAGCTCACCGCGTTCGCCCGTCGGGCCCGCGGGCGTGCCGCCGAACTACATCCGGAACTACCGCTGGTGGCCTACAGCATTCTCGATCTGGTGATCGCGCGCGACGGCTGCCTCGCCGCCGAACTGGCCGAGTATTTCGTGCTCGACAAGTCCACGATGAGCAGACAGGTAGCGGCGCTGGAGAAGCAGGGCTACCTCGTCAAGGAGGTCGACCCGGCCAACCGCCGCAACCACGTCCTGCACGCCACGCCGGAGGGCCGGCGCGTCGCGGCCGACTCGGAGCGGGCGCGCAGTGCCGCGGTGAACGAACGCTTCCGCGACTGGGACGACCATGACGTCGCCCGGCTCGCCGCCTATCTGGAGCGCTACAACGCGGCGGACGGCGGCTGAACGCCGCCGTTCGTCGACGCCCGTCCCCGGAGGTGGCGGGTGCGGATCTCCGCCGCGACAATCGTCGCGGCGCTCAGCGCCTCACTCGTTGCACAGATCGCGCAGCAGCGGCCCGTACTGGGGGTGGCTGAGCGCGGAGGCGAACTGGGCGACCAGATAGTCCGCCGGATTGCCCGTGTCGTACCAGCGGCCGCGGATCACCTGTCCGTAGACCGGGTTCGAGGCGGCGAACACGTTGATGGCGTCGGTCAGATACACCTCGCCGGTGTGGTGGGTGTACCACTGGTCGACCTGCTTGCGCAGCTCGTCGACGATGCCGGGGGTGACGACGTATCCGCCGATCGCGGCATAGGCCGAGGGCGCGTCCTCCGGCTTCGGCTTCTCCCGCAGCCCGCTGATGCGCATGAGGCCGGGCTCGTAGGAATCCTCGACCACCGGCACGCCGTAACGCTGGGAGTCGGCGGGATCCATCGGCATCAACGCCAGCACCGGCGAGCCGGTCTTGTTGTAGGCGTCGATGAGCTGCTGCGCACGCGGCACCTCGGCGACGAAGACGTCGTCGGGCCACAGCACCAGCATCGGCTCGTCGCCCAGCGCGCGGGCGGCGTTGAGCACCGGCGTGCCGTTGCCGTAGGGGCCGTGCTGGTCCAGATAGGTGATGTGGCCGAGCCGGCCGAGTTCGCCGACCTCTTCCACGGCGTCGGCATAGGCGGCCTTACCGTCGGCGCGCAGCTGCGCCACCAATGCCGGATTGGGACGGAAATGGTCCTGGATCAGGGACTTCCCGCCGCTCACCACGATCGTGATATCGGTGATGCCGGAAGCTACCAGCTCCCGCACGGTGTGCTCGATCACCGGTTTGTCGCCGACCGGCAGCATCTCCTTGGGGATGGCCTTGGTCAGCGGCAGCAGGCGGGAGCCGATGCCGGCGGCTGGGATCACTGCCTTGCGGATGGTCATGAACCGATCATCACACACTTCCGCTGCCGGATATGTCGGTCCCCACGCGTAGATTTCCGGGTATGCACTCTGCCCCCGACGCGGCTACCGGCCGTCTCGTGCCTGGTCAGCGGGCATCCGCCGGGGTCGATGCGGGTGCCGGGGGCGGGTCGGCAGTGCATCTGCACGCACAGGAACCCGACAGCAATTTCGGAGCCGACACGGTGGTGGCGCGGCGCTGGGTGCTGCATATCGATATGGATGCCTTCTTCGCCTCGGTCGAACAGTTGACTCGTCCGACATTGCGCGGCCGGCCCGTACTCGTCGGCGGGATGGGCGGCCGCGGCGTGGTCGCGGGCGCCAGCTACGAGGCGCGGGTCTTCGGCGCCCGGTCGGCGATGCCCATGCATCAGGCGCGCCGGCTGGTCGGCGTCACCGCGGTGGTGATCCCGCCGCGCGGGGTGGTCTACGGCGAAGTCAGCGGGCAGGTCTTCGAAACCCTGCGGTCGTGGATTCCGGTGCTCGAGACGCTGTCGTTCGACGAGGCGTTCGGTGAGCCCGCCGAACTCGCCGGGGCGAACGCGGCGCAGGTGCGCGAATTCTGCGAGCAGCTGCGGCAATCGGTGCGGGAGCGAACCGGGCTGGTGGCCTCCGTCGGCGCCGGCACCGGCAAACAATTGGCCAAGATCGCGTCGGGACTCGCGAAACCCGATGGGGTGCGGGTGATTTCACCGGCCGAACAGCAGGCGCTGCTGGCCGGGCTGCCGGTGCGCAAACTGTGGGGGATCGGGCCGGTGGCCGAACACCGGCTGCGTTCGGTGGGCATCGAAACCGTCGGCGCGTTCGCGGCCCTGCCCGAACCGGAGGCGGCGTCGCTGCTGGGTGGCAGTGCCGGCGCGGCGTTGCACCGGCTCGCCCGCGGTATCGACGAACGACCGGTCGCCGAGCGAGCCGAGGCCAAACAGATCAGCGCCGAAACCACTTACGAGACCGACATCGTCACGCTGGCGCAGCTGCGTCCGGCGATCGAGGCGATGGCCGAGGCCGCGCACCGGCGGCTGCTGCGCGACGGCCGCGCGGCCCGCACGGTGGTCCTGAAATTGAAGAAGAGCGATATGAGCATCGTGACGCGCTCGCTCACCCTGCCCTACGCCACCACCGATCCGGCCACGCTCACCGCGGCGGCCCAGCGCTCGGCCATCGATCCCGTCGAATTGGGCTCGATTCGGTTGGTGGGCGTGGGATTCGGTGGTTTGTCGGCGGTGCGGCAGGAATCGCTGTTCCCCGAGCTGGATCGCGACACCGGCGCGGTGGGCGACGCGGTCTTCGAGGAACCGATCGCCGGGCCGGTGCCGGCGGATGAGCCGGTCGTGCCGCCGCCGACCCGCTCCTACACCACCGAGTTCTGGTATCCCGGACGCGATGTCGGCCATCCCCGGTATGGTCACGGCTGGGTACAGGGCAGCGGGCACGGGCGGGTCACCGTCCGATTCGAGACCCGCTCGACAGGGCCGGGCCCGGCGTATACGTTCGCTGCCGACGATGACGATCTCACCCCGGCCGATCCGCTCCTTAGTCTTCGTTGAAATTTGGCGGGTAGCGTGAGGCCACTCGTGCACTGCCGCCGGTCGGGTGGGAGCTGTCACGTGAACGGAACCAGACCAACTCGAACGCAAAGGACGAGCATTGAAGCTTCAGATGACTGGACGCATCGCGGTCGCCACCCTGGCTGTCGTGGCTGCGCTCGGCATGTCTGCCTGCGGCAGCGGTGACAAGCACTCGAGCCACAAGTCCACCACGACCAAGGCCGCCGCCACCTCGGCCGCCAACGTGCCGCCGGTGCCCACGGTCGCCGATCTGAACTCGGAGTTGGCGCAGGCGCTGGACCCGGGCGTGCCGGCCGCGCAGAAGGCCCAGTGGCTCGAGGACGGCCAGGACGCCCTGGCCAAGGATCCCGAGATGATGCAGAAGCTGACCGACGCGTACCAGCAGAACAACGCCAAGATCAACGTCACCGATGTGGCGTATCTCGGCGGCGACACGCTGACCGCGAAGGTGGACTTCTCCGTCAACGGCGGTGCGCCGACCAAGGCCGACGTGCCGTTCGTCGCCCAGGACAACAGCTGGAAGCTGCAGAAGAGCTGGGCCTGCGCCGGCCTGAAGAACCTGGGCCAGCAGTCGCCCGCGTGCGAGTAGTTCTCGTCGTACCGGCCCGGGCCGGCGTTCCGCGCGGAACGCCGGCCCGAGTCGTTCCCAGCGTGATGACCAGGCACGATGACGAGGCGCTGGGTCGTGACGGACGCACAACGAAACTAAACAAAGACTGAGAAAGGTCGGACGACTTCGTTCGTTCCGGAGGCCCCGCGCTAGCATCTGCCTCCGTGACCGACACGATGGTGAGGGCGGACGACACGCCCGCGGCAGGACAGGGACACCGGGTCGACCGGTCACGACTCGCTCGCTGGGCCCAGCCGATCGCGCTGATCGCCGGACTCCTGGGCGCCCTCTGCGCCATCGCGGTACCGCTGTTGCCGGTGCAGGTCGACCACACCACCCTGTCGTGGCCGCAGCAGGGCTCGACCCGCGGCATCGACGCGCCGCTGGTCTCCTACGCACCGCTGACCTTCGACGCCACCGTCCCGTGCGCGGCGCTCGCACAGCTGCCCGCGGAGGGCTCCACACTGACCGCGACCATGCCGTCCGGCGCCCCGGACCTGGAGCGATACGGTTTCGTCGCGCGGGTCCGGCCCGGAACCGACGGTAAGCCCGGCCAGTTCGAAGCGGTGCTGCGCAACCAGTCCCTGGCCAGTGTGCCGGTGGACCGGCTCGGCGGCGACTGCGCCTTCACCGTGCATTCCGAAATCTCGCACACCACAGCCACTTTCACCGGCGCCGATGTGAAACCGGTGACACTGCAGGGAGATTGGCGCCCGCAGCTGGTGGGCGTGTACAGCGACCTGTCCCGGGCCGCCGGAACCAGCGTCACCGCCCAGGTCGACAGCCGATTCTCGGTGGTGCCCACCGTGCTCAAGCGGATCGCGACCGTGCTGGCGGTGGCGTTCACCCTCATCGCGCTTGCCGCGCTGTTCCGCCTGGACCGGCTCGACGGCCGCCGCATCCGGCGTTGGCTGCCGCAGCGGTGGTGGAGCTTCGGCCCGGTCGACGCCGTGGTCCTGGGCGGACTGGTGATCTGGCATTTCATCGGCTCGACCACCTCCGACGACGGCTATCAGTTCGGCATGGCGCGCGCGTCGCTGGTGTCGGGATATATGGCGAACTACTTCCGGTTCTTCGGCGTGCCCGAAAACCCGGTCGGCACACCGCCGTACGACATCATCGCGCATATGACCGAGATCAGTACCGCGAGTCCGTGGATGCGGATTCCGACGCTGTTGGCCGGTGTGGTGACCTGGCTGGCGCTGAGCCGGGAGGTGATTCCGCGGCTCGGTGTGGCGGTGCGTCACGACCGGGTGGCGGTGTGGACCGGCGCGCTGATCTTCCTGGCGGTCTGGCTGCCCTACAACAACGGTCTGCGACCGGAACCCGTGATCGCGGTCTGTGTGCTGCTCACCTGGTGTTTCGTCGAACGCGCCATCGCGACCCGGCGCCTGCTGCCGTACGCGATCGCGATCCTGGTGGCGGCGTTCAGTTTCACCGCGGCGCCCTCGGGCGTGATCTGTGTGGCGCCGCTGCTGGCCGGTATGCGATCGGTGTTCCGCTTCGGCAGCGCCCGGGCGCGCGAGCTGGCCGCCGATCCGCAGACAGGGGAACATCGCTCCCGCTGGGCCGTGCTGTACGGCTACGGTTCCCTGCTCGCGCCGCTGGCGGCGGCCGGAGCCTTGGTGCTGGCCTTCGCGTTCTCGGTGCAGCCGCTCTCGGCGATGTTCGAGATGCGCCGCGTGCACACCGCGGTCGGCCCGTCCGACCCCTGGTACAACGACTACCTGAACTATCAGTGGCTGTTCATGCCGACCGCCGACGGTTCGATCGGGCGCCGCTTCGGCATGGTGGCGATGTGGCTGGGCCTGCTGGTCTGCGTGTTCGTCCTGCTGCGCAAGGGCGGGCGCATCCCGTTCACCGCGGGCGGGCCGGCGCGGCGGCTGCTCGGCATCACCTTCGCGTCGATGCTGCTCATGGCCACCACGCCCACCAAATTCACCCACCACAACGGCGTGTACGCCGGACTCGCGGGTGCGGTGGCGGTGCTGACCGCGGTCGCGGTCGGCCCGCGGGTGATGCGCTCACCGCGCAACCGGGCGTTGTTCGGCGCCGTGGTCGCCTTGGTGATGGCGCAGATCTTCACCAGCGTCAACGAATGGTGGTACGTGTCCAGCTACGGCATTCCGTGGTGGGACAAGCCGCCCTCGATCCACGGCTTCGGGCTGAGCAAGCTCTTCCTCGCCGTGGCCGTGGTGCTGCTGGCGCTGGCCGGATGGTGGCATGTGCGCGCACCGGAACCCGGTACGCCGCACCGGATTTCGCGCCCGGCGTGGCGGTGGGCGAAGATTCCGCCGCTGACCGTGGCCGCGGCGCTGCTGGTGGTGTTCGAGATGGCCTCGTTCGCCAAGGGCGCGGTCGCCCAGTATCCGGCGTTCTCGCTGGCCCGCTCCAATGTGGATGCGGTACTGGGTGAACCGTGCGGACTGGCCAACGACGTACTCGTCGAAACCGATCCCAACGCCTCGATGCTGGCGCCGCTGACGGGTGATCCGCAGACGACGTTCACCGCCGGCGCCACCGGATTCGTGCCCAACGGGGTCGGCGATCTGACCCCGGAGGGGGAGCCGACCAACAGCAGCAGTATCTCCAGCGCCTTCGACAGCGGGAAGAACCAGGGCGAGGCCGGCACCCAGACCGCCGGTGCGCCACTGCCGTACGGCCTGGACTCGGCCACCACCCCGGAACTGGGCACCGCCGGCCAGCAGGATCCGGCCGAACTCACCACCGGCTGGTACCGGCTGCCCCCGGCCGCCGAGCGCACCGGGATCGTGGCGATCACCGCGGCCGGGCGCATCCGCTCGATCGACAAGGACGGTGTGGTCACCCCCGGCCAGCGGGTCGAGATCGAATACGGCACCAGCGATTCACCGGCCGCGGCGCATCCGCTGGGCTCGGTGATCCCCGTCGATATCGGGCCGACGCCGTCGTGGCGCAACCTGCGGGTGCCGTTCGGTCAGATCCCGCCGCAGGCCGATGTGATCCGCATCGTCGCCCAGGACAGCAGCCGCGATCCCAACCAGTGGCTGGCGCTGACACCGCCACGCGTCCCGCGCACCACGACCCTGCAGGACATGGTGGGCTCGCACAGTCCGGTACTGCTGGACTGGGCGGTGGGACTGCAGTTCCCGTGCCAGCGGCCCTACGACCACCGCGACGGGATCGCGCAGGTTCCCAACTGGCGCATCCTGCCCGATCGCACCGCCGCACACGACACCACACTGTGGGAGAGCCACGACGGCGGCGGCCCGCTGGGCTGGAGCCAGCAGTTGCTGAGCTCGCAGACCCTGGCCACCTATCTGAAGGACGACTGGCGCCGGGACTGGGGTGAGCTACAGCGGCTGACCCCGCGCGACACCTCCGCGACCGCCGCGGTGCCCACGGTGACCCGGGAGACCCACGGCGGCATGTGGAATCCGGGCCACATCAACACCGCCTGGGGCTGAATCGACACCGCCCGGGGCTGAATCGACACCGCCCGGGGCTGAGGACGCTAGGGTCCGGCGGCGCGTTCCAGTCGCCGGACCTGTTTGGCCGTGAGGTCCTGCAGCGAGGCCGGATCCACTTGCGCCGGTGAGGTTTCCGCGATCTGCACCACACTGCTGCCGACGACGGCGATCGTGGCCGCGGAATACAGCGACATACCGCCGCTGGTGGTGCGGATCTGGAACGAGGTCGACACCGAACCTGCCTTCGGCTGATCGAGCCCGCCCAGCCGGTAGTCGACGGAGGTGCCGTCGGCGTCGGTGCCGGAATAGCCGCGGCAGTCGCGCAGCAGCTTCTGTGCCGCCGCGAACGCCTGCGCCGCATTGCCGTCGGCATAGCTGGCGATATCGATATCGATACTGGCGAAATTGGGCGACGAGTAGTGCACCGCGCCGCGGGCGGACGGCCCGCTGTACAGATCACCCACGGGCGCGAGCACTTTCGCGCATTCGGCCGGATCGGTGCGGGAGCGGTCCGGCGGTGTCTGCCCGTTACCCGGTGCGGTGTCCTCAAGCTGGGTGAAACCAGGGGGAAGGTCGGCCGGGGTGAGCAACCGCGCCCGCAGCGCATCGGAATCGGTGACGGCCGGGGCGGTGATGGGCGGCACGGTCGCCGTCGCGGGCAGCGCCGGCAGCGAATCGTCGTGATGTCCGCACGCGCTCACCCCGACGACGACGCCCGCGAGGACGACCGCGGCGCGATTCACTCGCCCCATCGCACCTGCGTCCGGACGTCCTGGCGCAGCAGCACATCGGTGTGCGGATCGCGGTAGCACTGATTGCCGCCGATGGTGATCGCGCCCGACACCGGAAGCGGCAGGCCGAGATCCACGGTGATGGTGCCCGCGCCGTGCATCAGGTAGTCGATGATGTCGAGGTCACCGGAGTCGTTGGGCAACTGCCAGGTGGCCGACTTGGGCGTCTGCGTGATGTCGAGGGCGATGGTCAGCAGATTGCCGTCGCGCTTGGTGAGCGTCGCGGTCGTCATCTGGTCCAGCGGAACCACACCCGAGACGCGTTGATGGACCGTCCACACCGCCCCCTCGCCGACCGCGTCGGCGGGGAAGGCGATCGCCTCGTACACCGCCTGGTAGAAGGCCTGTTCGATGGCGGCGCGGGCGGTGTCGGGCGTCGACGGGGCGGGTGCCATCCGCAGCGCGGTGACGGCGCCGAGATCGGTGAACTCGATGCCGGCGTGGGATCCGTCGGCCGCCAGCAGTTGCTGATCCAGGGCCGGGTCCGGTGACGTGGCCGTGCCGAGGACGAGGTCCACGCCGTCGGCCTTCGCGTCCGCGGTCAGCGGAATCGTCACCGACGGCGGCGAGAAGTCCCGCACCGCCTGATCGTTGATCTGTTGTTCGACATGGTGGTCGGTGCGCAGGGTCACCTGCTGGGACGTGCCGGGCCGGACGGCCGGGCGCAGCGGAGCGTGCGGTTCCTCGCCCGGAGTGACCAGGGTGGCGACCGCGGCGGAGATCGGCAGGGTGACCTCCTTGCCGAAACCCGACGGCTCCACCTCGGCGTCGCTGGTGGCCTCGGTCCCGTCGCTGCAACCGACGCCGAGCGCGGACAGGGTCACCGCCAGTACCATCAACAGCACTCCCGAGCGCGCCGCACGCGGATTCGGGCCCCGGCCGGACGCACCCGCGGGGCGCAGACCGGTTACCGAGGCGCAGGAGTGGGAAGACAACACCGTCACGCCGATCAGGGTACGACCGGTTCCTGAAAAACAGCTTTGACTCCGGCCCGGCCACGTGCCGGGTGACGGCACCGCGAACCGGTGGTGACGTGATAAGGAATGATGGCTAGCTGTGAATACGGACCGGCCGCGTGAGCAGCACCTCGACGATCCCGACGAACCCCCGCGCGCGTCCGCGGCGGATCGGGGCGCCGATCGCGACGACGAATCCGGCGCGCGCGACCACGGCGCGGGTTCCGCTCCGGCAGCGGGCGGCTCGGACTCGGCAGCTCAGGAGGGGCCCGCGTCGGACCGCAGCGGCGGGGACGAGACCGCGAGCGCCGCTGGAACCGGTGCGGATTCGGCGGCCGCGCGGATGTCCGGCGCCCCGGCGGCGTTCCCGCGCCGCCTGCCGTGGCTGCTGCTGATCGCGGCCGTCGTGCTGGCCGTGGATCTGGGCACCAAGGCCCTGGTGGTGGCGAAGATGACGCCCGGCGAACCGATTTCGATCATCGGCGACGTGGTGCGGCTGACCCTGATCCGCAATTCCGGCGCGGCGTTCTCGATGGCCACGGGCATGACCTGGCTGCTGACCCTGATCGCGGTCGCCGTCGTGATCGGGGTGATCCGTATCGGCCGCACCCTGCGCTCGCTGAACTGGGCGATCGGTCTCGGCCTGGTTCTCGGTGGTGCGCTGGGCAATCTGGTGGACCGGCTGTTCCGTTCGCCCGGCCCGCTGCAGGGGCATGTGATCGACTTCATCGCCGTCACCAAATGGTGGCCGGTGTTCAACGTCGCCGATTCCTCGATCGTGTGCGGCGCGATTCTGCTGGTGGTGCTGACGGTGTTCGGTTTCGAACCCGACGGCACCCGCGCCGGCCACGACGATGACGGGAAGGCGGGCGAATGAGAGAGACACGAGCCATGCCGATCCCCGACGGCCTGGACGGCATGCGGGTCGACGCCGGACTCTCGCGGCTGCTGGGCCTGTCGCGGACCGCGGTCGCCGCATTGGCCGAGGACGGTTCGGTGCAGATCGACGGCACCGCGGCCGGGAAGTCCGATCGGCTCGTGGCCGGAGCCTGGCTGGAAGTGGAGTTCCCCGAACCGAAACGAGAACTCACCGTCGAGGCCACCCCGGTCGAGGGGATGAAGATCCTCTACGCCGACGACGACATCGTCGCGGTCGACAAACCGGTCGGCGTCGCCGCGCACACCGGAGTCGGCTGGTCGGGTCCCACCGTGGTGGGCGGGCTGGCCGCGATGGGCTACCGCATCTCCACCTCCGGCGCGCACGAACGCCAGGGCATCGTGCACCGGCTCGACGTCGGCACCTCCGGGGTCATGGTCGTGGCGCAGTCCGAGCACGCCTACACGGTGCTGAAGCGGGCCTTCAAACAACGCACGGTCGACAAGCGGTATCACGCGCTGGTGCAGGGACATCCGGATCCGTCCAGCGGAACCATCGACGCCCCGATCGGGCGGGCCCGCGGTAACGACTGGAAATTCGCGGTCACCGCCGACGGCCGGCCCAGTGTCACCCATTACGACACCGTCGAGGCGTTCCAGGCCGCGAGCCTGCTCGACATCCATCTGGAAACCGGGCGCACCCATCAGATCCGCGTGCATTTCTCCGCGATCCGCCACCCCTGCTGCGGTGATCTCACCTACGGCGCCGATCCGCGGCTGGCCGAGCGGCTGGGTCTGCAGCGGCAGTGGTTGCACGCGCGCAGTCTCGGCTTCGCCCATCCCGCCGACGGCCGCTGGATCGAGATCACCAGCGACTACCCCGACGATCTGGAGCATGCCCTGGATGTGCTGCGCACGGTGTGACGGATGCGTGCGGTGAACGAGAAGTGGCGCGCCGCAGCCGGTTTCGTGGTCGTGGTGGTGCTGCTGATCGCCATCGTCGCGTTGGGCTGGGCGCGGCCGCCGCGCGCGTCGATCCTCGGCACCGACCGGCTCGGGCCGGACTCCGGCGAACGCGTCGCCGGCTATCTCGAGCGCGCGCACGAGTCGCTGTCCGGCGCGGATACCGCGCCCCGCTGGGCCCTGGCGACCGCGAGCACCGGGCTGACCACCGACGCCGTCGTCGACATCGGTGCGGGACTGCGTATTTCGCAGGTGCTCTACCACGTTCCGATCGACCGCGTGTACACCCCGGTGATCGCGGTGCCGGTTCCGGCCGGGACCGCCGCGCTGCGTGCGGCGCAGTCTGCGGCCGCGGGCGCGATGGATCACGTGCAAGCCGACGACGACCGCACCCGGCGCCTCGCGGCGGTGCTGGCCGCGCGCCTGCACTCCGGCTGCGCCTGCGCAGTGAATCTGGTGGTCCGCGGCACCCTCGCCCAGTTGCGAGGGTTGGCCTCCCGCAGCGGGATTCGCAGTGTGCAGGCGCTGCCACCGGATGCCTCCGCGGGTGCGTTCGCGGTCTTGCCGCTCCTGCCCGGACACGTCGACGTCGTGGCGCCGGGACCCGACGACGGCCCGATCCCCGACCACTGAATCCGGACCGGCCCTGTCGGTGCCACCCGGCATAATCGAGGCAGGCGAGGGGAGAGGATGTGCCGGTGGATCGAGACGCGGGGCTGCGAGACAGGGCGCAGGGGGTGCTGCTGGGGACCGCCGCCGGTGACGCACTGGGCGCCGGTTACGAATTCACCCATCCGGCAGCGGATTCGGTGATCGAGATGCGCGGCGGTGGCTCACTGCGGTGGGAGCCGGGGGAGTGGACCGACGACACCGCGATGGCGGTCGGTGTCGCGCTGGCGGCCGCCGAACACGGTGCGCTGCACCACCCGGCGGGTTTGGACGCCGTCGCCCGCCAGTTCGTGCGCTGGTGGGACAGCCGCCCCAAGGACGTCGGCTATCAGACCAGTCAGGTGCTGCAGTGGCGCAGCTCGGACGCGGCCGATATGCGCCGCCGCTCCGTCGAACTCGACGGTCTCACCGGCGGCAACGGGTCGCTGATGCGCACCGCGCCGGTGGCCCTGTGTTATCTCGACGATCCGGACAACTGCGCCCGCGCCGCCCGGGCGGTGAGCGAACTCACCCACAGCGACGTGCGGGCCGGCGAGGCATGCGTGTTGTGGACGTGGGCGATCCGGCATGCCGTGCTCTACGGCGACTACGACGGCGTGCGCGGCGGCCTGGCCTTCGTGGACGCCGATTTCTGGGCCGCGCTGCTGGACGAGGCCGAATCCGGCACTCCCGCGGACTTTCCGAAGAACGGCTGGGTGGTGCACGCGCTGCAGACGGCGTGGTGGGCGATCACCCATACCGAATCCCTACCGGCCGCGCTGGAAGCGGCCGTGCGCGCGGGCGGCGATACCGATACCACCGCCGCCATCGCGGGCGGATTACTGGGCGCCCGCTGGGGCGCCTCGGCGATCCCACCGCAGTGGGTCGCGCTGCTGCACGGATATCCGCGGCTGCGCGGTGACGATCTGGTCGCGCTCACCCGCCGCATCGTCGATCGCTGAACCGCGCACCGCACCCGGCCGGATGCCGGATGGTTGCCCGTCTCGGGCCCCGGACCGGATGCCGTCCGATTCGCCGGAAACGCTCTAGGCTGTCGGACATGTCGATCACCGAGCAGCAAGCGCGCGCACCGGGTCTGACCGCGGCCGAGGTCGCACAGCGTGTTCGTGACGGGCAGACCAACGACGTGCCGGATCGTGCGAGCCGATCGGTTGCCGACATCGTCCGGGCCAATGTGTTCACCCGGATCAACGCCATCCTCGGCGTCCTGTTCGTGCTGGTCCTGGCCACCGGATCGATCATCGACGGCATGTTCGGCCTGCTGATCGTGGCCAACAGCGTGGTCGGCATCGTGCAGGAGCTGCGCGCCAAGCAGACCCTGGACAAACTCGCCATCGTCGGCCAGGCCAAGCCGGTCGTGCGCCGCGACGGCGCCGCCACCGAGGTCGGCCCGAAGGACGTGGTGCTCGACGATCTGATCGAACTGGGTCCCGGCGACCAGATCGTGGTCGACGGCGAGGTCGTCGAATGCGAACTGCTCGAGGTCGACGAATCCCTGCTCACCGGTGAGGCCGATCCGATCGACAAAACGGTCGGCGCGAAGGTGATGTCGGGTAGTTACGTGGTCGCCGGATCGGGCGCCTACCGGGCCACCAAGGTCGGCAAGGACGCCTATGCCGCGCAACTGGCCGACGAGGCGTCGAAATTCACCCTGGTCGACTCGGAACTGCGCAGCGGTATCGACACCATCCTCAAGGTGATCACCTACCTGCTGATTCCGGCGGGGTTGGTCACCATCTACAACCAGCTGTTCTCCAGCCACCAGAGCTGGCGGCACGCGCTCAACGGTATGGTCGCCGCGCTCGTCCCGATGGTGCCGGAGGGCCTGGTACTGATGACCTCGATCGCGTTCGCGGTCGGCGTCGTGCGGCTGGGGCAGCGCAAGTGCCTGGTCCAGGAGTTGCCGGCGATCGAGGGCCTGGCCCGGGTCGACGTGGTGTGCGCGGACAAGACCGGCACCCTCACCGAGAACGGGATGCGGCTGTCGGAGCTGCGGGTGGTCGGCGATGTTCCCGAACAGCGGTTGCGCTCGGTGCTGGCCGCGCTCGCCCACGACGATCCGCGTCCCAACGCCAGCGTGCTCGCCATCGCCGAGGCCATGACCGAGGATCCGGGCTGGTCGTCCACCGCGGTCGCGCCGTTCAGCTCGGCCAAGAAGTGGAGCGGTCTCTCCTACGGCGAGCACGGCAACTGGCTGCTCGGCGCACCGGACGTGCTGCTCGATCCCGATTCCGGCATCGCCGCCACCGCGCAGGACATCGGCGCGCAGGGTCTGCGGGTGCTGCTGCTGGCCTCCTCGGATCGGCCGGTCGACGATCCGGACGCGCCGGGCACGGTGACGCCGCAGGCGCTGGTGGTGCTGGAACAGAAGGTGCGCCCAGATGCGCGCGAAACACTGGATTACTTTGCCGGCCAGGACGTCTCGATCAAGGTGATCTCCGGCGACAACGCGGTGTCGGTGGGTGCGGTGGCGTCCTCGCTCGGCCTGCCCGGCGGTGACCATGCCGTCGACGCGCGCCGATTGCCCACCGCCCAGGGCGAATTGGCCGATGTGCTGGACCGCGAAACCACCTTCGGCCGCGTCCGCCCGGATCAGAAGCGGGCCATGGTGGGAGCGTTGCAGTCGCGCGGGCACACCGTCGCGATGACCGGCGACGGCGTCAACGACGTGCTGGCGCTCAAGGACGCCGATATCGGTGTCGCGATGGGGTCGGGCAGTCCGGCCACCCGCGCGGTCGCGCAGATCGTGTTGCTGGACAACCGTTTCGCCACCCTGCCGTACGTGGTGGGGGAGGGCCGGCGGGTGATCGGCAATATCGAGCGCGTCTCGAATCTGTTCCTCACCAAGACCGTGTACTCGGTCCTGCTGGCCTTCCTGGTCGGCGTGGCCGGCATCGGATCGCAGATTTTCGACTACGCCCCGCTGTCGTATCCGTTCTTGCCGCGTCACGTCACCATCGCCGCCTGGTTCACCATCGGCATCCCGGCCTTCATCCTCTCGCTGGCCCCCAACAACGAAAGGGCGCGAACGGGTTTCGTGCCGCGGGTGCTGCGGCTGGCGATCCCCTCCGGCACGGTGATCGGGGTGATGACCTTCATCGCCTACCTGATCGCCTATTGGAGCGCGGACCAGAGCCTGCCGACCGAGGCACGCGAGGTGCAGATCGGCACGACGGCGCTGATCACGCTGCTGGTGATCGCGGTGTGGGTGCTGGCGATCGTGGCGCGGCCGTGGAACTGGTGGAAGATCCTGCTCATCGCCGGTTCGGTCGCGGGCTATCTGATCCTGTTCACGGTGCCGTTCACCCGCCACTTCTTCAAACTCGACCCGTCGAACGCGGAGCTGACCGGGGTGGCATTCGCCTGCGGCGCCGTCGGCATCGTGCTGGTGGAGGTGGCGTGGTGGATCACCGCGATGGTGACCGGCGAACAGCGGCACCTGTTCCCGGATTCACCGGGCCGTAAGCCCCTGGGGCACAAGGACTGAGCCTCGACGGCGCGTCAACTGGTCGCATGGTATGGCGCGCCGTGAACGTCCTTGTGCCACGCATCGATTCGCAACGCGGGTACCTTCGGCAGTATGGAGGTCCTGCTGCATCAGATCGATGCGTTCGCGGATGCGCCCTTCACGGGTAATCCGGCGGCGGTGATGCCGCTGCTGGGCTGGTTGCCCGACGAGCTGCTGCAGCGGCTGGCCGAGGAGAACCGGCTGTCCGAGACGGCCTTCTACACCTCGGCGCTGCCGGTGGAGGCCGGTTTGCCGCCCGGTGACGGCCCGGCGTTCTGGCTGCGCTGGTTCACTCCGGCCACCGAGGTCGACCTGTGCGGGCACGCCACCCTCGCCACCGCGGCGCAGATCTTCGACGATATGCATCCCACCGCCGACCGGCTGCACTTCTTCACCCGCAGCGGCTGGCTCGGCGTCGAACGCGACGGCGCGGAGCTCGAGCTCGACCTGCCGCTGGTGGAATCGGTGGACACCGTCCCGGATCCGGATCTGATCGCGGCGCTCGGGGTGCGGCCGGTGCGGGTGCTGACCGGCCAGGACGAGGTGGTCGTGGTCGCCACCGAAGCCGAAGTGCGACGGGCTCGCCCCCGTTTCTCCGCTTTCCCGGCGCTGCGGCGCGGTGTGATCCTCACCGCGCCCGGCGAGCGCTGCGATTTCGTCTCCCGCTTCTTCGCCCCCGGCGTCGGCGTCGACGAGGACCCGGTCACCGGCTCGGCGCATGCCCAGCTGGCACCGCTGTGGGCCCGCGATCTCGGCCGCAGCGAATTATCGGCCCGCCAGTTGTCCGCGCGCACCGGCCGCTTGCGGTGCACGGTGAGTGGTTCCCGGGTGTTGCTGACCGGCCGCTGCCACCGCTACCTCGACGGCGTGGTCCGGCTGCCGCACGAGCAGACCCTGTCCCTTCCGCACTGACCAGAGCGCCGTCCGAAACCCGCTCGACAGATGTTGCCGGACGGAAGTAGCGTGCCGCACGTGCGGGTGCGTGGATCGGTGAGCGGTACGGAGGAGTTGTCCGGCGCGGGCGGCTCGGCGCGGCGGCGGTTCGGGCGGTCACTCACCGGCGGCGGGGTGGCGGTCGGCGCCGGGGCGTATCTGATCTGGGGAATGTTTCCCGCCTTCTTCGGATTGCTCGACTTCGCGGGGCCGGTGGAGATCCTGGCGCAGCGGATTCTGTGGACCCTGGTCGTGGTGCTGGCGTTGCTGCTCGCGGCCGGGCGGTTGCGCGAACTGGGGGCGATCGACGGCCGCACGTGGCGCTTGGCGGCGGTCGCCGCGGCGGCGATCTCGATCAACTGGGGCACCTACGTCTACGGCGTGACCTCGGGGCACGTGGTGGAATGCGCGCTCGGCTATTTCATCAACCCGCTGGTCACCGTCCTGTTCGGCGTGGTGTTGTTCCGGGAGCGGCTGGTGTGGCCGCAGTGGGTCGCGCTCGGGCTCGGCGGGGCCGCGGTGGTGGTGCTGACCGTCGACTACGGCAAGCCGCCGGTCATCGCGCTCGTCCTGGCCTGTTCGTTCGCCACCTACGGTCTGGTGAAGAAGGTGATCCGGCTCGACCCGATGCGCAGCGTCGCCGCCGAGGGCGTGGTGTCCGCGCCGTTCGCGCTGGCGGTCGTGATCGCGCTGGGCGTGCGCGGGGACGCCGAATTCGGGCACGGTGCCGGCCACACCGCCCTGATGGTCGCCACCGGACCGGTGACGCTGATCCCGCTGTTGCTGTTCGCCTTCGCGGCGTCGCGGGTGCCGCTGTCGACCATGGGGATTTTGCAATATCTCACTCCCGCACTGCAATTGGCGTGGGGCGTGCTGGTGGGCCACGAACCGATGCCGGCCTCGCGCTGGATCGGATTCGGGCTGATCTGGACGGCTCTGGCGGTCTTCACCGGGGACGCGCTGCGGCGATCCCGGCGCTTGGCACGGCGGGACCTGCTGGGTTAATGTCGGATTCGTGGCGATGCTCCCGTAGGCCGACGAGTACCGGTCCGGGGTCGGGATCGTCACTATCAGAGGAGAAATCCTGTCCATCCAGTTCAACCACACCATTGTCGGCTGTCGTGACAATCGGGAATCGGCGCAATTCTGGGCCGATATTCTGGGGTTGAGTGTGGGAACGCCGTGGGGCCCGTTCATTCCGGTCACCGTGCACAACGGCGTCACCTTCGACTTCGCCCGAGTACCGCCGCATATCACCGAGATTCAGCCGCAGCATTACGCCCTGCTGGTCTCCGAACCCGAATTCGACGCGGCCTACGCGAAGATCCGGGATCGCGGGCTGCCGTTCTGGGCCGATCCGCAGCAGAGCCGGGAAGGCGAGATCAACCACAACGACGGCGGTCGCGGAATCTATTTCCTCGACCCCAGCGGTCACTATATGGAATTGCTGACCGTACCGTACGGCGGTTGGCCCGCGGCGACCGGCGAACACCGGTAGTGCGTGACCGGCGGCCGAATTCGCTTCGGCCGCCGGCTTTTTCCGAAATCGAATTGTCAGGGCGAGACGGCGACACCCAGCGACAGTGCGGCGAACGTCTTCGGCGCCGGAGAATCGTAGAACCGATCCAGCTCGGTGATCTCGAAGCCGGCCTCGTCCAGTAATCCGCGAATGTCGCGGTTCAGGTGGCAGCCACCCGCGATCACCTGCTGGATCGGATCCAGCCGATGCTGCCAGCTGCGCACGTTCGCATCCGGCGCCAGACCGTGCTCGACGAAATGAAAAGTGGCGCCGGGCACCAGAACTCGTCGCACCTCTCGCAGCGCGACGGCGACATCCGGAATGGTGCACAGCGTCCACGTCGACAGCGCGCAGTCGAAACTGTTGTCCGCGAACGGCAATGCCTGACCATCCAGCCCGGCCCGCTCCACCGGCACCGGCGCGTCCGCGACCCGTTTCGCCGCCAGCCGCCACCCCAGATCCGCGGGTTCCACGGCGCTGACGCTACTCACCCCGGCGGGATAGAACGGCACGTTGCGTCCCGAGCCGAAACCGATCTCCACCACCCGGCCGCGCAACCCGGCGCACACCCGGCGGCGCAACCGCTCGTTGGCCGCCACTCCGCACACCCGATCGATCAACCGCGGCAGCACCCGCTCGCTGTAGATTCCCACCCCCTCACTGTGTCAAGTCGCTCTGCGCGCCGCTACCCGCCGGGGCACCGGGGGTGACGTATGCCGACGGCCGCAATTTGTCGGCTATGTCCCGAAAACGAGTAGTCGACTACGGGTGTTCGCGGCCCGGCGTCCTGAAATCATCGCCGAAGGTTGGCCGGGCAGCCGCGACGTCGTCGACATGACGACAGCAGTCTCACTCGTGACAGAGAAAGGTAGGAACGGAAATGACCACGGTTGTCGGCACTGCGTTGTACGGAATCAAGCCGGATGGCGATCTGCAATGGTATCGCCACGACGGCGTCCAGAGCGGCGGCGCCTATTGGACGGCAGGTGAGGGCGGAAAGAAGATCAGTGGCGGCTGGGACATCTACCCCACGGTATTCAGCGGCCGCGACAGCGGCGTGATCTACGCCGTCAAACCGGACGGTGATCTGCAGTGGTATCGCCATGACGGGTGGCAGGACGGCGGCGCCTATTGGACCGCCGGTGCGGGCGGCAACAGAATCAGCGGCGGCTGGGACATCTATCGCACGGTATTCAGCATCGGCCGCGGCGTGATCTACGGCCTCGCGCCGAACGGTGATCTGCAGTGGTACCGCCACGACGGCTGGGAGGACGGTACCGCCAGGTGGACCGCCGGTGCCGGCGGTAACCGGGTCAGTGGTGGCTGGGACATCTACGACACGGTGTTCGGCAGCTACCTCGGCGTGATCTACGGCATCAAGCCGAACGGTGATCTGCACTGGTATCGGCATGACGGCTGGGTGGACGGTACCGCCAGGTGGACCGCCGGTGCGGGCGGGATAAAGATCAGTGGTGGCTGGGACATCTACGACACGGTGTTCGCGGGCTACGACGGCGCGATCTACGGCATCAAGCCCAACGGTGATCTGCAGTGGTATCGCCACGCCGGCTGGCGGGACGGCACCGCCACGTGGCAGGACGGTGAAGGCGGGAAGAAGATCAGCGGTGGCTGGGACATCTACCGCACGGTGTTCAGCGGCGACACGTATCTCCACCTCGTCTGAGGCGCCGCCCGGATCGCTACGGCACCGGTGTGACGTATGTGCCGAGCCAGGTGGTGATGTAGTTCAGCACCTCGGGCGCGATCGTCGTTTCGATGGTCGGGTATTCCTTCGGGCTGCCGGTGTCGGCCGGCTGCATCAGATGGTTGAGTCCGTCGAAGACATGAACGTCGGCATTCGGGTTGCCCGCCAGGTTCGCCCGGGCGGCCGGGGCGCTCTGGGCGGCGGGAACCTGCATATCCTTGGTTCCGTAGAAGGCCAGCACCGGAATGCGCAGCGCCTGCAGGGCCGGTGCCGGGTCGTAGTCGACCAGCGCTCGGAAGTACGGCGTGGTCAGCTGATCGAGCGCCGATTGTGACTGTCGCTGCTCCGGCGGTAGTGAGTCGTTGTGCTCGGTGGCGAAGCGGCGGACCTGCTCGTCGTCACCGGTGCGGATCAACGTGGTCAGCGTGGTGATGTAGCCGACCTGTTTGCGGATGGCGTCGGCGTCGGCGTGCTCGCTGCGCAGCAGCAGCTGGTTCTGTGCGAGCAGCACCTCCGAGCCGGACACCGCGGGCCCGGCCATCATGATCACGAAGGCGAGCCGGCTGTCGGGGCGGGTGGCGGCCAGCGGTGCGAGATAGCCGCCCTCGCTGTGGCCGAGCAGGCCGATGTGGTTGCCGTCGATATCGGGACGGCTGCGCAGATAGCCCAGCCCGGCCATGATGTCGTCGGTGAGGTCGGTGTAGCTGCAGGTGTCGAGCTGTCCGCCGGTGCCGCCCACGCCTCGATCGTCGGTGCGCAGGACGGCGTATCCGGCGCGCGTGAGCGTATCGGCGAGCAGCAGGAACGGTTTGTGCCCGGCGATCTCCTCGTTGCGATCCTGAGGTCCGCTGCCGGATACCAGGACGACCGCCGGATACGGTCCCGGCCCTCGTGGCCGGGTGAGCGTTCCGGCGATGGTGGTGCCGTCGCTGCTGCGGTAGCCGACGTCCTCGGAGAGATACGGCCACGGCGGCCGCGGCTCCTGCGGGCGCGGCGGGGCCGGCACTTTCCCACGGTGCAGGGTGAGCGCCAGATCGTGACCGGACTGGGTGAAGGTGCCGGTGACGACATCGGTG
Source organism: Nocardia violaceofusca NBRC 14427 (assembly GCF_963869435.1). Taxonomy (NCBI): domain Bacteria; kingdom Bacillati; phylum Actinomycetota; class Actinomycetes; order Mycobacteriales; family Nocardiaceae; genus Nocardia; species Nocardia violaceofusca. The sequence continues at coordinate 21,080 of NZ_CAWMPM010000020.1, forward strand.
CGCCGGTCGTAGCGGCCGTCGAAGTGTGGATCGCCCGGCAGTCCGGGGATCGTGAAAGCGATCGCATCCGGCGCGATATCGACCTGTTCGAGGGGCAGATCGAAGATGCCCTGGGCCGGAACCGTCACGCTCCCACCGTCTTCGGTGAAGGTCACCCCGATCGGCAGCTGCTGATTCGGCAGCGGCAGCACTCCGTTCCAGTCGCCGGTCACCGGTGCGGGGCGCGGCGTCGCGGTCACCTTGTCGGAGCTCGAACAGGCCGCCACGAGGGCCACGGCGAGCAGCGTGGCGACCACCGCGATCAGGTCCCGATGCCGCCGCGATGTCGGCGGTGTCCCCGCCCGGCTGCGGGATCCCGGCAAATCGGAACTCTCAGACCGCGACGATCGCATGTCTCAACCATGACACACCGTTGCGGGCGCAGGGCTGTTTCGCCAGGTCACGACATGGGATGTCGAAGCGGCCGGGGAGGTCACAGGTCGGACCCGCGCCGCGTGCGGTCCGCGTCGAACCGGTCTCGGGGGTGTCACCGTGCGGACAACGCCGTTGCCCGCACAACGGTACGCCCGTACCGTAGGGTTCGTGAGCAACGACGCTTTACCCGCAGGTTCCGCGGCTCTGCCCGCAGGTGTGCGTGGCTCGGCCGCGGTCGAGTTCGAGCCCTTGGTGCGTAATTTCGCACGCATTGTCGGGGGCCGTGCCGGAGCCGGAGGCGGTCTGACCGTGCTTCGGCACGGTGAGCCGGTGGTCGATGTGTGGACCGGCTACTCCGATCTCGCCACCCCGTGGACCCGCGAGACGGGCAGCGTCGCGTTCTCCGCGACCAAGGGCATCGCCTCCACCGTGATCCATCGTTTGGCCGACCGCGGCCTGATCGACTACGACGCGCCGGTGGCCGAGTACTGGCCGGAATTCGGCGCGGCAGGAAAGTCGCGAATCACCGTGGCGCAGTTGCTCACTCACCGCTCCGGCTTGTCGTCGCTGCCGAGTGTAGCCGGCGGGCTCGACGAGGTGCTCGATCACGAACTTATGGAACACCGGCTGGCCGCCGCGGCGCCGGATCGGCTGCTGGGCGTTCCGGCCTATCACGCACTCACCTACGGATGGCTACTGGCGGGACTCGCCCGTTCGGTCACCGGCACGAGTATGCGCGAGTTGTTCCGCACCGAAGTCTCCGAGCCGCTGGGCATCGACGGCCTGCATCTGGGCCGCCCGGCGCCGGACTCGGCCACCACGGTCGCCGCGCTCGCCGGTTCCCGGCTGGCCGTGGCGGGCACGGCATTGGGCGCCCTGCTGCTCGGGCAGGCCGGACGCTTTCCCGGCCCGCCCGGCGCCGCCACCCGCGCACTGTTCCTGCCGGGCCTGCACGCCCTCTTCGACGGTGACGAGCCGTCTATTCTCGCGACCGAAATGCCTGCTGGGAACGGAGTTTTCACCGCGGGTGCACTGGCTTCGGTCTACAGCGCGCTCGCGAACGACGGCATGATCGCCGGTCGCCGGTACCTGTCGGCGCAGACCATGCGCCAGATCCGGCGGGTGCAGACCCGCCGGCTCGATCACGCCCTGTTCTACTTCCCGATGATGTGGCATCTGGGCTATCACACGTTCCCGATCCCGGGTGCCTCCTCCGGATTCGGCCATATCGGCCTGGCCGGGTGCTTCGGTTGGGCCGAACCGCGGCTGGGACTGTCCGTCGGCTTCGTGCACAACCGGTTCACGCCCCAGTCGTTCGTGTGGGATCAGCTGGCCGCCGCCTGGGTGCTGCCGCTGGTGATGCGTGGTGCACGGGCCATGCTCGACGGCCGTCGTTCGTCGCAGCGCCGCGCGGCCTGATCGGGCTCTGAACGCCGAACTGCCCTGTGCCGCGTCAGGTTTCGCGGCACAGGGCGGTGCGTGGGGGGAGATCAGGTGAGGTACTGGTAGGTGGGGGAGTCGGGATCGAGCTGCTGGCATTGGATCGGCGAATCGTCCATGCGCGCCAGCAGTGCCGCCAGGCCGGAGGGCGCGCCCAGTTCGATGCCGACCAGCGCGGCCCCGGTCTCCCGGTTGTTGCGCTTGACGTATTCGAACAGGGTGATGTCGTCGTCGGGGCCGAGCACCTCGTCGAGGAAGCGGCGCAGCGCACCGGGTTCCTGCGGGAAGTTCACCAGGAAATAGTGTTTGAGGCCCCGGTGTACCAGCGAGCGCTCGATGATCTCGCCGTAGCGCGAGATGTCGTTGTTGCCGCCCGACAGCAGGCACACCACCGTCGACCCCGGCTCGATGTCGATCTCGGCCAGCGCGGCCACCGCCAGCGCACCCGCCGGTTCGGCGATCACACCCTCGTTCTGATACAGCTCGAGCATGGCGGTGCAGATGGCGCCCTCGTCAACCTGCATCATGCGGAAAGAGCCTGCGCCCCGGGGGGATTCGGTGCCGATGAGCAGCGGCAGCGACGCATGTGACACCACGCGTCCACCGAATTTCGACACCGTGGCATAGGGCAGCTCGCCCACCCGCCGCACGGCGGCGCCGTCGACGAACGGATCGATCTGCGGCAGCGTGACCGGGCCGCCCGCGATGAGCGCGGCTGTCATCGAGGCCGCGCCCGCCGGTTCGACGCCCAGGATGGCGGTGGTATGCGAACGGTCGCGCAGATAGGTGCCGATACCGGCCAGGCAACCGCCGCCGCCGACGGGGATGATCACCAGATCGGGGGCGGTCGGCAGCTGTTCGAGGATCTCCACCGCCACGGTGCCCTGTCCGGCCGCGGTGCGGGCGTCGTCGAACGGCGGGACCATGGTGGCGCCGGTGCGGGCGACGTCGTCGGCGGCCGCCGCGGCCGCCGCGTCGAAGGTGTCGCCGACGGCGATCAACTCCACGAATTCGCCGCCGTGGGCGCGGATGCGGTCGCGTTTCTGCTTGGGCGTGGTGGTCGGCACGTAGATGCGGCCCTGGATTCCCATGGCGCGGCAGGCGAAGGCCACGCCCTGGGCGTGGTTGCCGGCGCTGGCGGTGACGACGCCGGCCGCGCGTTCGCCGGCATCGAGTTGCACGATCAGGTTGTAGGCGCCGCGCAGCTTGTAGGAGCGGACCGCGGTGAGGTCCTCACGCTTGAGGTAGACGTTCGCACCGGTGGCCGCCGACAACCGCTCGATTCGCTGTAGCGGGGTCGGCTCGACGATGTCGGAAATTCGCTTGGCGGCCGCGTCGATCTCGTCCGCGCTCAGTTCGGGCAGCGGAGCGGATACTTTCTCTACGACATCCAGCGGTTCAGACACCCGAACATGCTATCGGTCGCGGTAGGTGCGGCGCGCGGCAGTTTCCCCAGCGGTCCGGTACGCCCGGAAACCGGCGACGCCCGGACCGAGGGCCGGGCGTCGCAGCGATGATCGCGGACCGGTGAATCAGGACTTCGGGGTCAAGACGAAGACCGGGATCTCGCGGTCGGTCTTCTTCTGATAGTCGGCGTAGTCCGGATAGGCCTCGACCGCGCGCTCCCACCACACGGCCTTCTCCTCGCCGGTCACCTCGCGCGCGGTGTAGTCCTTGACCACATCGCCGTCGCGCAGTTCGACGGTCGGATTGGCCTTGAGGTTGTAGTACCAGACGGGATGCTTCGGGGCGCCGCCGAGGGAGGCGACCGCCGCGTACTCGCCGTTGTGCTCGACGCGCATCAGCGGAGTCTTGCGCAGTTTGCCGGTCTTGGCGCCGACGCTGGTGACCAGGATGATCGGAATTCCCCGGTCGAGCAGGGTGTTGGCTTGTGTTCCGTTGGAGGCCTCGTACTTCTCGGCCTGCTCGCGGGACCAGTCGGACGAGCTGGGTGCGTATTCTCCGGTGAGTGGCATGCCCGGCATAACAATCGCGGCCCGCGGATGTGTTCCCGGCGTCGTTCGTGACCGGATCGCCGCAAATGTTCGGTGGACCGAACTTCGGGATACGTGTAACCTGACGACATGACAGCGGTCAGCCCCATCGTTCGCCCGGTCCGCCGTGCCACGCATACGGTGCGGCTCGCCGGTGTGCCGTGGCCGGTGTACAAACTCGAGGCCGTCGCGCTGGGTCTGCTGCTCGCGCTGATGCTGGGCCTGATCACCGGGTCGGCGCAGCTCGCGGTGCTGATCGGCGCCGGATTCGCGGCACTGCGCTGGATCGTGGGACTCGTGGCGGATCGCCCGCGCTACACCGACTGACCCCACGGGTTATCAGCGCCCATCCTCACGTCGAACATGCTCCCGTCGGCGATGCTCTGTCGTCGGTAGCGGACTGCGGCACGACGCACCGGTCGATGCGCGGCGCCGCGCGTCCTCAGCTCGCCAGGCAGCCCGGGCCGAGTAGCGCCTTCAGATCACCCATCAGCGCCGAGGACGGCGACACCCGCAAGTTGTCGGCGACCTTGAGCAAGGTGGTCTTCTCCCGCGATCCGACATGGCGGATGTGCACATCGGCGGTGCCGGGGTGGCTGGACAGGACGCGCTTGAGCGCGTTCACCTTGTCGGGCGTGCACAGCCGGGTCGGGATCGTCACCGCCAGCGGCTTCTCCATACCGATCGACGACAGATCCGGCACCACCAGATCGTTGGCGATCAGCGAGATCCGGTCGTCGCGCACCGAGACGCGCGCCTTCACCAGCACCACGGCATCCTCGGCGATGTCCATCCCGTACACCGAATAGGCCTGCGGGAAGAACAGCACTTCGATACCACCGGTGAGGTCCTCCAATTGCGCCGAGGCCCAGGGCATTCCGTTCTTGTTGACGCGCCTGGTCACCGAGGCGAGGATGCCGCCGATGGTCACCTGCGCGCCGTCCTTGACGTCGCCCTGCAGAATCGCCGGGATCGGCGTATCCGCCTGGGCGGCGAGCACATGCTCCACCCCGTTGAGCGGATGGCCGGACACGTAGAGGCCCAGCATCTCGCGTTCCAGGGCCAGCTTGTGCTTGGCCTCCCACTCCTCGTCGGGCACCTTGACGTCGAAGACCGACGAGATCGAATCGTCACCGTCGTCGAGGCCGCCGAACAGGTCGAACTGTCCGATCGCCTCGGCCTTCTTGGTGGCCATCACCGCGTCGATGGCGTCGGAATGCACCAGCAGCAGGCCCTTGCGCGGATGGCCGAGCGAGTCGAAAGCGCCTGCCTTGATGAGGGATTCGGTGACCTTCTTGGTGCAGGCGATGGTGTCGATCTTGTTCAGGTAGTCGGAGAAATCGGTGAACTTCGACTTCTCGGTGCGGGCGGCGATGATCGAGGCCACCACGTTGGTGCCGACGTTGCGCACCGCGCCCAGACCGAACCGGATGTCGGTGCCGACCGGCGCGAAGTTCTGCTCGGACTCGTTGACGTCGGGCGGCAGCACCGTGATGCCCAGGCGGCGGCAGTCCGACAGGTAGACCGCGGCCTTGTCCTTGTCGTCGCCGACGCTGGTGAGCAGGGCGGCCATGTACTCGGCCGGATAGTTGGCCTTGAAGTAGGCGGTCCAGTAGGAGACCAGGCCGTACGCGGCGGCATGCGATTTGTTGAAGGCGTAGCCGGCGAACGGGAGGATGGTGTCCCACAGCGCCTTGATCGCGGCCTTGGAGAAACCGTTCTCCAGCATGCCCTTCTCGAAGCCCTCGAACTCCGCGGCCAGCACCTCGGCCTTCTTCTTACCCATCGCGCGGCGCAGGATGTCTGCTCGTCCGAGCGAGTACCCGGCCACCTTCTGCGCGACGTGCATGATCTGCTCTTGGTAGACGATCAGACCGTAGGTCTCGCCGAGGATGTCCTTGAGCGGTTCCTCCAGCTCCGGATGGATCGGCTTGACCTCTTGGCGCCCGTTCTTGCGGTCGGCGTAGTCGTTGTGCGCGTTCATGCCCATCGGGCCGGGGCGATACAGCGCGCCGACGGCCACGATGTCCTCGAAGGCGGTGGGCTGCATGCGCCGCAGCAGATCGCGCATGGGCCCGCCGTCGAGCTGGAACACACCGAGCGTGTCACCGCGGGCGAGCAGTTCGAACGTCTTCGGATCGTCCAGCGGCAGCGCGTCCAGGTCGACGTCGACACCGCGGTTGGCCTTCGCGTTGTCGATCGCGTCACCGAGCACGGTGAGGTTGCGCAGGCCGAGGAAGTCCATCTTCAGCAGGCCGATGGCCTCACACGACGGATAGTCCCAGCCGGTGATGATGGCGCCGTCCTGGGCTCGCTTCCACACCGGGATCGCGTCGGTCAGCGGCTCCGAGGACATGATCACCGCGCAGGCGTGCACACCGGCGTTGCGGATCAGGCCTTCCAGTCCCTTCGCCGTGTCGTAGATCTTGGCGATATCGGGATTGGATTCGATGAGGGTGCGGACCTCGGCGGCCTCCTTGTACCGCTCGTGCTCGGGATCGGTGATACCCGACACCGAGATGTCCTTGGCCATGATCGGCGGCGGCAGCGCCTTGGTGATCTGGTCGGCGATCGCGAAGCCGGGCTGGCCGAACAGCACGCGGGCCGAATCCTTCAGCGCCGCTTTGGTTTTGATGGTGCCGAAGGTGATGACCTGGGCGACCCGGTCGGTGCCCCACTTCTCGGTGGCGTAGCGGACCATTTCACCGCGGCGGCGATCGTCGAAGTCGATATCGATATCGGGCATCGACACGCGCTCGGGGTTGAGGAATCGCTCGAACAGCAGACCGTGCGGCAGCGGGTCGATGTTGGTGATCTTCAGCGCGTAGGCGACCAGCGAGCCGGCGGCCGAACCACGACCGGGCCCGACCCGGATCCCGACCTCGCGAGCGTGATTGATCAGGTCGCCGACGACGAGGAAGTAGGCCGGGAAGCCCATCTCGAGGATGACGTTGATCTCGTATTCGGCCTGGTCGAGATACTTCTGCGGGACACCGTCGGGGAAGCGGTACTCGAGGCCGCGCGCGACCTCCTTGCGTAGCCACGACGCCTCGGTCTCACCCTCGGGAACCGGGAATTTCGGCATCCGGTCGCGGTGGGTCCACACGTCCTCGTAGGACTGCACCCGCTCGCCGATCAGCACCGTGTTGTCGCAGGCGCCGGGGACCTCGCCGTCCCAGATCTCGCGCATCTCCGCGGCCGACTTCAGGTAGTAGCCGCTGCCGTCGAATTTGAAGCGGGTCGGGTCCGAGAGCGTCTTACCGGTCTGAATGCACAGCAGCGCTTCGTGATTCGTGGAGTCGGATTCGTGCACGTAGTGGCAGTCGTTGGTGGCCAGCGGCGGGATGCCCAGCTTCTTGCCGACCTCGATCAGGCCCTCGCGCACGCGGCGCTCGATGGACAGCCCGTGGTCCATGAGCTCGAGGAAGAAGTTGTCCTTGCCGAAGATCTCCTGCCACTTGGCCGCGGCCTCCAGGGCCTCGCGGTCGTGGCCCAGGCGCAACCGCGTCTGCACCTCGCCGGACGGGCAGCCGGTGGTCGCGATGATCCCTTCGGCGTACTGGGCGATGATCTCGGCGTCCATCCGCGCCCACTTGCCGAGCTGTCCCTCGATGGAGGCCAGGCTCGACAGCTTGAACAGATTCCGCAGACCGGTCGCGTTCTCGGCGACCATCGTCATATGCGTGTAGGCGCCGGAACCGGAGACGTCGTCGCTCTTCTGGCTCGGGTCGCCCCACTGCACGCGCTTGGTGTTGAACCGCGACTCGGGCGCGATGTACGCCTCGATGCCGATGATCGGCTTGATGCCCTGCTTCTTGGCCGAGTTGTAGAACTCCGAGGCGCCGTACATGTTGCCGTGGTCGGTCATCCCGACCGCGGTCATCCCGAGCCGCTCCGCCTCCTTGAACAGGGGCGTGATCTTGGCGGCGCCATCGAGCATCGAGTACTCGGTGTGATTGTGCAGATGTACGAATCCCGAGTCGGCCACGCGAGGAATCCTAGTCGACCGGACCGACACCCGGCGCCAGGGAACTACATGCGTGCAATTCGCGGTTCGGCGGTTCGCGGCGAGTCCGCCGGAATCGCCGCGAACCGCCCGCATCACCGTGGCGAATCTCACCGCAGCGGGCGATAGCCGGAAGGGATTCGAGTGGCCCCCGGTAACGCCGCGCGGGCCCGGCGGCGATAACCCGGCTGCGAGAGACGAACGGTCCACAAGGGCAGATCGGTGCGTCACGGCGGTCGGTGGTCTTCGGGCCACTCCCCGTCTCGCCGATGACGGTCGACCGAGACGAGGGCGGTCGGCCGTCATCATTCCCTTCACCGTTGTCTTCGTCGTCGAACGCCGCCGTAGGTAGTTGCCGGCGGATCGCGAGCGGGCGGCCTCCCACTACTCGCGTTCCCGACATCCGATGCGCGCGAGCATTAACGTAATCACTCGCGCTGCGCGATGATTCGAGTAGTTCGCTACTCGCGAGCGACACGGTACGGGGCGGGAGGATTACCGGTATGAAGCGTTTGGTTGTGTGCTGTGACGGCACGTGGGGATCGGAGAGCACTCCGACGGTCTCCAATGTTGTGAAGATCGCCGAGTCGGTGCGGTCGAGTGCCGTCACCGACGCGGGCGACCATGTGGGACAACGGGTTTTCTATGTCGACGGCCCCGGCTCCCGCGGCTATCTGGCCGATAAACTGCTCGGCGGCGCGTTCGGGCTCGGACTCGACGCCAATCTGTCCACGATGTACTGGCAGCTCGCCCTGAATTGGGAGCCGGGGGACGAGATCTACGTCTTCGGCTTCAGCCGCGGGGCCTATACGGCCCGCAGCCTGGTCGGGATGGTCAACCGGCTCGGGCTGCTCACCGCCGACGCGATGATCGAGCGGACGTATCCGGAGGCGCTGGCGATCTACCGCCAGCGCAAACTGGATCCCGACGGCCCGGATCGGCCGGAGTGGATCGAATTCCGTGAGCGGCATTGCGTCTATCCGGTGCCGATCCACTTCGTCGGCGTCTTCGACACCGTCGGCGCGCTCGGGGTGCCGCTGCTGACCTCGTGGCGCTACCGCTTCCACGATGTGCGGCTGTCGCGCAATGTGCGGTACGCGCGGCAAGCGCTGGCGATCGACGAGCGCCGCCGGATGTACGCGCCCTGCCTGTGGGAGGTCACCGACGACCCCGAGGGCGGCCCGGTCGGTGCCGACCGGGTGCAGCAGGTGTGGTTCCAGGGAGTGCACACCGATATCGGCGGCGGCTACGCCGACAGCCGGCTCTCCGACATCACGCTGCGCTGGATGGTCGACCAGGCTCGCGGGGCCGGATTGAGTTTCGACGACGAGCGCGTCGAACAGCTCCTGGGCCGCGGTACCCCGGCGCAATCGGCCGCCGCGCCGGATTCGACTGTCGCCGTGGCGGATTCGACGCCGAATTCGCCTCCGCGGGCGCATGATTCGCTGACCGTCTTCTACCGCGTCCTCAATCGGGTGGGGTGGGCGTTGCATCCGCGCAACCCCCGCTTCTACGCCGATTCCTGGCGCCGTCTGTGCGCACCCGGCGATCGGCTCGTCTACCTCGCCGACTGTGCCGCGCCGTGCGCGACCTACCGCCCGCCGAACGTCGTCCGCTGGGCCGAGGAACTCGCCGGACCGCTGCCCACCCTGCCGGTCGGCGAGCACAACGACGAGCACGACGACGGCGTCGACGGTCACCACCCGGCAGCCGAACAGCATGTGCCGGGCGCGGAGCATCCGGCGGGCAGCGGCTCGGTCGCCGGCACCGCCGCCTGACAGTCACCGCGTGCCCCCGGCGCGTTCGCCGGCGGCGCGGTGCGGCGGCTCAGGGGAGCTGCCGCTTGCTGCTGCCGGAAATGACCGGTTCTCGACGCTCGGCGGGAGTGCCGCCTCGGAACCGGTGGCGGCATGGCGGTGTTTTTCCGGCGTGTGGAGTGGTCCCGAGCCGGGTGATCCCCGGCCGCTGAAACCTGTCCCGGGCGCTTCCGGTACGCGCCCGGGTTCGCTTGTGTCTCAGCGGCTTAAGGGTGGGGAGCGATCTCGGTTCGGAGCAGGGCAGTGGTGCGTGATCTGATCGAGATAAAACCGGCGTGTGATCCGTTGCACACATTACTGCAGGTCCAGCGGATTTTTCTCAGCGTAATAACACCCGCTGTTCATTTGTCGTTATGGTTACGTTAACTTGCCGCAATCATTCTGTGACTCGCCAGGAAGCAGACCAACGGTCTGTTTTCACCGCGGCGAGCGGGCTTTTGTTCTGTGGATCGTCGCGATGGTCCCACCACCGTTCGACATACCCGGAGCTCGTATCGCCATGCAGATCAGAAGACTGTTACCCCTCGCCGTCCTCGCCGCCGTCGTCACCGTGCCCGTCGCGGCCCACGCCGACGCCCCGGCTGTGCCGCCGCAACTGCAGCAGGGCGCCCAGCAGTGGGCGCAGGGATTGCCGCAGCCGCAGCAGGATCAGGCTCAGCAATTCCTGCAGAACCTGCCGCAGCCGCTGCAGCAGGTGGTCCCGCAGACTTATGCCGACAACCTCGACGGCTGGATCAAGCACGCGCTGTTCGTGATGGGTCAGCACGGCATTCCGGGCAGCTACGACGGCATCTACCGCAACGTCATGCGCGAGTCGGGCGGCAACCCGCGTGCCATCAACCTCTACGACTCCAACGCCGCGGCCGGCATCCCGTCCAAGGGCCTGATGCAGGTCATCGATCCCACCTTCGCCGCCTATCACGTCGACGGCACCTCGGGTGACATCTACGACCCGGTCGCCAACATCGCCGCCGCCTGCAACTACGCCGCACACCGCTACGGCACGATCGACAGCGTGTTCTCGGCGTACTGATCCGGGCTCGCTCCGGCCTCAGCGCACCAGCAGCGCCACCGGCAGGCGGGCGAACAGCTTCTCCAGCCGGGTGCGGCCGGTGAACGTATGGCCGGTGAGGCGGTCGGTCCAGGTGCCCGAGGGCAGGTCGAGGACGGTATCGGCCCACCCGCCCTCGGCCAGGGCCACGCTGTAGCGGGTCGCGGCCACGATCACCTGCGGCGCCTCGCCGCTGCGGCCGCGCGCGTACCCCACCAGGTGTTCGCTGCGGTCGCCGCTGCCGAACAGCGGTGTATAGGAGCCGCCGACGAAGCAGTCCGGCCGCTCCCGCCGCAACCACAGTGCGTAGGCGACGATCCACATCTTCGCCGCCCCGGAATTGTCCAATTCCGGTGTGCCCGTGAGTGATTGCAGCATCGCCAGGCGATGACCGAAGTCGACCGGCCGCCGATTGTCCGGATCGACCAGCGAGTCCTCCCACAACTCGCACCCCTGATACACGTCGGGGATGCCGGGGCCGCACAGCTGAAGCAGCTTCTGCCCCAGCGAATCCGACCATGCGTGCGGTGCGAGCCGGGTCGCCAGCTCACCGAGTTCGGCGCCGACCGGCCCGTCGATCACGGTGTCCAGCCAGCGATGCACCTCCGCCTCGAAGTCGACGTCGGGCTCCTCCCACGAGGAACGCAGTCCCGCCTCGCGCACCGCCTTCTCGGCGAACAGGTGCAGGCGTTCGCGAAACCGCGGCACCGTGGCGGGACGACGGCCGTCCACCGGCCACACGCCGAACATGTTCTGCAGCAGGAAGATCGCGGTCTGCCCGTCCGGTGCGGGCGCCAGTTCCAGCCACGCGCCCACCGCCTTCGCCCAGCCGTCGGCCACCTGCGAGAGCACCGTGATGCGGGCTCGCACATCCTCACCGCGCTTGGTGTCGTGCGTTGACAGCGTCGTCATCGTGGTCGGGCGGCGCACCGCGCGTTCGGCATTGGCCAGATGGAATTCCAGCACCGACCGGCCGAACCGGCTCGGATCACCGCCCATCTCCTGCAGCGACACCAGACGCGCCGCCTGATAGAACATGGTGTCGTCGACCGCCTTGGCCGCGACCGCGCCGCCGACCTGATGCATCCGCCGCGCCGCTTCTCCGCCGGCGGCCAGCGCCCGCACCAGGACCGACAGCGGGGCGGTCAGCTCCCGGTTGCGCTGCTGTACCTCGGCCACGACGGCGCTGAGCACACCGGACAGGGGTGCGTAGTCGGTGCGGTACACCGGCATATAGGACAGCACCTCGATGGTGGCATTGGTCAGCGCCATATCGCTGATCGCCGCCGAATCGAATCCGTTCACCGCGGCGTCGCGCTTCACCGCGCCGACCAATCGCCGGACCTCGGGAACGAGCAGCCGTTCGGCCACCGCGCGTTTGATGCGATGTTCGGTGTCGGCCATCCATGCGGCATCGCTGCCGTGCCCCGATATCCGCCGCGACAGTTCGGTGAGCGCGTGTTCCCCGGCCGGATCGACGAAGATGCCGCCGACCTCCGCGAGCGCTTCGTATCCGGTGGTGCCGTCCACGGGCAGGGTGGCGTCGAGCGGTTCGTTCCGGCCGAGCACCTTCTCCACGATCAGCAGCCGCTGCGGACCGATCAGCCGGCGCAGTTTCGCCAGATAGGCGGCCGGATACGACAATCCGTCGGGATGATCGACGCGCACCCCGTCGATCAGATCGTGCTCGCACCAGGCGGCCAGTTCGCGATGGGTCAGGTCGAACACCGCCGGCTCCTCCTGCCGGATGGCCGCCAGTTCGGAGACCGCCAGGAATCGCCGATAGCTGCAGATCCCGGCCTTCCAGCTGACGAGGCGATAGTGCTGGCGGTCGTGGATGCGCAGCGCGTTCTCCCCGTCGGTGCCCGGGGCGATCGGGAAGCGCAGGTCGCGCAGGGCGAGGACGGGTTCGGGGCCCGAGCGATCGACGGTCAGCGCCGCCGGATCGTTCTCACTGTGCAGGACCGGCAGCGCGAGCCGCCCGCCCGCGCCGTTGCCCGGGCTCCAGTCGATGTCGAAGAAATGCGCGAACTTCGAATTCTTGCCGTTGCGCAGCACATCCCACCACCACGGATTGCGCCGCGGATCGCCGACGCCGACGTGGTTGGGCACCAGATCGACGATCAGCCCCATGCCGCGGGCGCGGACCTCGTCGGCGAGAGCCTTCAGCCCACCCGGCCCGCCCAGTGCCGCCGACACGGTGGTCGGATCGGTGACGTCGTAGCCGTGCGCGGAGCCCGGCATCGCGGTCATCACCGGAGACAGGTAGAGATGCGAAATGCCCAGCTGCTGTAGATATTCGGCGATCGCGCGGGCATCGGCGAAGGTCAGGGCGTCCGGGCGCAGCTGCAGTCGGTACGTACTGCGCACGGGCGTCCGGCGGGCGATCGGGCCGGTGCGGTGTTCAGGGGAAGGGGTGTCTGTCATCTCGATATCGGTGTGGATTCGGAACGGCGGAGAACGAGCAGGCAGCGAGCGGGTACGGCGACCGTGGTCGCTGCGGAATAGGTGGCATCTGCGCGCCCGGTGGGTGTCGAGCAGTCCAGCGCCACCGTCCAGTGCGCGCCGAATTCCGGTCCGGGTACGGCGAATTCGAGGGGTGCGTCGTGGGCATTGAAACACAGCAGGAACGAATCATCGCGCACTCGTTCCCCGCGTGGGCCCGGTTCGGCGATCGCCTCGCCGTTGAGGAACACCGCCAGCGACCGGGCGAAGCCGGTATTCCAGTCGGCGGTCGTCATCTCCGTGCCGCCGGGGGTGAACCACGCGATATCGCCGGCGTGTGCGCCGGGCAGTTCGCCGGGGGTGCCGGGACGTCCGTCGAAGAAGCGCCGGCGCCGGAACACCGGATGGGCACGGCGCAGCGCGAACGCGGCGCGCGTGAACGTCAGCAGATCGGCGTATTTCTGCGCGGCCCCCCAATCCATCCAGGAGACCGGCGAATCCTGGCAGTAGGCATTGTTGTTGCCCTGCTGCGTACGCCCGATCTCGTCGCCGTGCAGCAGCATGGGTGTGCCCTGCGACAGCGCCAGGGTGGCGATCATGTTGCGGCTCTGGCGATCTCGCAGCGCACACACCTCCGGATCGTCGGTGGGACCTTCGATCCCGCAGTTCCAGGACCGGTTGTAGTCCTCGCCGTCGCGATTGTCCTCGCCGTTGGCGTGATTGTGTTTGTCGTTGTAGGACACCAGATCTCGCAGCGTGAAGCCGTCGTGGGCGGTGACGAAGTTGATACTCGCACCCGGCCGGCGGCCGGTGGCCTCGTACAGGTCGGAACTGCCGGTGAACCTCGAGGCGAATTCACCCAGGGTCGCCGGTCGGCCGCGCCAGTAGTCGCGCACGGTGTCGCGGTACTTGCCGTTCCACTCGGTCCACAGGCCGGGGAAGTTCCCGACCTGGTAGCCGCCCTCGCCGACATCCCACGGCTCGGCGATCAGTTTGACCTGACTGACCACCGGATCCTGCTGCACCAGGTCGAAGAAGGTGGAAAGCCGGTCCACATCGTGCAATTCGCGCGCCAGCGTGGCCGCCAGATCGAAGCGGAAGCCGTCGACGTGCATATCGACAATCCAGTACCGCAGCGAATCCATGATCAGCTGCAACGTGTGCGGGTGGCGCACGTTGAGGCTGTTGCCGGTACCGGTGTAGTCCATGTAGTGCGCCGGATCGTCCTCGGCCAGACGGTAGTACGCCGCGTTGTCGATCCCGCGCAGGCCGATCGTCGGCCCGAGGTGATTGCCCTCGCCGGTGTGGTTGTAGACCACGTCGAGGATCACCTCGATGCCGGCGCTGTGCAGTGCCCGGACCATCGCCTTGAATTCGGTGACCGCGGCCCCGGCGCGCGGGTCGGCGGCGTACTCGTGGTGCGGCGCCAGATAACCGAAACTGTTGTACCCCCAGTAGTTTCGCAGACCGCGGTCGAGCAGGATCCGGTCGTGCAGGAACTGGTGGACCGGCATGAGCTCGATGGCGGTGACCCCCAGCGCCAGCAGATGGTCGATGATCGCCGGGTGCGCGATACCCGCGTAGGTGCCGCGCAGTCGCTGCGGAATCGCCGGATGCGTCATCGTCAGCCCCTTCACGTGGGCTTCGTAAATGACGGTTTCGTGGTAGGGCCGCCGCGGCGGGCGGTCGCCGGCCCAGTCGAAGTACGGGTTGACCACCACGCCGGTCATGGTGTGCCCCAGCGTATCCGCGCCGTAGGTGTGCAGGGTGGCGTCGGTGGCGAACCGGCCCGCGAAGGCCTTGCCGTAGGGGTCGAGCAGTAATTTGCTGCTGTCGCAGCGCAATCCGCGGGCGGGATCGTAGGGTCCGTGCACGCGGAACCCGTAGCGCTGGCCGGGGGCGACGGTGGGCAGATAGGCGTGCCAGACGTACCCGTCGACCTCGTCGAGCGGGATGCGGTGCTCACCGCCCGCGCGATCGATCAGGCACAGCTCGACCTGTTCGGCAACTTCGGAGAACACCGAGAAGTTGGTACCGGCCCCGTCGTAGGTCGCGCCCAGCGGATAGGCGGCGCCCGGCCAGACGCCGAGAGGCGTCATCTCACCGGATGTATCGGGCCGAACCATGTATCGACAGTAACCGTCGTGCCGGAGTCGCCGGTGCGGGTGGGCCGGGTCGTGCCGGTCCGGTAATCCGGTGGCTATCGATGGGCTGCGGTTACCGCAGGCCGCGCCGCCAGGTCTGGCCGACGAGGTCGGCGCCGAAACTGTGGTGCGGCCGGGAATCGACGAGTTCGAATCCGGCGCGCTGGTAGATCCGCCGCGCCGCGGTGAGCACATCGTTGGTCCACAGCACCATGTCCCGATATCCGGCCTCGGCCGCGAACCGCAGGCACCGCTCGACCAGCGCGGTGCCCACGCCGAGCCCGCGCGCCGACGGTTCCACGAGCAGCAGCCGCAGCCGGGCGGTGGTGTCGTCCTCGCGCACACAGAACACCGCGCCGGCCGCGACGCCGCCGGCCTCGGCGATCCACGCCCGCTCGGTGTCGGGGTCGTGCCCGGCCAGGAACTCGGCCACGATCTTCGCGACCAGCGCCTCGTACTCGGTGTCCCAGCCGTATTCGGCGGCATAGAGCACCGCGTTGCGCTGGATGATCCAGCCGTAGTCGCCCGGGCGCGGAGATCGGAGGCGGACCTCGCTCGTGTGACCTGCCGCGGACGTGTTCACCTGGCCTGGCGCGGTGGCCGGATCGAGCAGCTCTTCGATCGTGCGCATCGCGGTGCGCAGGCGCTGCCGGTCCGCGGCGCTGTGCCCGGCCAGCAGCTCGGCGATGTCGTGCGCGGACCGGCGGTCGAGGTCGTCGGCGGCGGCGCGTCCCGCGTCGGTGAGGTGTACGAGTTGCAGGCGAGCGTCGGACTCGGATCGGTGCCGCCGCACCAGCCCGGCGCTCTCGAAGCGGGCGAGGATCCGGCTCAGATAGCCCGGATCCAGACCCAGTTCGGTGCGCAGCGCGCGGACGCCGAGCGGTCCGGAGTGGGCGAGTTCGAACAGGACTCGCGCCTCCGTGAGCGAGAAGTCGCTGTCGAGCAGATGTTCTTCGAGGACGCCGATCAACCGGGTGTAGCGGCGGTTGAACGCGCGCACCGCGCCGACGTCGTCGTGGTCGAGTGCCGCAGTCGTCATGGCTGCCCTCCAGTTCTTTGACTGAGTCAAAGATATCGCGCGAACGCCTCGCGGTGCGGGAGAACGAATATTCGGAGGCGCGGTCCCGGTGCCGACGTGATTCATCGCGGTGATAACTTGAACAGCGTTCAAGACCGTCTCGTGAAGGGATCCGCGTGGCCCTGACAGCCGACCAGATCACCGCCCTCGACGCCGCCCATGTGTGGCATCCCTACGGCGGCTTCCCCGCGAGCACCGAACCGCTGGTGGTCGCCTCGGCCGCGGGCACCCGCCTGACCCTCGCCGACGGCCGCGAACTGGTCGACGGGATGAGTTCGTGGTGGGCGGCGGTCCACGGCTACCGGCATCCGGTGCTGGACGCCGCACTGGTCGAGCAGTCGCGGCGGATGAGTCATGTCATGTTCGGCGGGCTCACCCACGAGCCGGCGGTGCGACTGTCCCAGCTGCTCGTGGAGCTGACTCCCGACGGTCTGGACAAGGTGTTCCTCTGCGATTCGGGGTCGGTGTCGGTCGAGGTCGCGGCCAAGATGTGCCTGCAGTACTGGCGGGCGCTCGGACAGCCGGGCAAGCGGCGGCTGTTCACCTGGCGCGGCGGATACCACGGCGACACCTTCACCCCGATGAGCGTGTGCGATCCCGAGGGCGGCATGCACTCGCTGTGGACCGACGTGCTGGCCGAG
This sequence comes from Nocardia violaceofusca NBRC 14427, assembly GCF_963869435.1. Lineage (NCBI taxonomy): Bacteria > Bacillati > Actinomycetota > Actinomycetes > Mycobacteriales > Nocardiaceae > Nocardia > Nocardia violaceofusca. The sequence continues at coordinate 38,110 of NZ_CAWMPM010000020.1, forward strand.
CAGATCTTCGCGCCCGTACCGCCGGTCGACTTCGATCCCGCCTACGTCGCGGAACTGGATCGGCTGCTGGCCGCGCACGCGCACGAGACCGCGGCGGTGATCGTCGAGCCCGTCGTGCAGGGCGCGGGCGGCATGCGTTTTCATCATCCGCGCTACCTGAACGAGCTGCGCCGGTTGTGCGACCAGCACGGTGTGCTGCTGGTCTTCGACGAGATCGCCACCGGATTCGGCCGCACCGGAACGCTTTTCGCCGCCGAGGCCGCCGGCGTGGCGCCTGACGTGATGTGCGTGGGCAAGGCCATCACCGGCGGATATATGACCCTGGCGGCAGCACTGTGCACCACCCGCATCGCCGAGACCGTCAGCGCGGCGCACGGCGGGCTCATGCACGGGCCCACCTTCATGGGCAATCCGCTGGCCTGTGCGGTCGCGGTGGCCTCCGTCGAGCTGCTGCTCTCGCGGGACTGGGCGGGCGAGGTCGCCGCGATCGAGGCCGGTCTGAAATCGGGACTCGCCGCGGCGCAGGACAATCCGCGCGTGGTGGACGTGCGCGTGCTCGGCGCGATCGGGGTGGTCGAACTCGACCATTCGATCGATATGGTCGCCGCGACCCGCGCCGCCGTCGAGGCCGGCGTATGGCTGCGGCCGTTCCGCAATCTGGTCTACACCATGCCGCCGTTCATCAGCAGCGCCGACGATATCGCGCGCATCGCCGCCGGTGTCGTCGCCACCGCCGCGGCGGGGTGAGCCGAATTCCCTTCCGGCCCGCCGTTTGTCGTATATCGGATATTCATTTTCGTGTGATATGGTGACGGCGAGCGCGAAAATTCCTGTCTATCATCGGAATTCGCCCGGTGATATCCACCGGGTCCGCAGGACGGTGAAAGGGAATTCGATGATCGGCACCGAACCCAGTCGCACGGCGATGATGGCGGCCGCGGCCCGCGCGGCCCATCTGCTGATCGACAGCGAGCCCTATCTGTTCCGCGACACCATGGCCTCCGCCCTGCTCGGCCCGCATGCGGAAGAGCTCATCGGCTACCACCTGCACCACGGCGACCATCCGCTGCTGGCGGCGGTCCGGGCGCAGGCGACGGTGCGCAGCCACTGGACCGAACAGCGCCTCGCCGAATCGGCCGCGGCGCAATATGTCGTTCTCGGTGCGGGACTCGACAGTTTCGGATATCGCGGTCCGGCCGAAGGCGTCCGGGTATTCGAGGTCGACCATCCCGGCACCCAGCGGTGGAAAAGGGAAATCCTCGCCATCGGCGATATCCAGCCGGTCGGCGAGGTGATTTTCGTACCAGTCGATTTCGAACGCGACGAATTGCCACGGCAATTGGCCGATGCCGGATTCGACTGTGAACGCCGCGCCGTGGTCAGCTGGCTCGGAGTCAGCATGTATCTCACCGCCGAGGCGATCGGCGCCACGCTGGCCGCCCTGTCCGGTCTGGCCCCGGGGTCGGAACTGGTGATGGAGTACATGCTCGATCCGGCACTGCGCGACGGCAACGGGCACGCCTACGCCGAATCCGTCCAGCCCGTCACCAGCGCACAGGGCGAACCGTGGCTGAGCACCTTCACCCCGGAAACCCTCGACGACGTCCTGCGCCGGTACGGATTCGCCACGGTCGAGCACATCAGCCACCGAGCGGCCGTACCGGCGGGCTGGTGGGAGCGGGCCGATGCGCTGCAACCGGTGGATCTGTGCCGGCTTGCACATGCGCGCATCGGCGGCTGACCCGCGGCGGCGTGCGCGGTGTGTTTGGCTGGACCGCGACGCCTAGGAGCCGAGGAGTGGGGAATGCGGGCACTGCGAGTGATCGTCGTCGGCGGGGGAATCGGCGGTATGGCCGCCGCGATCGCGTTGCATCGGCGCGGACACGACGTCGAGGTCTGGGAGCGAGCCGCCGCCGTCGGTGAGGTCGGCTCGGGATTGACCTTGTGGCCCAACGGGTTACGCGCACTGGATGCGATCGGCGTGGGCGCGGAGGTGCGCTCGCGCGCGATGGCCGATACCGAGGGCGGAATCCGTGACCGCTCCGGCCGCTGGCTGACCCGCACCGACACCGAGAAAGTGGCCGACCGGTACGGCCCGGTGGTGGCGGTCCATCGCGCGGACCTGTTCGACATCCTGCGCACGGCGCTCGGCGAGGACCGTCTGCGCCTGGGAGTCACCGTCACCGGGGTCGACATCGAAGACCCGGCGGTGCAGGTTCTGCACAGCGGGGGAGCGGAGACGGCGGATCTCGTGATCGGTGCCGACGGCCTGCGCAGCGTCGTGCGGACCGCGGTCTGCCCGCATGCCCGCCCACCCCGCTACGCCGGATACACCGCGTGGCGAATGATCACCGAACCGCAGCCCGACCTTCGCCAGGGCGGCCAGATCTGGGGCAGCGGTGAGATTTTCGGCATCGTCCCGCTCGCCGACCATCGGGTATACATGTTCGGCGCGGTGAACGCGGCCGAAGGCGAGCGCGCGCCCGACGGCGAATTCGCCGCCGTGCGCAGACGTTTCGGCGCGTGGCCCGATCCGGTTCCGCCGCTGCTGGACGCGGTGTCGCCGGATTCGGTGATGCGCCACGACATCTACCATCTGCCCGATCTACCGACGTTCGTCCGCGGACGCGTCGCGCTGCTCGGCGACGCCGCACACGCCATGACGCCGAATATGGGCCAGGGCGCGAACCTCGCCCTCGAGGATGCGGTCACCCTGGCCGCGTTGCTCGACAACGGCGAGATCGACGACGCGCTGCGCCGCTACGACGCGCTGCGTCGCCCGCGCACCCGGGCCCTCGCCCACCGTTCCCGGCGGATCGGAACGGTCGCGCAATGGTCGTGGACGCCCGCGGTGCGTGCCCGCGACACCGCGTTGCGGCTGATGCCCGGCTGGGCGATGCCGCGCGCCTTCGCGCGCGCCCTCGACTGGACGCCACCGGCCTGACGGGTTCGCCACCTGCGGCGGGCACGGTGGATCGCACCCGCCGCCACCGTCCTGAACGGCGTTCAAGTATGCTTCCGAGCTGTGAACGAGGATCCGTTGAGCTGGTTGGACGAGCGTGCGGGTGACCGGGTGCGCGCCGGGTTGCGGCGGCGGTTGCGGGCGCGACCGGCGCACAGCGATCTCATCGACCTCGCCTCCAACGATTACCTGGGTCTGTCGCGCCACCCCGAGGTGATCGCGGGCGCGGTCGAGGCGGTCCGGACCTGGGGCGCCGGCGCGACCGGATCGCGGCTGGTCACCGGCACCACCGTCGCGCACGAGGACTTCGAGGCCGACCTGGCCGACTTCGTGGGGGCGCAGGCGGGCCTGGTCTTCGCCTCCGGCTACGCCGCCAATCTCGGTGTCGTCACCGCGCTGGCCGGTCGCGGTGCGCTGGTGGTCTCCGACGCCGGTAGTCATGCCTCGCTGGTCGACGCCTGCCGGCTCTCGCGGGCCCGGGTGGAGATCGCGCCGCATCGCGATGTCGAGGCCGTCGACCGGCTGCTGTCGCAGCGGACGGAGGAGCGTGCGCTGGTGCTCACCGATTCGGTGTTCAGCGCCGACGGCGACCTCGCGCCGCTGACCGACCTGCATCGGGTGGTCCGCGCGAACGGCGCGGTGCTGATCGTCGACGAGGCGCACGGCATCGGCGTGCGCGGCGACGGCGGCCGCGGCCTGGTGCAGGAACTCGGCCTGGCCGGGCAACCGGATCTGATCGTGACCGCCACCCTGTCGAAAGCCCTTGCCGCGCAAGGTGGAATCGTGCTCTGCGACGAACGGGTACGCGCCCACCTCATCGATACCGCGCGCACCTTCATCTTCGACACCGGATTGGCGCCCGCCGCGGTGGGCGCCGCCCATGCGGCGTTGCGGCTGCTGCGCAAGGAACCGGAACTGGGCGGGCGAGTCCTCACCCGTGCCGCCGAGATCGCCCGCATCGCCGATGTGCCGCAACCGGATTCGGCGGTCGTCTCGGTGGTGCTCGGGCAGGCGCAGGTGGCCTTCGACGCCGCGCAGCAGTGCCGGGCGCGCGGTCTGAGCGTGGGCTGTTTCCGGCCGCCGTCGGTGCCGGAGGGCACCTCGCGGCTGCGATTGACCGCGCGTGCCGACCTCACCGAGGCCGAGATGGAGATCATCGCCACGGTGCTGGACGAGGTGCTGACCGCGGCGCGGGACCCGCAAGCTGCCTGAGTGATGCGAGAATTGGAGGAGCGAGGCGATATGAGCAGGTTGATCGTGACGGGCACCTCGACCGACGTCGGGAAGACCGTCGTCACGGCCGCGCTGGCCGCGGCGGCGCGCTCGGCCGGGCGCACGGTCGCGGTGTGCAAACCGGCACAGACCGGCATGGCTCCGGGCGAAGCCGGCGACCTCGCGGTGATCGAGCGGCTGGCGGGTGTGACCCGCACGCTCGAACTGGCCCGCTATCCCGAACCGCTGGCTCCCGACACCGCCGCCCGCCGCTGCGGGCAACCGCTGCTCACCCTCGGTGAGACGGTGGCCGGCATCGACTCCCTGGCCGATGCCGACCTCACCCTGATCGAGGGCGCCGGTGGCCTGCTGGTTCGGGTCGGGGAGTTCACGCTGCTCGACCTGGCACAGAAACTCGACGCGCCGGTGCTCGTGGTCGCGGCCGCGGGGCTGGGCACTCTCAACCACAGCGAACTCACCACCCGGGCCCTCGCCGCCGCCGGTGTGCGGTGCGCGGGGCTGGTCATCGGATCCTGGCCGAGCGCACCGGATCTCGCCTCCGAATGCAACCGCACCGACCTGCCGGAGGTCACCGGCGTCGAGGTCGTGGGGGTGATCCCCGAGGGCGCCGGACAGTGGCTGCCCGAGCGATTCGCCGACACCGCCTCCGGATGGTTCCACGCCGACTGGGTTCGCCGATACCTGGGCTGAGCCGCCCGTCGTGGCGAGGCCCCGTTCGTGTCGGTGGGGCCTGGCAGGATGCGGGACATGAGCGCAACCGGGGAGGATGCCCGCGACTATGCCCTGTCGCTGCCGGAGACATCGGAGCAATTCGCCTGGGGGATGCCCACTTTCCGGGTCGCGGGCAAGCTGTTTCTGACCCTGCCCGAGGCCGAGACCTCGATGGCGGTGCGCTGCCCGATCATCGACCGCGACGAGCTGGTCGCGGCCGAGCCCGCGAAATTCTGGATCGCCGCGCACGAGGCCGGTAACGCGTGGGTTCGCGCCCGGCTGGCCGCCCTGGACGACCGGGCCGAATTGGAGGCGATCATTCTGGATTCGTGGCGCCAGGCCGCGCCCCGTCACCTCCTCGACGACCAGCGGTAATCGACAACGGGTATCACCGCGCCGCACCGCGGAACGGATGCGCCGGTCGCGAACGCCCTTACAGTGGGTAGGGATGTCCATGCGAGATCGGCACCCTTCCACGGTCGCGGATTACGACGATGCGCGACGGCGGGCCCGGCTGACCGAAACCCGTGCAGGGCACCGCTGGCGGACGCTGGGGCGGACGCGGCGCGTGCTGCTGCGGGCGGCGCTGGTCCCGATCGTCGTACTCGTCGTGTTCGCGCAGTACTGGCACTACGACGTTTCCCCCGAGCAGGCACGGCTGGCGCGCACCGATCCCGCGGTGCTGCCCATTTCGGGCCCGGCCGCCGCGAGCGACCGCGATACCGCGGTTTTCGACCTCGTCGGCCTGGGTTCGCTCGATGCCTCCGACACCGCGCGCGCCCTGCCCTCACTGCGGCAGCTGGGTTCGGTGTGGGCGGTGCGCTACGACAACACCGGTATCGACACCAAGGTGATCAGTGATCTGATCATCCGCGTCACCGAGGCCGCCCGCATCCACAAGGTGGTGTTGGTCGGCCACAGCATGGGCGGGGTGATCGCACTCGAGATCGCCAAGCACATCCACACCCACAGCACGCGCACCCTGTCCGGGGTGATCCTGGATTGCACGCCGGTCGACCTGGCCGCGGTACGGCCGGAAAGCCGCGACCAGGGTGAGGATCTGCTGCGCTGGTTCGGCTGGTTCCCCGGCACGCGGGAGAGCCGGGGGTTGCGGCTGCTGGCGGAAACCTATTCCCGCCGTAACCAATTCATCGACTACGGCTCCGATCCGCCGGGGATCCGGACGGCGTCGCTGGGCCGCACGGTCACCGATGTGCTGCGGCAGAAGATCTTCAACACCGACGCCGCCAGCAACGGCCTCATCGAGGATCAGTTCAAGGCCATCGTCGCCAGCGGCGCGATCGACGACCTGCACGCGCTGGCGAAGCCCGCGTCCGGCAAAGCCCGGCCGGCCATCGTCTTCATCCGCCCGCACGATCCGTACCGGGATTCCGTCGTGGACGACGAATACACCCATCGCGCGCTGATCGACACCGTCGGCGGTGTCGACGGCACGCTCCTGGTGGTGCTGACCCGCAGCACCGGCCATGCCGATCCGCGGCAGCATCCGCGCGAATACAACACGGTGATCGCGCAGCAGATCGTGCCGTTCATCGGGCTGGTGCACTCCGAGCAGACCATGGGTATGCCGTGATCCGGCGTGTGGATCAGCGCACGGTGTCGTCGAATGCCGGGCGAATACCCGAGGGCGGCAGCATATTCCACCGCTCGAGTTGTGCCCGCAGCTGCTCGGCGGCATCGATGTTGAGCGGGCTCGACGTCCAGAGCACATAGGGCAGGTTGAGGAACCGCTGCTCGGTCACCGCGCGCAGCCGGTTGATGCCGGGTTTGGCGCGCAGCGCGTCCACCTTCTGGGCGAAGCTCTGCCCCGGGTAGTCGACGAAGACGAGGGCGTCCGGGTCCGCGGCGGCCAGTCGCTCCCACGACACCGCCGTCCACGTGTCGGCCACATCGTCGAGTGCGTTGCGGGCACCGGCGGCCTCGAGGACGGCCTGGGGGCCGCCGAATCTGCCGCTGGAGAAGATGGTTTCGCTCGCGCTGTCGAAGACGAACAGGGTCGGCGGTGTCGCGGCCCGCGGCGCGGCGCGCAAGCGCTGGAGGCGGGTATCGATGTCGGCGACGAGTGCGGTGGCCCGGTCGGTATGACCGGTGATCGCGCCCAGATTCGACAGATCCGCGCGCAGCGCCGCCCACGGTTCGACGGTGCCGCGTTGCCGCTGACCGGCGTGCGGTCGGCAGCTCTCGGTGAGGATGTAGGGCGCGATACCATTGGCGCGCAGCGTATCCGGCGTGAGATCGGTGGCCTCGCTGTAGCCGTAGTTCCAGCCGGCCACCATCACATCGGGGCGCCGGGCCAGCACCGTCTCCCGGGACGGCGAGCTCGGCGCGACATTGTTCAACCGATCGACGACGTCACCGTAGTGCCGCCGCAGGGTCACGACGTCCTGTTGCAGACCGGCCACCGCGGCCACCGAATCCTGTGCGCCCAAGGCCAGTGTCATCGCGACCATATTGGTGTCGTTGACGAACATGCGCTGCGCCGGAGCCGGAAAGCGCACCTGTTCACCGCAATTGGTGAGGGTCAGATTGCCGTCGGAGGTCTGCGCGGGGCCACACGCCACCAAGGACGCGACAGTCGACCCGACGGCGAGCCATCGCAGCAGTTGCATATCGTCTAAGCCTCCGTATTCGGTTCCAGCAGAAGATGTGTCGCGCCCGTGTCCGGATGCCGCACGCGCGCTGCCCGCACATCGAAGACCGTGGCGAGAACCTCCGGACTCAATGCTTCCCGCGGTGCCCGCAGGTCTGAAGCGGATCCGTCGTGCACGACCAGCACCCGGTCGCAGTAGCGGTCCGCCAGGGTCAGATCGTGCAGGGCGACCACGACGGTGCGGCCCAGTCCCCGAACCAGATCCAGGAGCGCGAGCCGGTGGGTGATGTCCAGGTGATTGGTCGGCTCGTCGAGCAACAGCAGCGGGCTCGTCTGCGCCAGGGCCCGGGCCAGCAGCACTCGCTGCCGCTCACCACCGGACATCCGACGCACCGGGCGATCGGCGAATCCGCCGAGATCGACCGCGGCCAAGGCGTCCTCGACCGCGCGGCGTTCGGCCGGACTGCCGGCGCCCCACGGCGGCAGATACGGTGTCCGCCCCAGCGCGACCACCTCACCGGCGTACAGATCGGCGGGCGGCTGCTCGTCCTGTCCGACGAGGGCGACCAGGCGAGCACGCCGGCGCGGCGACATCGCCCGCAGCGCTTCACCGTCGACCAGAACCCGGCCGGTCCGCGGTCGCAGCAGTCCGGCCAGTGTGCGCAGCAGCGTCGACTTCCCGGCGCCGTTGGGTCCGACGATGCCGATCACCTCACCGGGCCGGACCTCGAAATCGACGTCCGTCAGAACGACTCTGCCGCGCGGCCCGCATGTCATCCGCTCCACCCGCAGTGTCGCGGCGGCGGTTTCCGGCGCGCCGGACGCGAGTGGCCCGTTCACGCCGCACCGAATCGGTAGTGCCGCCGGCCCATCAGCAGCAGAAACACCGGCGCGCCGATCAGCCCGGTGAGCACACCCACCGGAATTTCGGTGGGCCGCACGAGAACTCGTGCCGCCGCGTCGGCCACGACCAGGAACAGCGCACCGCACAGCGCCGCGACCGGCAGCAATCGCCGATGGGTGGAGCCCACCAGCATCCGCGCCGCATGCGGTACCACCAAACCCACGAAGCCGATCCCGCCGGACACCGCGACCAGCACGCCGACCAGGATGGCCAGTCCGACGAACAGCCCGTATCGCAGGGCCCGCACCGGCACTCCCACCGATGCGGCGGTTTCGGCGCCCACGCTCAACGCGTCGAGCCACCCGTGTACGGCCAGCAGAGTCGCCGCCGCGAGCGCAACGACGATGGCGGGCACCGCGATTCGTGTCCAATCGGCTCCGGCCAGGCTGCCGAGCAGCCAGAACAGCACCGACTGCGCGGCCTTCGGGTCGGCGCTGCGGAAGATGAGATAGCTGCTCAGCGCCGAAAACGCCGATCCCAGCACGGTTCCGGTCAGGACGAGGCGCAGCGGCGTCAACCCGCCCTGCGCCATCGCGATCGCGAACACCGTGGCCGCCGCTGTCAACGCGCCGGCGAGCGCGCCGCCCGACAGCGCCCAGATGCCGGCCCCGGCGAACCACCCCGACGTGATCACGGCAGCGGCGCCCACCCCCGCGCCCGAGGACACACCCAGCAGATAGGGATCGGCCAGGGGATTGCGCACCAATGTCTGCATGGCGGCCCCGGCGAGTGCCAGGCCCGCGCCGACCACCGCGGCCAGGATCGTGCGCGGAACCCGCAACTGCCACACGATGGTGTCGAAGGCGGAATCGACCGCACCGGAGCCGCCCAGATGTCCGCCCAGCACCTCGAGCACCGCCGGGATCGGAAGCGGTTCGGCGCCACACGCGGTCGCCACCACCATCGCGACGAGCAGCGACGCCAGCGTTACGGGAACGACGATCGTTGTCCGGACGCGATTCATCGCCGGAACTCCACAGGCATCACGCGACCTCTTCAGAGCAGTGCCCGGCGACCGAGGTCTGACTCCCGCAGCGGGTCCGCACATCGGCGCCCGCCCGCGGTCACAGTGGCGCGACCGTTCCGGATTTCCACCGGATTCCCGCGCCGCCGGGGATGACGGTCCGAATGCTACCGTCCGAAATGTCCGGCTAGCGCACCCGGCTCCCGAGCAGATGCAGCACCCCGCCCACGAACAGCTGCAACCCGAAGTCGAATCGCTCGGTGGCCGAGGTGTTCTCGTAGAGCGGGGAATCCTCCTCCGCCAGCGCGCCCGCGGAATCCATCTGCATCCGCGACTGCTCGTCCACCGTCTCGCCGAGGACGTAGTACAGCAGCGTGTAGGCCGCCAGATCCGCTTCCTCGTGGGTCATGCCGCCGCGAATCATCGCACTGGCCAAGCGTTCCCGGCCCTTGCTGGTGGTCAGCCGGGAGGCGTAGGTGGCCGAGACCACCTCCGCGCCGTCGCGATAGGCCAGCAGGCACGACCGCAGCCGATGCGCGAGTTCGCTGATCTGGCCCGGCCAGTCCGCGGCGGCGACCGGTTCCTCCATCGGGGTGAGGATGCGGTCGGCGACCGCGCCGAGCAGCGCCTGCTTGTTCGGGAAATGCCAGTACAGCGCCCCCGGCTGCACGTGCAGAGCGGTGGCGAGGCGGCGCATGGTCAGATCGGCGAGCCCGTACTGATCGAGGATGGCGATGGCACCGTCGATCACATCCGCCCGATGTAGCTGCACTTCTACCCCTCGCGTGTTTTGACTCACTGACCCCGCTACCCTAGCCTGAACACCGTTCAAGTTGCACGGTATGGACGCGCAGGCCCGGAGGCGGCAGCCCGCGTAACCACGGAGGGCCCAGTCCATGCCGCAATAAGCACGGCCGTACTGGCCGGACGAAGGGATTCGTGCTGTGACGCAGGCACCCGTGAAGACCGACATTCTGGCCACCGCGCGCGAGCAGGTTCTCGAACGTGGCGTCGGACTGACTCAGGAGCAGACCCTCGAGGTGCTGCGCCTGGGCGACGACCAGCTCGAGGCGCTGCTGGAGCTCGCGCACGAGGTGCGGATGAAGTGGTGTGGCCCGGAGGTCGAGGTCGAGGGCATCATCTCGCTCAAGACCGGCGGCTGCCCCGAGGACTGCCACTTCTGCTCGCAGTCGGGCCTGTTCCAGTCGCCGGTGCGCGCCGCCTGGCTCGACATCCCGAGCCTGGTCGAGGCCGCGAAGCAGACCGCCAAGACCGGCGCCACCGAATTCTGCATCGTCGCCGCCGTGCGCGGTCCGGACGAGCGGCTGATGGCGCAGGTCGCCGCCGGCGTCGAGGCCATCCGCAACGAGGTCGACATCCAGGTCGCCTGCTCGCTGGGCATGCTGAACCAGGAACAGGTCGATCAGCTCGCCGCGATGGGCGTGCACCGCTACAACCACAACCTCGAGACCTCGCGCTCGCACTTCCCGAACGTGGTCACCACCCACACCTGGGAGGAGCGCTGGGACACCCTGCGCATGGTGCGCGAGGCCGGTATGGAGGTGTGCTGCGGCGGCATCCTCGGCATGGGTGAAACCCTGGAGCAGCGGGCCGAATTCGCTGCCAACCTGGCCGAATTGGAGCCCGACGAGGTTCCGCTGAACTTCCTCAACCCGCGCCCGGGCACCCCGTTCGGTGACCTCGAGGTGCTGCCCGCGGCCGATGCGCTGCGCGCCGTCGCCGCGTTCCGGCTCGCGCTGCCGCGCACCATCCTGCGTTTCGCGGGCGGCCGGGAGATCACCCTCGGCGACCTGGGCGCCAAGCAGGGCATCCTCGGTGGCATCAACGCCGTGATCGTCGGCAACTACCTGACCACGCTCGGCCGCCCCGCCGAAGCGGACCTGGACCTGCTCACCGATCTGAAGATGCCGATCAAGGCGCTCAACGAGACCCTCTGAGCTCCCGCGGCCGCGGCGGTTCGGGTATTGTCGAGCAGCTGGAGAGCTGCACTTCATGAGGGGTTTCGCGAATGGTGGTCCAGATGCCACAGCCTGATATGCAAGAGCGCTACAACCCGTACACCGGGAAGCGGATCGTCGTGGGCCTCGACGATCCGGTGCCGGCGGCCGCGGCCCTGGGCCTGGAACCGCCGCGCTTCTGCGAGCAGTGCGGCCGCCGGATGATCGTGCAGGTGAGTCCGGACGGCTGGTGGGCGAAATGCTCACGGCACGGGGTGATCGATTCCCACAGCCTGGACCATCGCTGATGACCTCCCGCGGCGCCGCCGCAGCCTCTCCCGCACCGCGCGAGCTGCGCGCGGCGCTGTGGATCGTCGCGGCGGTGCTGGTGGTCAGCGTCATCGGCGGCGGAGTGTGGGCCATGCTCGCACCGACCGAGAAGGTCTTCGTCGTCGAACCCGGTAGCGGTATGGCGCTCACCGGGGAAAGCGCGCATCGCTTCGACGCGGTGGCGATCTTCGCCTGCGTCGGCCTGGTGACCGGACTGCTGAGTGCCGCCGCGGTGTGGCGCCGGCGCGCGATCCGCGGGCCGATCATGTTGGTGAGTCTGCTGATCGGTTCGCTGGCCGGAGCCTGGGTGATGTCGTGGTTCGGCGAACAGGTCGCGCGCTGGATCCACCCCCGCTCCCACAACCCGCCCGTGCACACCGTCGTGGAGCTCGCGCCCACCGTCGAAGGCTGGACCGCGCTGCTGCTGCAACCGCTGGTCGCCGGCCTGGTCGTGCTCCTGCTCTCGGCGCTGAGCACCTCCGAGGACCTGGGAAGCGGACGCGGTGAACCGCCGGAACCCGCACCGCATACCCCGCTGTCCGAGGTGACTTACGGGCCCTACCATCGGCCCGGGTCGTATCAGAACGCCGACTCACAACGCTGAGTCGTTCGCGCCGCGGGCGTTGCGCCACTGGACAATACCGTGGTGCGCTGCCCTAGCCGGTAGCAAGCCGGTCTGCACGCTGTGGTGTTCCGTCACCGTCTGCTGAACCGAAGTGCCCTGCTCGATCGGCTGGCATCGAGTGGCGGGAACGCCTGTCGCAGATGGCGTATCGGCCCCCCCGTGTGGATGACCGTCCTCGAACCCCGGATCGCCATTTATTCGATGGCGATCCGGGCTCACGCTCGTTACCGTTGCGCCGGATCGGTCAGGAGGGGAGGTGTAGGAATGGCAGGAGTGCGAGCGCGATCGGAAAGTGATTGTGCGGCAATCGAACCGAGTGAGCGGCCCGATCTCGGTGCGTGGCGGCGGCGGCACGAACTTCGCAGATCGGCTGCGGCGCAGCCGGTGGCGAACAAGCGCACCTATCGGCGCACGGTCAAGCATCGGGATCGCCAGTGGTGAATCGGCCGGAGTAAATCGGCGGGGATGAATCGGCGGGGGTAGAGATTCACCGTCCGTCGTGGGTGGCGTGATATTCGGATTCGATCTTCTTCTCCTGGCGCCGTTCGCGCAGCTTCCACACGATCAGCGCCAGGACGACGATCACCACGACCGCGATCGCCATATCGCGGCCGACGGTTTTCGCGACCTTCTCGTAGGAATTGCCGGCGACGTAGCCGAGGACCACGAAGGTCGTTCCCCAGACGATGCCGCCGATGGCGTTGAACGAAAGGAACTTCGGGTAGGGCATACGGGAGGCGCCGACCAGGGCCGGCATCACCGCGCGGAAGAAGGCGGTGAAGCGGCCGAGGAAGACGGCCCAGCCGCCGCGGCGGGCGAGAAAGTCCTGAGCGTTGTCCAGGCGGCCGCGGTGTTTGTCCAGGTAGGAGGCGGCGAGCAGGCGGCTGCCGAAATGTTTGCCCACCTCGTAGCCCACCGAGTCGCCGATGATCGCGGCGGCCACCACCAGCAGGATCATCGCCCACAGCAGGACATGGCCCTGGCTGGCGGCGACACCGCCGAGAACGGCCGCCGTCTCGCCCGGAATCACGAAGCCGACGAAGATCGCGTCCTCGGCGAAAACGAGCAGACCGACCGTCAGGTAGATCCACACCGGCGCGATATCGAGAATCCGGTGCATCAGCGATTCCATTCCGCCGACGCTACCGTGCGCGGACCGCGGGCGTCCGCCCGTCCCGAGCAGCGGCCACTGGCCGCCGGCTCACGAACCGGTGGAAGCGGACCCCATCACGCACAGCCCGGAACACACCGCGCGAGCCGCTCACCCCGGGGGCCGCAACGCCGCGAATTCGTCGGTCACGCGGATCTCGTCGTCGGTGAACCGATAGACCGCCGCGGGCCGTCCGCCCGACTTTCCCGGCGCGGCGGTCTCCCCGGTCGGCGTGATCACCTTGCGGCGGCTCAACACTCGTTGCAGGTTCGTGGTGTCGACGTCGTAACCGAGTGCGGTGCAATAGATTTCGCGCAACGTCGACATGGTGAACGACGAAGGCGCCAGGGCGAAGGCGATATTGGTGTAGGACAGCTTCGCCGCCAGCCGGGTGCGGGCGTGGTGGACGACGGTGCCGTGGTCGAACGACATGTTCGGCAGGGCCGACACCGGATGCCAGCGGGTGTCGGCGGGCAGTTGCGGATCCGCGGTCAGTGGCACCAGTCCCAGATAGGCCGAGGCGATGCGGCGTACCCCGGGCACACGATGTGGATCGCTGAAGACCGACAGCTGCTCGATGTGCCACAGCTCACGTACATCGACCTTCTCGGCCAGCTGACGGCGGGCGGAGGTGTCGAGATCCTCGTCGTCGCGCAGCCGGCCGCCGGGCAGCGACCAGGTGCCGGTCTGGGGTTCCATCGCCCGCTGCCACAGCAGCACCCCGAGTTCGGTGCGGAGGCCGTGATTGCCGCGCGGACTCTGCGGATCCACCGGTTCGCTCGCGATCACCGAGTGATCACCCTCTGGACCTGCGGTGACGGTGTCCATGAAGCGACGAACCTGGAACACCGCGGTGAGCGATTCGTGAATGGTGCTACTATGGGCCACGTTTTCGATTGTAAGTCGAAAACCGGGTTGAAGCGAATCGGCCCGGGGTGATGCGCGTGGCGCGAGTGCCGCGCGCATGAGGAAGGAGCCATGCCATGGCGTCAACGAGTCTGACGACAGCGACCACTGGTCCGACGACGCGGGCATTCGCAGCGCAGGTCATCGACGGTCCGGCCGGGTTCGGCGGAGTCGAGGCCACACCGGAGTGGGCGCAGGAGATCAAGCGGCTGGCGCGCGAGCGCAACGCCACCATCCTGGCGCACAACTACCAGCTACCCGAGATCCAGGATGTGGCCGATCACGTCGGCGATTCCCTGGCCCTGTCGCGGATCGCCGCCGAGGCGCCCGAGGACACCATCGTGTTCTGCGGTGTGCACTTCATGGCCGAGACCGCGAAGATCCTCAGCCCGGACAAGACCGTGCTGATTCCGGACCAGCGCGCGGGCTGCTCGCTGGCCGACTCCATCACCGCCGACGACCTGCGCGCGTGGAAGGCCGAACATCCCGGCGCCCTCGTGGTGTCGTATGTGAACACCACCGCCGCGGTGAAGGCGCTGACCGACATCTGCTGCACCTCGTCCAATGCCGTCGACGTGGTCGCCTCCATCGATCCCGACCGCGAGGTGCTGTTCCTGCCCGACCAGTTCCTCGGCGCCCACGTGAAGCGGGTGACCGGTCGGCAGAACATGCACATCTGGGCCGGTGAATGCCACGTGCACGCAGGCATCAACGGCGACGAACTGACCGAACAGGCCCGCACCCATCCCGATGCCGAGCTGTTCGTACATCCCGAATGCGGGTGCGCCACCTCGGCTCTGTACCTCGCGGGGGAGGGGGCGTTCCCGGCCGACCGGGTCCACATCCTGTCCACCGGCGGCATGATCGACGCCGCGAAGGCCGCGCAGTCCAACCAGGTCCTCGTCGCCACCGAGGTCGGCATGCTGCATCAGCTGCGCAAGGCCGCCCCCGGCATCGACTTCCAGGCCGTCAACGATCGCGCGTCCTGCAAGTATATGAAGATGATCACGCCGGCCGCGCTGCTGCGCTGCCTGACCGACGAACTCGACGAGGTGCACGTCGAGCCGGAAACCGCAGCGCTGGCACGCAATTCGGTGCAGCGCATGATCGCCATCGGCAATCCCGGCGGCGGCGAATAGCACCGGCACCCGCCTGCGGGCGGGCCGGAAAGGTTCGATCGATGATGATGACGCCTTCGATCGGCTGGGAAGCCGAAGCTGATCTGGTGGTGATCGGTGGTGGTGTCGCGGGTTTGACCGCGGCCCGCACCGCCTCGCTGCGGGGGTTGCGGGTCCTGACCCTGAGCAAGGGTGGCCCGACGGATACCTCCACGCAATACGCACAGGGTGGGATCGCGGTGGTCGCGCCGGACGGCGACACCGTCGACTCGCATGTCGCCGACACCGTCGACGCCGGAGCCGGACTGTGCGACGCGCAGGCGGTGCGCTCCATCGTGTCGGGCGGCCGGGATGCCGTCGCGGCGCTGACCGATCTGGGCGCGGTCTTCGACCTCGGCCGCGACGGTCAGGTGTCGCGCACCCGCGAGGGTGGGCACAGCACGCGCCGCATCATCCACGCCGGTGGTGACGCCACCGGCGCCGAGGTGCAGCGCGCGCTGAACGCCGCCGGACTGCCGGTGCTGTTCGGCACCGCCGCCCTCGACATCGTCACCGGGCCCGACGGGGTACGCGGTGTGATCGTGGTGTCGGATCAGGGTTTCGGGGTCGTCCACGCCCCGGCCGTCCTGCTGGCCACCGGCGGCCTCGGACAGCTCTACGCCTGCAGCACCAACCCGCCCGGGGCCACGGCCGACGGCATCGCGCTGGCGCTGCGGGCCGGTGCGCTCGTCGCCGATCTGGAATTCGTGCAGTTTCACCCCACCGTGCTGTTCAGCCCCGGCGGGCTGGGCAGGCGGCCGCTGATCAGCGAGGCGGTGCGCGGGGAGGGCGCGGTACTGGTCGACTCGAACGGTGATTCGGTGACCGCCGGTGTCGATCCGCGGGGCGATCTGGCGCCGCGCGATATCGTCTCCAAGGCCATCGCCGCCCGGATGCGACAGCTCGGCACCGATCACGTGTATCTCGACGCCCGCGCGATCGACGGTTTCGCACAACGGTTTCCGACGATCACGACCTCGTGCCGAGCGGCGGGCCTGGATCCACGCACCGATCTGATCCCGGTCGCGCCGGCCGCGCACTTCCAGTGCGGCGGCGTCGTCACCGATACGCACGGGCGCACCGCCGTCCCCGGCCTGTACGCGGCCGGTGAGGTGGCGCGCACCGGTCTGCACGGCGCGAACCGGCTGGCATCGAACAGCCTGCTCGAGGGTTTGGTCGTCGGCGAGCGGGCGGGGGCCGCCGCGGCCGAGCGGGTCGCTTCCGCCCCGGAGGTGACGTCGGTGCCGGAGATGTCGCTGCCGCGTATCGATCGCACCGCGCTGCAGCAGTTGATGTCGGCACATGCCGCCGTGGTGCGCGACGGTGACGGGCTGCGCGGGGCGATGCTGCGCGTACTGCATCTGCGGGGCAGCGGCACGGCGAAGCCCGGGACCGCGGATGCGCCGGAAGACGCTGCGGCACAAACGGATACCGGTACGACATCGGCGCCCGGGCAGGCGAATTCCGATGCCGCGCCGGCGGAAATGCCCTCGCCGCAGGCGGTTTCGCGGCTGCACGGCGAACAGGCCGGAGTGCTGGCCGCGGTGGAGGACGCCGCCCTGACACTGGCGGCGCGGACCCTGCTCCTCGCGGCCACCGCCCGCGCCGAAAGCCGCGGCTGCCACACCCGATCCGATTATCCCGATCCACGAGATGAGTTGCGGCGCAGCGTCGCGATCCGGCTCGGCGACGACGGCCGCCCGCAGGTCGTCGCCGATCCACTCACCACCGCCGACCCCCTGCCGGCGGTGAGCGCCCGATGACCCCCACGCACATGCCGAGGAGTAGATGATGGCACTGGACCCGCAACTCGACCCCGGGGAACTGCGCACCCTGATCCGCACGGCCCTCGACGAGGATCTGCGCTATGGGCCCGACATCACCTCGGCGGCAACCGTTCCCGCCGAGGCGACCGTCAAGGCCGCGATGGTCTCGCGGCAGCCGGGCACGGTCGCGGGCATCGATGTCGGGCTGCTGGTGCTCGACGAGGTGATCGGCGCCGGAAACTACGAGGTGACCGATCGCGTCGCCGACGGCACCCGGGTCGGCCCCGGCGACGCGGTGCTGACCGTCGTCGCGCCGACCCGGCAGCTGCTCACCGCCGAACGCACCATGCTCAATCTGGTCACCCACATGTCCGGAATCGCCACCGCCACCGCCGCCTGGGTGGACGCGGTCGAGGGCACGAACTGCCGGATCCGCGACAGCCGTAAAACGCTGCCGGGTCTGCGTGCGCTGCAGAAGTATTCGGTGCGTGTCGGCGGTGGTGTGAACCATCGCATGGGCCTCGGCGACGCCGCCCTGATCAAGGACAACCACGTCGTGGCCGCCGGATCGGTGGTCGCCGCATTGCGCGCGGTGCGCGAACTGAAACCCGACATCGAATGTGAGGTCGAGGTGGACAGCCTCGACCAGCTCGACGCCGTCCTCGCCGAAGACGTGGAACTGGTACTGCTGGACAACTTCCCGCTGTGGGCCACCCAGGCCGCCGTCCAGCGCCGCAACAGCCGCTCGCCGCGCACGAAACTCGAATCCTCCGGCGGGCTCTCCCTCGAGGCCGCCGCCGACTACGCGCGCACCGGAGTCGACTACCTCGCGGTCGGCGCCCTCACCCATTCGGTGCGGGTGCTGGACCTGGGCCTGGATATGTAGGGTCAGCCGTCGTTCTGGCCGAAATGGTCACGGAGCGTGGTGCCGGTGTATTCGCGGCGATGGACGCCGCGCTCCCAGAGCCGCGGAACGATGTGTTCGGCGAACTGCGGCAGCGATTCGACGAACACCGTGAACCCGTCGGCGGCGCCGCGCTCGGCCCAGCCGATCAGTTCGTCGGTGATCGACTCCGGGGTTCCGAAGATCCGCCGATGCCCGCCGCCACCCAGCACGATGAATCGGCGCAGTGTCAGATCCGGATGGCGGCGTGCCAAATCCACGCCGCCCTGGGCGAATCCGATCGAGCGGGTGCTGTCGGTGACCGCGACCTCCGGCGGCACCGGGCCGTCGAGGTTCACCGCCGCCGGATCCAGGTCGAACCGGGAGAGGAAGCGGTGCACCGTTTCCGAGTCCTCCAGCGCCTGTTCCGCCTCGTGCAACAGCCGCCGTACCTCGGCGTCCGTACTGCCGACGGTGAGAAAGATGCCGGGCAGGACGAGGACGCCCGCCGAATCGCCGCGCCGGCTCCGGGCCTCCTTGTTCAGCCGCTCGCGGTAGGTTCGCGACGCTTCCTCGTCGACTCCGACCGAGAAGACCGCGTCGGCGAAGCGGGCCGCGGTGTCGATGCCGTCGTCGGACCCACCGGCCTGGAAGATCACCGGCTTACCCTGCCGCGACCGGGGAAGCTGCAACGGCCCGGCGACGGAGAAGAATTCGCCGCGATGGTCGATCGACGCACGCCGCAGATTGCGCAGATCCCATGTGGCGGTGACGTCGTCTTCCCACGATGCCCAGAGCTTCTCGACCACCTCCGCGAATTCCTGTGCGCGCCGGTAGCGTTCGGCACGTGGCGGTGGCTCGGTGAGGCCGAAGTTGCGGGCGACGGTCGGCTCCATCGTGGTGATGACGTTCCAGCCCGCACGACCGTGGGAGATGTGATCCAGGGACAGGATTGCCCGCGCCAGCGCGTACGGTGTGGTGTAGGTGGTCGACACCGTCGCGACGAGGCCGATTCGCTCGGTCTCCCGAGCCAGCGCGGGCAGCGTCACCAGCGGGTCCAGATACGCGAAACTCCTTCCGTCCGGCCCTATTCCCTGCGAGTCGGCGAAGAACACCGAGTCGAGCCGCACCCGCTCGGCCAGTTGCGCCGAGCGGACGAAGTCGTCGATGTCGATAAAGGGATGCGAACCGTCGGATGCCTGCAACGGTCCCGGGATCAGGTTGACGGTGAAATGCAGATAACGGCTCACGAGCGGCCTCCGGAAATCGGCTGAATCACGGTGTGTCCCGGCGGTTTCGGGATCGACTCCACCAATCGCCGGGTGTACTCGCCGGCGGGGGTCGAGAACACGTCCGCGGTGGCGCCCTGCTCCTGCACTTCGCCGCGGCGCAGCACGGTCACCGTATCGGCGAGCTGTCGCACCACGCTCAGATCGTGGGAGATGAACAGGTAACTCACGCCCACCTTCACCTGCAGATCGACCAGAACCTGCAGGATCTGTGCCTGCACGGTCACATCCAGCGCCGAGGTCGGCTCGTCGAGCACCAGGAGTTTCGGGCTCAGGCTCAGCGCCCGCGCGATGGCCACGCGCTGGCGCTGGCCCCCGGAGAGCCGCCGGATACCGCGGGTGAGCGACGATTCGTCGAGACCTACCAGATCCAGGACCTCGATCACCCGTGCCCGGCGCTGTGCTCGCGAACCCCAGCGGTAGCGGATCAGCGGTTCGGCCACCAACTGCGCGACCGTGTACGTCGGGTCCAGCGACTGGAAAGGGTTCTGATACACGAGTTGCAGGTTCTGCCGTGCCACACGCAGTTCGCGGCGGCCCAGATGCGAGATGTCGCGGCCGGCCACGAGCACGCGCCCCCGGTCCGGCTCCGTCAGCCGCAGTACGACCCGGGCGAGGGTGGATTTCCCCGAACCGGATTCGCCGACCAGAGCGTGTGTGCGGCCCGCCGGGATATCGAAGCTCACGCCCTTCAGCGCCTCCGTCCGGTGCCTGCCGATCCGGAATGTCTTGTGGACATCGGCGACCGTCAGCACCGGCTCGCCGCCGGGCCGGGCGCGCAGGGCTTTCGCGGCGGCGAAGCGGTCGGGATCGAGGCTCGGGATGTCCGCGATCAGCTCGCGGGCGTAACCGGATTCCGGCTCCCGCAGTACCGCCGAGGACGGGCCCGATTCGGCCACCCGGCCCGAGTTCAGCACCACGACCCGATCCGCCCGCTCGGCGGCCAGCGAGAGATCGTGGGTGATCAGCAGCACCGAGAGCCCACGCTCGGCTCGCAGCCGGTCGATCAGGTCCAGAATGGTCTTCTGAATGGTCACGTCCAGCGCGGAGGTCGGTTCGTCGGCGATGATCAGCTCCGGGTGCTGCGAAATCGCGATCGCGATCAGTACCCGTTGCAGCTGTCCGCCGGAGAGCTGATGGGGATAGGACCGCAGCGTGCGCTCCGGCTGGGCGATTCCCACCGAGTCCAGCAGTTCGGCCGCCTGGGCGTGCAGCCGCGACCGGCGGGCGTACTCGGGCAGGCCGGAGGCGCGGAACGCCTCGAAGATCTGCCGGTCGATGCGGCGCACCGGATCGAGCGAGGAGGTCGGGTCCTGGGGCACGAAACCGATGCGGCGGCCACGGATGTGGCGGAATTCGCGTTCGGGCAGCCGCAATACATCCCTACCGCCGAACTCGGCGCGACCTCCGACCGCTACGCCGTGATCGAGCAGTCGCAGAATGGCATTGACCACCGTCGACTTCCCGGAGCCGGACTCACCGACGATCGCCACCGCCGCGCCGGCGGCAACGTCGAACGACACTCCGGACACCGTGGGTGCGGAGAGGTCGCCGTCGTAGGCGACAGCGAGGTCACGCACGGCGAGCAGCGGCGCGACGGGCGCCGCCCGGCCCGCCGCGGATACGAGATCTGTTGTCGTAGCGGTCATGTCACCTGTTCCTGCCGATGAGTTTGCTCAACTGGCCCAGCGAGAGCACCGACAGCACGATCACCAGGCCCGGGCCGTAGACGAACCACGGGTAGCGATAGAAGAAGTCTTTGCCGTCGGCCACCAGCAGGCCCCAGTCCGGGCTCGGCGGTGGATTGCCGTACCCGAGAAATGCCAGCGCGGAGATGTTGATGACGGCCAGACCGAACTGCAGAACCGCCAGCGAAAGCACCGACCGGTACACATTCGGCAGCACGTGGCGAAACAGGACGACGATCTTTCCGCCACCGATGAGGCGCGAGGACTCGATGAACGCCGTGTTCTTCACCCGCAGCGTCTCCGACCGGATCAGGCGCGCGAAGACGGCCACCGACGAAATGCCCACCGCCACAGCCGCGTTCACACTGGCGAAACCCAGTGACACCACCACCACGACGGCCAGCAGAAAGCCGGGAATGGCCAGCAATGCGTCGATCAGCCGGCCGAGTATCGCGTCGGCCACCCGCCCGGAGAAGCCCGCGATCAGACCCACCGCGCTGCCGGCGACCAGGCCGATGCCCACGGCCAGCAGCGCGGTCAGCACCGCCGTCCGCGTGCCGAACACGACCCGCGCGAGGATGTCGCGGCCGAACTGGTCCGTGCCGAACAGGTGATCCCATGACGGTGGCCGGAAGTTGTCCGCGGTCAGGCCGGCGTACGGATCCTGGCTGGTGAACAGGCCCGGGGCGATCGCCCAGGCCGTGAGCACGGCGACGACGAGCACCGCGGCGACGGTCGCGAGGTCGCGCAGTCCGGGCATCGCCGGCCGCCGGCGGGAGCGCGTGACCGCGAGAGTCGCGACGACGTCCGGCCGCTCCTTGTCGATTTCGGCGGCCGCATCGGTCGTGGTCGTCATCGGCGTGCCTCCGTCGGGCGCAGTCGGGGATCGAGCGCGGGGTAGATCAGGTCCACCACGAGATTGATGGTGAGGAAGACGATCGCGGCCAGCACCACCGCCGCCTGCAGGACCGGCACATCCTGTTCGGTGACCGCCCTCTCGATCACACTCCCCACTCCGGTGCGGCCGAAGATCGCCTCGGTGATGATCGAGCCACCGAGCAGCTCACCGACGATGATCGCCGCGATGGTCGTCGTCGGCAGTGCGGCATTGGGTAGCAGGTGCCGGGAGAGCAGACCGGACCGGCCGATGCCCTTGGAGATCGCGACCGTGGCGTAGGGCTGCGCACGCGCGCTGTCCAGGGCGCTGATGAGGACCTGCGCTATCGGCGCCGACGTCGGAATCGCCAGCGTGGCAGCGGGATAGACGAGCGCCCCGGCGCTGCGGAAATCGGTGAGCGTGAACAATCCGAGCTGGAACGACAGCACATCGATGATGACCAGACCGATCAGGAAGTTCGGCACCGACAGAAACAGCGACGGGAGGGCCCGCAGCAGGCCGCCGCCGAACCGGTCCGGAAGGAAGAACGCACTCACCGCGATTGCGAAGGCGAGGACCACCGCGAAGACGAAGGCCGTACCCGCCAATTTCAGCGTGGACGGAATGCCCGACCACAGCACCGTCGACACCGGCAGATTCGAGGCATAGGACAACCCCAGGTCACCGTGCGCCAGTCGGACGAGCGCAACCTGAAGTTGCTCCCAGATCGGCCGGTCCAATTTGAAATAGACCAGCATCTCCCTGATCTGGTCCTTGGAGTAGCCGTATTCGGGATTGCTCAGCCGGTTGGCGACCGGATCGCCCGGCAATACGGTCACGATCACGAACACGATGATGTAGACGAGGACGACCGTCACGGCGGCCTGCGCGATCCGGGATGCCACATATCGCGGATAATGCGACAACTGCTTCATTTCTCACTGCCTCGATTCCGGGCCGGTCATACGTCGAGCCACGCGTCGTAGAAGCTGATGAGCCCGAGCCCGTCCACACTCAGATCGCGCAGGCGATCCGCAGCGCCCCAGGTTTGGCGGAACTCGTGCACCGGGATGTAGTAGGCGTTGTCGATGACATACCGCTGCACCGCTTCCGACGCCTCGATCCGGGCCTGATCGGACTTCGCCTGCACCAGCGCGTCGAGCAACGCGTCCAGCGCGGCACCGGGCTTCTTGAACTGATTACCTTGCGAGCTGTGCCACCATCGCCACATCTCCGTCGGACTTCCCGCCAGCCAATGGTTTTCGTACAGCGGCACATTCGGCTGCGCGGTGACGGCGTTGTAGGTCGAGAAGTCGGTGCCTTTGATCTCGAGCCGCACCCCGATCTTCTTCCACTGCTGCGCGATCAGTTGCAGGTCCGCCTGGGAGGTCGTGATGTAGACCGAGGGATAGATCAGGAAGCTCAGCTGCTCACCGTCCCTGACGCGGTATCCGTCGCGGTCCCGATCGGTCCAACCGGCCTCGTCGAGCAGGCGGTTCGCGAGCTCGCGGTCGTAGGCGAACGTGTCGCGCAGATCCAGGGTGCCGGGGACGATGTCGTTGAACGTCGACTTCGCCTCGGTCCATGCGCCGCTGCGGTAGTTGGTCGTCAGGATTTCGCGCCGATCGATGCCGTGCGTGAGTGCCTTGCGGACGCGGACGTCGTCGAGGTGCGGCGCGGTCAGGCGTAGCTGCAGTCCCCAGACGCTGCCGAAGAACGTCGGCGCGATCAGCTGGAATCCGTCGGCCACGAACGGCTCCTCGGCGGGCTGCACGTAGTGGATGATGTCGACCTGCCCGGATTCGAGCGATCCGGCGCGCAACGACGGTTCGATCACCTGTTGTACGGTCACCCGCTCCAGCCGTGCCGGGCCGTCGTGCCTGGCGTCGCCGCGCGGCCAGGAGTAGTCCTCGCGGCGGCGCAGCACGACTTCCTTACTGGGCAGCCAGGATTCGACCACGAACGGTCCGGTGCCGTAGATCTTGCTCAGATCGGACTGGTCGCGCAGACTCGCGTCGACGGTCGCCGGCGCCACCATGCCGACCGTCGTCCAGGCGGCCAGTTTCTGGATGAAATCGCCGAACGGTTGGCTCAGCCGGATCCGGACCTCGTATTCACCGACGGCCTCGGCCTTGTCGTAGCTGGTCGGAAAATATGCCGCGCGGACGATTCCGCGCCCCTTGTCGCCTTTGCCGAGCAGGTTCAGATTGGCGGCCACCGCCGCCGCGTCGAGCCGCTCGCCGTTGGAGAATGTCACGCCTTTCCGAATTGTCAGCCCGAATTCGGTGCGGGCGTCGTTCTGGGTGAATCCGGTGGCGAGATGGGGCTGGAATCGACCCGCGGCGTCGTAGTAGAACAGCCGCTCGACGATCTGATTCCACACCTGCGCCACATGCCACGACCCGGTGGCCTGTTGCTGATATCCGTCGATCAGTTTCTCGTTGAGGTAGGTGATTCGCCCGCCCGATATCGGCGCGGCGTTTTTCGGCGCGGGCAACGCGCGCGCCGAAGTGCCGGGTGTCGCGGGACTACCACACGCAGCAAGAAACCCCGCGCCGGTCAGTGCGGCGCCGAGCCCGAGAAAGCGTCGCCGTGCGAGTTCATGTGACATGAGAACCTTGATCGATCGAGAATGGGTGCAAATGACGTCGGGAAACGTACGAGCACAGCGTGATCGGGACACGCGGGACGATCAATACAGTTCTGCTTCAGAGTCGCTAAATCAAAACTTACATATCCGAGAGAAAATGCCGTTCGCCCACCGCCACCTGCACGGGGAAAACGCCGTCGGCGGGTCAATGGACGAAATCATGGCGATCCTCACGGCATGATCGGCGAAGCCGGGGGCCGCCGGAATTCAGCTGGTGAGTTCGCGTTCCAGCGGAGTCCGGAAGCGGGGGATGGCGCGCACGTCGCCGTACCAGGCGGCGGTGCGCTCGACCTCGGCATCGATCAGTGCCTTCGCGTCGGCGCCGACGTCTTCCAGTAGCCGCCAGGCGATTTCACCGTCGGCGCGCTGCGCCCAGCCGCCGACGATGCGGCCGTCCACCCAGATACTCGGGCCGATATTGCCGTTGGTGTCGAACAGGGCCGGGGTGTGCGGGCCGAGGAACCAATCGCGCGACTGCCAGCCCATCGGCGTCGGATCCAGGGCGGGCAGCAGCGCCGCCCACGGTCCGGACTCGGGTTCGGGGTCCGTATCGTCGGACAGGATCACTCCGGGCCTGCCGTCGAGGTCGACTTCCGTCAGGTCGAGACTCGACAGTGTCTTGCGCACATCCGTTTTCGTCCACCCGGTCCACCAGACCAGATCGTCCACGGGAGCCGGTCCGAAGGCGCGCAGCCAGCGGCGGGCGAGCTCGGCGCGCGCCGCGTCGAGCGCGATCGGCGCGGCATCGGGCAGCCATGCCTCCCTGGGCGCCCAGGTGTACTGGCTGCTGGTCCAGCTGCCGTTGGGGCGCCCGCGCACGATGAGCCCGTCGCATCCGAGGATGAGCAGCACCCAGGTGGTGATGTTGGTCGGTTTCGAATACGGCTTGCCGGGCGCGGTATCGACCTGGGTGCGCAGCCGGGGCACGGCGGCCGACAGTTGCGCGCCGGTCGCGCTGCCCCGGGCCAGCAACTCGCGGTGGGTTTCGTCGGCCACTTCGGCCAGCCAGGCGTCGATATCGCCCTCGACGGCCTGGGCCAGGTACTTCCCGTAGTTGCGGCGCTGCTTGACCGCGAGCGCGTCGGCCACCGCGGCCTGCAGCACGGGAACCAGACCGACCGGCGCGACGAACATGGTCCGGCGCATCGCCAGCAGCCGCAGCAGCGACCGATCGTCGTAGAGGGCGCGCTCCACGTCGGTGGGCGCCAGGCCGCGGGTGCGGGCGCACACCGACAGGTACACCGTCGCGGGATCGGTGGCGTGCAGAGCGACCATCGATTCGGCGATATCGGCAGGGTCGGTACCACGGGCCTCGAACGCGAGCCGATGCCGCCGCGCCAGCCGCGCGCGTCGCTGAGCGACCGTAATCGAACGCATGGTCGAATCCTAGCCTGTCTAGAGCGTCAAACTTCTTGGCAGGGTTGCTCGGTTTACGCTCCGAGCACAAGAT
Source organism: Nocardia violaceofusca NBRC 14427 (assembly GCF_963869435.1). NCBI lineage: Bacteria > Bacillati > Actinomycetota > Actinomycetes > Mycobacteriales > Nocardiaceae > Nocardia > Nocardia violaceofusca. The sequence goes on from NZ_CAWMPM010000020.1 coordinate 64,224, forward strand.
CAGGAAGGAGACGCGCGGTGGCCAGGTCACGGCGGTTGAAGATTCCGGTCGAGGACAAGGTGCGAGTGGTGTTGCCGGTGCTGGCCGGTGAGATGAGCGCAGCGGAGGCGACGAGGCGGCGTGGGGTGAGTACGGTGGGCAAGTGGAAGCAGGTTTTCCTCGAAGCCGGTACCAAGGCGCTCGACGAGGTGCCCAGTGGTCCGGCCGGGGCACAGGGGCCACCGGAGCAGCGCCGGTTGCGGATGGAGAACGAACAGTTGAAGCTGGCGCTGGCCGCGGCAACGGTGCAGTTGCGGGTCTGGCAGCATGGCGCGGCCCTGGTGGATCAGGTCCGTTCCGGGTGGTTATCGTGCTGATCGCAAGTCGTGGGCGATGCTGCGGCGCAAGGTGTTCCACGGTCCGCCGACGCGCCGGAATGTGGTTTGGCAGACGGATTTCAGCGAGTTCGAAACGACCGGTGGTGGGATCTGGCGGATCTGCGCGGTGATCGACTACGCGACGAAGTACTGCCTGGCCGTCACCGTGACCTCGACGGCCCGCGGTGCCGACGCGCCGGCCTGTCTGCGCCTCGCGGTCGCCGAGGCCGAGCGGATCCTCGACGTGGACGACCTGCGTGCCGGTCGTGGGCTGGCCGAGGTTATCGGGCCAGCCGGGGAGGTGCTCGGCGTGGCGCCTGCGCCGATCGCGGTGGTGTCGGACAACGGCCCGTGCTTTCGCGGGGAGGTGTTCAAGACCGCGTTCGCCGGACCGGACCCGCTGCTGCGCCACGTCCGCACCCGAGTGCGATCACCCCAGACCAAACGGTGTGATCGAAAGATGGTTCGGCACCTTGAAATACGAGCACCTGTTCCGTGGCGTGACCACCGACGGCGACGCGCTGGACATGGAGGTCCACCGATTCCGGGTCATCTACAACACGATCAGGCCGCGCCAGGCACTCGGCGATCGAACACCTGACGCGGCCTACACCAGCGGTGACCAGCGATAAAACGCTCGATAAGCGGCATGAGAGTGTATCGGCCCGTGTCCGGCAGCTGGCGGGGATGCGGGGTCGGTCGGGTGCGCGGAGGCTATCGCGGCGATCTCTTGTTCAGCAGATGTTCCTTGACGGGGATGAGGAAATCTCGCGCGTAGCTCTCGGGACCGTCAGGTTGTTCGAGGCCGAAGGTGTTGGTGGGGATGAGGATCAGGGTGTGGAAGGCGCGGGCGACCTGCTCGGCGAATTGTGCACGCGTCTCGTGGGGGACGTTGTCTGTCAGGTGCATTGCGGACTCGACGAAGACTCGGCCCAGTTCGAGGGCGATGCTTGCGTCGGCGATGAGATAGGGCAGCAACAGGTCCGGGTTGAGGCGGAGCACCGCTTGGAGGCCGGGGTGTTCACGCAGGAGGCGGTACGCGTGGGCGAAGCCGTGGATCAGCTGATCGTCTTGCGACTCGTATCGATCCCGTA